>JAHJSY010000015.1 GCA_018830125.1 Patescibacteria group bacterium | reverse complement strand
TTCAGTACTTCAGATAATCTGGCTTCAATTGGAGCCTTCAGATTGGAAGGAGCTTTTCTCCATAAGGATATAAGCTTTTCCGGGTCTGAGATTTGAGGCAACTGTTCTTTCAGTCTCTCTATATCTAGATTTACTCCTCTCTCTTTTTCCTCTTTCTCCAAAAAAGCCACCAATAAAGACTTTGTCTCTGCGTCCATAGTGCTCTCCTTATCATTATTTTGTTGTTAAGTTGCTGTTTTGAACTATTACTCTTGAATAAAGAATGCTAGCATTTTTTATTATTCATGTCAAATTTTTTGATGTAAAAAGAGCCCGACATCTCGGACTCTTATCTGCTTGCACGAAATAATCTATCTAAATTAAGCCTGTTCTATGACGGCTTTTTTTAGTTCCTTTAGAATCAGAGGATTCTCGCCTAAAAATAATTTAGCTCCTTCCACCCCTTGCCCAAGCTTGTGTTCATTATACTGATACCAGCTTCCTGACTTCTTAACCACTCCTCCCTTTAGTCCAATATTGATAAGCTCGGCGACATGAGAAATTCCTTCGTTATAATAAATATCAAATTCGGCAATCTTGAATGGAGCCGCTACTTTATTCTTAACTATCTTTGCCTTAACTCTATTTCCAATAACCGCCTCTCCCTGTTTTATTTGAGCAATCTTTCTTAAGTTAATTCTAACTGAAGAATAAAACTTAAGAGCCATCCCCCCCGGTGTTGTTTCTGGATTACCAAACATCACACCAATTTTCATTCTTGTTTGATTAAGAAAAACGACAACTGTTTTGTTACTTTTGGAAACTATTGAGGCAAGCTTTCTTAAGGCAGATGACATTAGTCGCGCTTGAAGTCCAATCGTGGTATCACCTATTTCTCCAGCAATCTCTGCCCTAGGGGTTAAAGCAGCCACTGAATCAACAACAATAACATCAACCTCTCCTGATCTAACCAATGTCTCAACGATTTGTAAGGCTTGTTCTCCCGAATCGGGCTGAGATATCAAAAGATTATTAATATCAACACCAATCTTTCCAGCATAATCAGGATCCATAGCATGCTCAGCGTCAATAAATGCAGCCACCCCTCCTTTCTTTTGAG
Organism: Patescibacteria group bacterium; assembly: GCA_018830125.1. GTDB lineage: Bacteria > Patescibacteriota > Minisyncoccia > Minisyncoccales > GWA2-38-27 > JAHJSY01. The sequence continues at coordinate 13,946 of JAHJSY010000015.1, read as the reverse complement.
CTTCAGCACATATATGTAAAGCAACTGTTGTTTTTCCTGAACTTTCAGGCCCATATATTTCAATCACTCTTCCTCTTGGGACTCCTCCTATTCCCAAAACAGAATCCAAAGAAATAGAACCAGTTGGAATAGAATCAACATCAACCTTTCTGGTTTCGCTTAAATTCATAATAGCACCTTCGCCAAAACGCTGTCTTATCTCATCTAATGCTTCTTGTAAATCTTTTAGGTCTTTTTTTTCTTTTTTCATATTTTTTCCCATTGTTTATCTTCATCGCCTGCTTCTCCGCCAGCCGGCGGTCCGCCAACTGGCGGAGGAGGAAGTGGAACCTGCGAAGTGTCTAAATTGCCGAAGATTTCTCTCGGCTTGGCTCCATTGGCCGGGCCAACAATGCCCTGATCTTCTAACATGTCTATTAATCTCGCTGCTCTTGCATAACCAACACGCAATCTTCTTTGTAAGAAAGAAGCCGATGCTTTATTATATTCGACAACTAAGTTTTTAGCATCCTCAAACAATATATCATTGCCCATATCTTCAAAACCTGACTCTCCCCTGATTGTAACTGATTCTTCTCCGCCCCTTTGAATGGTTTGTATTAATTCTTCGTCCATGTCTAGCTCCCCCTCTGCTTCTGCTTTATCGGTAATATGCTTAATAACTCTTTTCACTTCTTTTTCTGTTACATAAGAGCCTTGGATTCTTTTTGGCTTTGGAGTATAGGAAGAAATGTATAATAAATCTCCGGCCCCCAAAAGTTTTTCGGCTCCCGCTGTATCAATAACAGTTCTGGAATCAACTTGAGAGGCAACTTGGAAGGTCACTCGAGAAGTAATATTGGCTTTGATAAGACCAGTAATAACTTCTACTGACGGTCTTTGAGTAGCAACAACCAAGTGAATGCCAACGGCTCTAGCCATTTGAGCCAATCGCACAATTCCGGCCTCAATTTCTCTTCCTTTGGCGGCCATTAAATCAGCTAATTCATCTATAATTACAACAATAAACGGCAAAGAAGACGTTCCATTTTTTAAGGCCTTTTCATTAAATGATCCTATATTCCTTGACTTAGCTTCTGCCAATACCTCAAACCTTCTTTCCATTTCTCCAGTCAACCACCTTAAAGCTCCGATTGTTTGATCAGCATTATAGAGAATAGGACATAACAAATGAGGTATATTACTATACACTGGAAACTCTACTCTTTTTGGATCAATTAGAATAAGACGCAGCGTTTCTGGTCCAGCACTTTTAAAAGGCGTGCTTGGCTGATAGAGCAAGCTTAAGATTAATGTGTTTAGAAATATTGTTTTTCCAGTACCAGTGGCTCCAGCGACTAACAAGTGAGGCATCCTCGTAAGATCAGTATATACTGCTACTCCCGAAACATCTCGACCTAAAGCAATATTTAAATTAGAGTCGGATTTTTGGAAAGCATCATTCTCAATTAGGTTTCTTAGACGAACTTGAGCTCTCCCTTTATTAGGGATTTCAATACCAACTAACGATCTTCCAGGGATAGGTGCCTCAATTCTAATTGGATGAGCCGCTAAAGCTAGAGCTAAATCATTAGAAAGTCCAGTTATTTTAGAAAGTTTTACTCCTTCGGCCGGCTTAAAAGTATATTGGGTAACAGTTGGCCCAATGTTTACCTCTGACATTTCAACATTAATATTAAAATTCTCTAATGTCTTTTTAATAATAGAGGCATTTGCTTTTGTGTCTCCACTCATTGGTGCTCCCTTCTCTTCGTCAAGTAAATCTAGAGGCGGTGGCTGATAAGTAAAAATTTTGGATCCTGATACTGGCCTCGCTTCAAGCTTTACTGGAGAGCTTGGCTCCTTTCCGCCAGCCAGCGAATTTCCTTGAGAATCAAAATGAGGGACTTCTTTTATTCTAAATTTAGGTGCAAAGATTCTTCTAATAATAGATGGCTTATCTGCTGGAGCTTCAGCAGAGATAGGATTTTCTTCTTCTTTTTCTTTTTTTTCTTCTTCTTTAGCTGGTCTCTTAAGAAAATGACGGAACATTAATCCACCTATAATAATTAGGGCTATAAAAATTAATTGAGTCGCCCAAAATCCAAGATATTTCAAGAATGACCAAGATAAAAGATAACCCATCCAGCCACCTCTTTTGGCCTCAACATTGAAAGTCGCCAAAGAACCTGTTACTCCAATTACCAAAAGAAAACCTGTTAAAACAACTGGCCAAAAAACCTTCTTTCCTCTATCCAATAATTCTTGATTACCCCTAGAGTTTAAAAATACTAATCCTCCAAGAATAAGGATAAGAGGAATCAAGAAAATTGTTTCTCCTATTAAAAATCTTGAAGTATTTATAAAATATTTTCCAGCACTACCAGCTAAATTAAAAAAACTTAGTCCAATAATCAAAGCTAAAACAATTAAAACAACACCAAAAATAGTTTGCTTTATTTCGCTTGGCAGAGCAAACCTACTTTCTCTTTTTTCTTTCTCGTGCTTATATTTAAATTTTTTCTTTTTTCTTTTCTTCATTATAATTTAATTATAACCTTGTAGATTAAAAAAAACAAGAGGGCGAACACATAGGTTCGCCCCTACGCCGTCGTCGACAACATTGATGGGGATAAAATGCTTGACAAATATTCTTGATTTGCTATACTGACATCATAATCTCACTTGGATGGATGCTTGCGTCGGTTCGGGTGAGTTTTTTTTATTCCTGATTTAGATTTCTTCTTTTTATTTCTGGCCAACTTACTATTTTTTCAATTATGATATTTTCTTTAATCAAATCGTAAAATCCCATGTCTTCACTATTATATTTCCTCAGAACAGCACCAGCAGTCATATCGGCTATATTAACTAATGGATTCTGTTTGCTATCAACTTGCTCTACTTGATATTTTAAGTCCTTATCTATTTTTTTCTTTAAAATTTCTTGAAATCTATCTTGATCAATTTTTCTATAAAAATGCCTATCTATAATAAGATCCATTTCCTCGTTTTTATACCAAAGATTTATTTCATTTATCAAATCAGCAACTAATAATGCATAATTTTCTGGACTATCAGCTATCTTTCTTCCTTTTTTGTTCACCGCTAAAATGAATATCTCAAAGTTAGCTGACACTATGCCCGAAAGAAATTGACGCTTAGTTTTTTGTCCTGAATGATAAAACTTTATTTCCTGAAGTTGTATTTTTCTTTGCTTCAAAGAAGTCAAAATTCTACTATAAATATTTTCAGCTTCTTTTAAATTTTTTATTCTTACGCCAGAAATTATTATAAATTTATCCTTGGTATCAGGCAAAGTTCCTGATTCATCTAAAACAATCTTAATAATCATGTTTTAACTATTTGTTTAAAAATTGAAAGTTAATTCTTATGTTAAAACTTTTTCTTTCTATTTATTATATTTTAATTATAAACTCTATAAACTAAAAAAACAAGAGGACACGCCTCTTGGATATTCGAATGTTCTACACTCGGTGACTAACACTGCGACGTTCGACACCGAGTGAAAAACATTCTGAGCCAAGATGTTAATCACCGGCTGAGGTGTTAGTCACCGAGTGTCGGACATCGCAATGTCAGTCACTCGGTGTCGAACACCGTATTTAACATTAAAAAATGTGCTTATCCCGGTTAAGCACATTAATATTCTAATTTTACGTTAAGCTTGCCAGCAAGTTGCTGAATCCATTTTTCATTACGATCTACTTTATGAGATAACATAACCATTTCTTGAAAAATAAGAATCAGCTTTTTGAGCATAAGCATCAACCGAAGTTTGAAGATCAGAAAAATCTTCTCTCATTCCTTCTAAATCTGTCTTAGTAGCAACCTCTTCCCTTGTAGCAAACACTTCTATAAGTTTTTGAACATCTTCACTTGTAAGCATAATTATATATTCTCACATATTACTCTTTATACAATTTAATTATAAACTCTATAAACTAAAAAACAAGTCCGATTTTATTTTACTCCAATAAAATCTAAATAATTTTCTTGGTTAATAATTTTATAATCTGCATTTTTATAACTTTTTAGCCAGTCCTTGGGCTTTTTAGTTTTTGCTTTGGATGACCATTTTATTTCAAAACCATAAAGTTTGCCATTCTTTTCTTCAATTAAATCTATCTCCTGACCGTCATAGGTTCGCCAAAAATAACTTGAACCCGATTTTGCCTTATAGGCATTATCCTTTAATCTTTCCATGACAATAAAATTCTCAAATAAATGACCAACATCATTTCTATTATTTAAAGAATTAAATTGAGAAATAACAGCATTCCGTACTCCATTATCATAAAAATAATACTTTGCTTTACCTGAAATTTCCTTTCGTAAATTACGGCTAAAAGCACCCACACGTTTTAACACAAACGCCTTTTCTAGAATATCCAAATATTTACCCACTGTTTTTATATCTAAATGGACTTTAGTAGCTAATTCATTAAGAGAAACTTCATTGCCCACTTGAAAAGATAATAATTTCAATAAATCAAGAAGTTGTTTTGATCCTTTAATTCGTTCTAGGCTAAAAATATCTTTTAGTAAATAGGAATTGGTTAGCTCATTCAATAAATCTATTTTCTCTTTACGACTTTTGGCAGTAATAATTTCTGGATAAGACCCGAAAATTAAAAAATCTTCAAGACTCTGTTTTATTTCAAACTTATTGTATTTTTCTAAAAGCTCTACTTGGGAAAAAGGAAATAATGTTAAAGTTTTCTTTCTTCCTGTAAGAGGCTCTCCTATTTTTTGCGATAAATCAAAAGATGAGGAACCAGTAGCAATAATTCTTAATTTAGGCAACTGATCAACAAGAATTTTTAATCCCATTCCAATGTTGGGAATTTGTTGAGCTTCGTCAATAGCAATTAGCTCATACCCCATGGCATATTCTTTAATTTGAGAAAAGTCCTGAGAACTTAAAACTTGTTGAATCTGAATATTGTCACCAGAATCCAATTTATATTTTAATTTAGTATGTGATAAAAAATCATTAAGCAAGGTTGTTTTTCCAACCCTACGAGGACCATAGATAATTAAAACTTTACCTGGTTTTATTAGTTTTTCTAAATTATAATAACGTTTAATCATAAGATTACTACTCCATAAATTCCTACTAATATATGGATTGCTACTCCATATATTCATAATACTAGCTATAAAATACCATGTCAACCGTATTTATACACAGAAAAAAAATAAGGAGCTTAGCTCCTTATTTTTTGAAGCCAGTTCCGGCGGGTATTAACTTGCCAATGATGACATTTTCTTTTAGACCACGGAGGTTATCTACTTTACCTTCCATAGCAGCCCTGATAAGAACACGGGAAGTTTCTTGAAAAGAGGCCGAGGATAAGAATGAGTCAGTTGTTAGAGAAACACGAGATATTCCAAGCAAGGTAACAGTTGCCTTGGCTATCTTTTTCTTATCTTTTTTAAGTTTCATATTTTCTTCAAGAAATTTTGTTCTTTCAACAATTTCACCAATAGTAAAAAAGCTATCACCCACTTCTTTTACTTTCACCCTAGAAAACATTTGACGAACAATAATTTCAACATGTTTATCATGAATTATCGCTCCCTGAGAAACATATATCTTTTGAATTTCATCTAAAATATATCTTTGAGCATCTTCTTTGCCCTTAGCTTTAAACAATTCTTTTAAATCAAGATTTCCCTCACAAAGTTGTTGTCCGCTAATTACATTATCTCCTTTTTGAACAAACAATGCTGTTTTCGCTGGTAATTTATACTCCACTGGCTCTTTTTCATTTTTGACCTGAATCTTAAGTATTCTTTTCTCAGTTATTTCTAAGACCTTTCCATCTACCATTGAAATTTCTGCCTTCCCTCTTGGAATTCTTGCCTCAAAAATCTCTTGGACTCTTGGAAGACCCATTGTAATATCACCTGATCCTCCAGCAACTCCACCAGTATGGAAAGTTCTCATTGTTAATTGAGTTCCTGGCTCACCAATAGCTTGAGCGGCAATGATTCCAACAGCTGATCCTTTTTTAACCAATTGATTCATGCCTAAATCCCAGCCATAACATTTTTGGCAAATTCCTCTCGTTGCCTTGCAAGTAAGAGGCGACCGAACTTTGACTTTATCAATCTTATCTTCTTCGGTTATTTTTTTACCCGGCTCCCAAGCAATTATCTCTCCCTTTTTAACAACAATTTTGCCATCCACTTTAATATCTTCCAAACTTGTTTTGCCGACTATTTTATAGGAAAAATCTTGACCAAGAATATCAGAATCTTTTTTATAGGCAATAAAGCCATCCTTATCTTTACAGTCACTTTCATGAACAATTATTTCATGGGCAACATCAACTAAACGTCTTGTTAAATAACCAGCTGTAGATGTTCTTAACGCTGTATCAGCCGTTCCCTTTCTAGCTCCATGCGTAGAAATAAAGTATTCCAAAACATCAAATCCTTCTTTGAAAGAACTCTTAACCGGCAATTCAATAATCTGCCCAGCTGGATTAATTACCAATCCTTTCATTCCTGCCATCTGAACCGGCTGGCTCCAAGAACCTCTTGCCCCCGAATCAACCATAGTAAAAATAGATCCCATTTCAGGCAAAGTAATTGGAACTAATTTTTCTAATTCTGTTTTTGTTTTGGTCCAAACCTCAATCACTTTACTTCCTTTTTCATCTTTAGAAAGCAACCCTTTCTTAAAGTGGCCTTCTATAGCTTCTATTTCTTTTTCAGCACTTTCAATAATGCCTTTCTTTTCTTTAGGAACAATTAAATCGCTCATCCCCCAGGTAATACCCGAAATAGTAGCTGCTTCAAAGCCTAAGTTTTTAATTTTATCTAAAGTATCCTCAACAATTTCCTGATCAAAATCTTCAATAGCTTTACCAACTAATTTCTCCAGTTTTTTGGAAGTCATTAAATCATTAACAAATTCATGCTCTTTCGGAAAGGCCTCATTCATTAAAACTCTTCCAACAGTTGTTTCCATTATTTTACCGTCAATTCTAATTTTTACTTTAGCCCTTATATTAACATGCTCCTGCTCTTGGGCTAAGATGGCTTCTTCTGGAGAAGAAAAGACCTTGCCTTCTCCCTTAGCTCCTTTGTCAATTTTAGTAATCCAATAACAACCCAGAACAATATCTTGAGTTGGAGCTACAACCGGCATTCCTGTTGCTGGCTTAAGCATGTTACGAGCCGAAAGCATCAATTCTTTGGCTTCTTTCTGAGCTTCGTCACTTAGAGGAACATGAACAGCCATTTGATCACCATCAAAGTCAGCGTTAAATGCTTTACAAACCATCGGATGAACTTCAATTGATATTCCCTCAATCAATACTGGCTGAAATGCTTGAATACCTAAACGATGCAAAGTCGGTGCTCTATTGAGTAGCACGAATTTTCCCTTAACGACTTCTTCTAGAATAGCCCAAATGTCATCTGTTTGTTGCTCAATTAATTTTGACGCTCCTCTTACATTATAGGCTAGTTCTTTATCTAAAATTTTCTTAATAACAAATGGTTTAAACAATTCTAAGGCCATTCTTTTGGGCAATCCACACTGATGAAGTTTTAATTCTGGTCCAACAACAATAACCGATCTTCCAGAATAATCAACTCTTTTCCCTAAAAGATTTTGACGAAATCTTCCTTGCTTCCCTTTAAGCATATCGGCCAATGACTTTAACAAACGCCTTCCACCAGTGGTCGCTGTTGTTAAAATTCCCTTTCTCATTCCGTTATCAATTAAAGCATCAACAGCTTCCTGAAGCATTCTTTTTTCATTTCTAACAATTACTTCTGGAGCAGCAATTTCTAATAAGTATTTTAAACGATTATTTCTATTAATTACTCTTCTATATAAGTCATTCAAATCAGAAGAGGCATATCTTCCCCCGTCTAATTGAACCATCGGTCTTAAATCAGGAGGCAAAATAGGAATCATACTCAAAAACATCCATTCTGGTTTAATATTCGCCTTCATCATTCCTTGCAAAAACCTTAGTCGCCTTAAAAGCTTTCTTTTATTTATAGCTGTTGCTTTTTCTATTTTTTCTTTTAATTCTACTACTTCCTTTTTCAAATCAGCTTTCTCAAAAAGATTTCTTAATGTCTCAGCACCAGTTCCAGCTTCAAAAACTTCTCCATATTTTAAAGAATAATCATAATATTCAACTTCCGAAAAAACTCTCAAAAATTCAATTTCATTAATTTCTTCCTTGGCTCTATCTTTAGCAGATTTTAAGGCCTCTAAATCTGCTTCCAATTCTTTCTTATCGGTTACTTCTTGTTTTTTCTTCTTAACTTTCATCTTGTATTCCTTCTCAATCTCTTCTAATATTCTGCTCTTAGCTTCTTCGTTAACAGTGGTAACAATATAGGCAGCAAAATAGATAACTTTTTCTAGTTGTTGCATCGGAATATCCAAAACCATTCCTATTCTTGAAGGAACTCCACGCAAAAACCAAATATGAGAAACAGGAGTAGCTAATTTAATATGCCCCATTCTCTCTCTTCTAACGGTGGCCTTGGTAACTTCTACTCCACATCTTTCACAGACTATTCCCTTATATCTTATCCTTCTGTATTTTCCACAATAACATTCGTAATCCTTTTCTGGACCAAATATTTTTTCGCAAAATAAACCGTCCTTCTCAGCTTTCTGAGTCCTATAATTAATCGTTTCCGGTTTTGTTACTTCACCATTTGACCAAGATAGGATATCTTCTGGTGAGGCAATCTTTATTCTAATGGATTCTAAATCAGCTACCCTCATAATAATTTTATAATTTATTTTTTAGTTAACAGAGACCCGGTCTCTGATTTTATCTTTCTTTTTTATTATTGCCATGGATAATTTTATTTATTTAATTTAAACCCTTCCCCGTGACCGGGAATAATATAATCAGCAATCTTTAAAATTTTCTCTCTGCTCTTTCTTAATACTTTCTCATCTTTAACATAAGGATCTTTGTGTTCTAATAAACTTTGCCTGTCTAATTTTTGTTCTTCATCATCTGTCCACCAAAATACATCACCAGCTATAATTACCTTACCCCTATTTTTTGTATTTATTAAAACTGAACAATGAAATTGATCGTGACCAGGTGTTTTAATAATTTGTATTTCCGTATTCGGAACGATGCTATCGTGTTCAGTTATCTTACCATCAAAAGAATAAACATTATTATTATCTAAAATTTTAGCGTTTCCGAAAATGCCAGCTAAAAGAGAATGATCTAAATGGGTATGGGTTACAATGATAAAGTTGATATCTTCTGACTTTAATCCTTCTTTTGCCAAGCTGTCTAATAATCCCTTTCTATTCATTCCAGGGTCAACAATTATATTCAAGTTATTATCCTGAATTAAAGTAATTGTTGAAGAAGCAAATTCTTCTCCTTCTATTTCTTTTGCATAACCTTTCATTAAAATTTTTACTTCTGCCATATATTTTTTATTATTTTCATTTAATAATTTACTTATATTATTTATTTCTTCTTAATTTAAGAGTTTAAAGGTCTGTTCGTCGGGCTAACAGAGACCCGGTCTCTGATTTTTATTTTATTCTAAGGCAAGTTCTTCATATTCTTGAATTTTACCTTTATATTTTACCCAATTATTAATAATCTCTTTACATTTTTCTTCGTTACCTATTAAGCTTGTTAGTAATTCTTTTTCTATCACCGAAGGGAAATTCTTTATGCCGATATAATCTAAATAACTTGACCATCTGTATTCTTCTAAAAATTTAATGACTTCATCGGGATTATAAATTCCTGTTTCTTTCCATTTTGGCTGAATTAGGGAAATTGGATTTGCGTGAATGTATACGAATACTGTTGTTAATTGTTTGTTATCCTTAACATGAACTGCCACGAACCTTCCCTGAAAGAAGTATCCCTTACGAGTTAGTCCGTGTTTCTGTTTAAAATAGGCAGGATATCCAGCACCAATCTTATTAATATATTTAGTTATCCCTCCGTCTTTTCGTTGTCTCAATAATAAATGGATATGATTCGGCATTAAACAAAAAGTTAAAACATCTACCAATCTATCTCTTTCATCAATTACAGAGACCGGGTCTCTGTTTTCTTTCTTTATTTGTTCACGAATTTTGCGTCTTTCTCGAATTATAACTGGTTTAGTAGTATTAAATTCATAAATAGAAAATATTCCTCTATAATAATCATCTACGCCTTTAAAGAGTAATTCATCTTCAATTCTTCTCAATACGACGTGATAAACTTCATCATTGACTAATTGTTGATCCCTGTAAGGCATAATAATAATGTAGATTTACAGAGACCGGGTCTCTGATTATTCTAATTTTGATATCGAATGTTCTACACTCGGTGACTAACACTGCGGTGTTCGACACCGAGTGAAAAACATTCTGAGCTAAGGTGTTAGTCACCGAGTGTCAAACATCCTGAGATGTTGGTCACTCGGTGTCGAACACCGTATTAATTTTTAATGGGCCTTCTCCTTAATCTCTATACTCAGTCCTAGAGATTTTAATTCTGATACTAATAAATTAAACGACGCTGGTACATTAGGATTTCTAATTGGATCTCCCTTTAATATTGCTTCGTAAGTTGATGCTCTTCCCATAACATCATCTGATTTAATGGTTAAGACCTCCTGCAATATATTGGCGGCTCCATATCCCTCTAAAGCCCAGACTTCCATCTCTCCAAATCTTTGACCTCCGAATTGGGCCTTACCGCCTAATGGTTGCTGAGTAATTAAAGAATAAGGACCAATAGAACGCATATGGATTTTATCATCCACCATATGAATAAGTTTCATCATATACATATAGCCAACCGTAATCGGTTCTGGAAAAGGCAGGCCAGTTCTTCCATCATATAATATAAATTTACCATCTTCTGGATAGCCAGCTTTCTTTAATTCTTCTTTAATATCTTCTTCTTTAGCTCCAGACATAGAAGGTGTCTCACAAATATAGCCCAGCTTATGAGCGGCCATTCCTAAATGAGTTTCCAATATCTGACCAATGTTCATTCTAGAAGCAACACCTAGTGGATTCAAAAGAATATCCACTGGCGTACCATCTTCTAAAAATGGCATCTCTTCTTCTGGAACCACCTTAGAAATAACTCCCTTATTTCCATGACGCCCAGCTAATTTATCACCGGCCTTAACTTTTCTCATTACCGCTATTTCAACTTCAATTCTTTTAATAATACCTGGCTCTAACTTATGGCCAAGATCTCGAGAGAATATTTTAACGCCAACAACTCTTCCCTTCTTACCATGTTGCATAACCAAAGAAGTATCTTTAACATCTCTCGCTTTTTCTCCAAAAATAGCTCTCAATAATCTTTCTTCGGCTGTAACACCTGCTTCTCCCTTTGGAGAAATTTTACCAACTAAAATATCATTGGGTCCAACTTCAGCTCCGATTCTAACAACCCCTTCTTCATCTAAGTCTTTAAGTTTTTCTTCTGAAACATTTGGAATATCGCAAGTAGTAATTTCTGGTCCTAATTTGGTTTCTCTAACATCACATCTAAAATTCTCTAGATGAATAGAGGCGTAGTAATTATTTTTAACTAGTCTTTCCGAAAAGACAATAGCATCTTCAAAATTACATCCTCGCCAAGACATAAAGGCGGCTAGAACATTCTGACCTAAAGCTAGTCGGCCGTTAGATATTGCTCCTCCATCAGCCAAAATATCACCTTTCTTAACCGACTGACCTTTTTCTACGGCCGGTCTTTGATGGAAGCAAGTGTATTGATTAGTTCTAACAAATGTTTTTAAATCATATTTGTGTTTACCAACAACAACTTCCTTAGCATCAACTTCTGTTACAACGCCATCTTCTTCAGCAATTACTTCTTGCCCAGAGTCCCTTGCTACTCTTTCTTCAGATCCTGTTCCAACTAAAGGTACCTCTGGTATAACCAAAGGTACTGACTGACGTTGCATATTTGATCCCATTAAAGCTCTATTGGCATCATCATTCTGCAAAAACGGAATAAGGGATGTTCCCATAGAAATACATTGTTCTGTTGAAACATCAATATAGTCAATTTTGTCTTTATCAATAACTCCCGGAGCTCCTTTTATTCTGGCTTCAACTTTTTTATCGGTAATATGGTCATTATTATCAATAGAGACACCTCCGTGAGCAATGTTATGTTTTTCTTCTTCAAAAGCATTTAAATAACAAACCTCTCTAACAATTTTACCATTATTTACTTTGAAATAAGGGGTCTCAATAAATCCATATTGATTGACTCTAGCATAACCAGCTAAATGATTAACCAATCCAATATTGGGACCTTCTGGTGTTTGAATTGGACAAATTCTTCCGTAATGAGATGGTTGAACATCTCTTACTTCAAAGCCAGCCCTTTCTCTGGTCAATCCACCCGGACCGGTAGCTGATAATCTTCTTTTATGTTCTAATTCAGCTAGCGGATTTTCGTTATCCATGAACTGACATAACTGAGAAGAAGTAAAGAACTCTCTAATAACAGCCATAACTGGTCTTGGATTAATCACATTGACAGGACCTATTTCATAAGGATCTATGGTAGACATTTTGTCTTTAACAATTCTTTCCATTCTCATTAAACCAACTCTAACTCTATTTTGAATAATTTCAGCTATCGTTCTAACTCTTCTATTCCCTAAATGATCAATTTCATCCGCTCTGGCATCAGGATCGTTATTTAATTTAATAATCTCTCTTATTGTTTCAACAAGGTCGCTAACCATTAGGACTCTGTCTTCTGGCTTAATGACTTTCTTTTCTTGTTCCGACTTTAATCGTGGCAATCTTTGCCACATTCTCCATCTTCCAACTTTTGATAAATCATATCTTTCAAAATTAAAGAAAGTATTTTCAATTAATTCTTTGGCTGTATCAGGGGTAACCAAATCACCCGGTCTCAACCTTTTATATATCTCAACTAAGGCATTCGGCTGATCTATAGCTGAATCCCTTTTTAATGTCTCTTCTATATAATTCACATCTGATCCGCCAGCTGGCGGATTATTAACATCAGCAAACATGTCTTCTATCTGTTTATTATCAAAACCTCCCAAGGCCTTCAAAAGAGTGGTAGCGGCTACTTTTCTTTTTCTATCAACTTTAACAGCAATAAGTCCATTTGACTCTGTTTCAAATTCTAGCCAAGCTCCTCTATTAGGAATAATTTTAGCTCCAAATCTATTTTTTCCTCTAACAACTTGCAAATTAAAAAAAGCACCCGGCGAACGAATAAGCTGGGCAATGGCCACTCTTTCAATTCCGTTAACAATAAAAGTTCCCCTTTCGGTCATTAAGGGGAAATCAGCTAAAAACACTTCTTGCTCTTTTGACTTACCTGTTTTAAGATTAACCAGCTTGGCTTTAACTCTCAAAGACGATTCATAAGAGTCGTTGTTTTCTTTGGCTTCTAAATCTGTCTTATACTTCGGTTTATCCAAGGTATAATCGGTAAAAAAGAGTTCGTATTCTTTGCCACTATAATCTCTAATGGGGAATATTTCTGAAAAAAGCTCTTTTAATCCGTCAGCCCAAAACCAGTCCCAACTCTCTTTCTGAAGAGCTAATAAATAGGGACGCTTAAGAGAAACTTTTGACTTAGAAAAATTCTTTACTTTGAGCTTATTCATAAACACAAAAAATTTCCCAAAATACAGGGCAAATAAATTTTATTTAATTGATTAGCAGAAAATGTAAAACAAAATACTTCTAATTAGTATTTAATACTTAATAAATATTAGCTTACTATCAATTCTATACTATAACAAAAAACCTGTCAACCCCCCGTATTAACTCATCTAAAATCAAACCAAAAGGACATCGCTTGCATCATTTAATTTCTAACCGAAATTAGTTAAGATTTGTAATTAAATAACTAAGTTTTAATTACAAATCTATGATGGACATGAAATCAAGAAATCAATAT
>JAHJSY010000014.1 GCA_018830125.1 Patescibacteria group bacterium | reverse complement strand
TAGAAAGCTTAGCTTACTTGCTAAGGCCTATCAAGAGAAGAATAATTCATTAAGGGTCGACTTTAACAAAAAGCTTTCGGTTAGATTTTCAACCTTTAGTCAAGAACCCGTTTCGGTTTGATTGTTAAATGAGTTGACACAGAGCTTTCTGAGAATTTTAATCTCTCAAAATGTGCAAAACCGAGCTTTGCACATCTTCCCTAAGGATGTTAATCACTCGGTGTCGAACACCGCAGTGTTAGTCACCGAGTGTTGAACATCCGATAAAAAGAAATAAGGGCGTAAAATAGCCACGATCGTGGCTATATTACGCCTTTGATTATAACGCTTTTGTAGCGGTCGGACGAAAAGCGTTACTTTAAAAAATGGCCTGTGTAGGAGATTTTATTTTTTGAGATTTGTTGAGGAGTGCCTTGGGCAACGATATATCCGCCTTTGTCGCCTCCTTCGGGACCAAGATCTATTACCCAGTCCGTACACTTAATAAATTCTGGGTTGTGCTCAATAGAAACAACGGTATTGCCCTTATTAGATAATTCTCTTAAGACCTTTATTAACTTATTAATATCGTCTAAGTGAAGACCTGTTGTTGGTTCATCAAGAATATATAATGTCTTGCCATAAGATTTTCTAGAAAGCTCTGTCGCTAATTTTATTCTCTGAGCTTCTCCACCAGATAAAGATGGTGCTGGCTGACCAAGCTGAACATACGGAAGACCAACCTCTTTCAATGTTTTAAGTTTTTGATTGAGACCAGGAACTTGTTTGAAAAATTCCAATGCCTCTTCAATGGTCATTTCTAAAACTTCTGAAATATTCTTTCCATTATATCTAACTGCCAAGGCATCTTCATTATATCTCTTACCATTACACTCTTTACATTCTGTATATATGTCCGGCATAAAATACATTTCAATTTTAACTTGACCTTGACCTTCACAGGCCTCACATCTTCCTCCTTTAACATTAAAACTAAACAAGCCCGATGTATAATTTCTTGCCTTAGCTTCTCTGGTTTGAGAGAATAAATCCCTAATATATGAAAAAGCTCCAGTATATGTTGCCGGATTAGAACGAGGCGTCCTTCCAATCGGAGATTGATCAACCAAAACAACTTTATTTAAAAATTCTATGCCCAATATTTCTTTATGCTGACCTGGCTCATCTTTGGCACGATAGAATTTCTTAAGCAGTGCCTTGGCTAAAATATCATTCATTAAGGAACTTTTACCAGATCCAGAAACTCCTGTTATACAGACAAATTTAGCTAGAGGAATTTTAACATCTATATTCTTTAAATTATTCTCTGTAGCACTTTTAATCATCAAATACTTTTGGGTTTGACATAAGTCCGACTTATGCAAGCCTGCATAAGTCGGACTTATGCAGAATTTCTTATTTAAATAGTTTGCAGTTAGAGTTTTCGCCTTTGCCAATTGTTTTGCCGTTCCTTCAAAAATTATCTCTCCCCCATACTTACCAGCTCCAGGCCCAACATCAATTATCCAATCAGCTTCTTTAATAGTTTGCATATCATGTTCAACAACAATAACAGTATTTCCAAAATCTCTTAATGTTTTTAAAGTGCCGATGAGTTTTTTTTGATCTCTCGGATGAAGACCGATAGATGGTTCATCTAGAACATATAACACCCCTGTTAATTTTGAACCAATTTGAATGGATAGCTTTATTCTTTGTTCCTCCCCACCAGACAAGGTAGAAGCTTTTCTATCTAAGGTTAAATAATCAAGCCCGACATCAATCAAAAGTTGACAACGATTTAAAATCTCTTCTTTTATTGGATCGGAGATTTTTGAATCTGGAAACTTTTCAAAGAAATTCTTAAGTTTACCTATGCTTGTTTCAGTAAGCTGATCTATGGAATAATTATTTACTTTCACCGCCAAGACCTCTGGCTTCAATCGCTTGCCGTGACATTCGGGACATTGTCGTACTATCATATATTGTTCAATTTCTTTACGAGTCCAGTCAGAATCAGTCGTACGATATCTTCTTTCTAAATTATGAACAACTCCTTCAAATTTTCCATTGCCATATAAAATTTTATCTATTATTTTTTCTGATAAAGTCCCTACTGGCACATCTAATGAAAAATCATATCTTTCTGCTAACTCGGAAAGCTGTTGATAAACATAACTTTGACGACCGACTCTATTAAAAGCTTTCATCCAAGGAATAATAGCTCCTTCGGCAAGAGTAAGATTAGGATTAGGTATAACTAATTCAGGATCAACTTCTAACTTTTCACCCAATCCAGTACATTTAGAACAGGCTCCATAAGGATTGTTAAAAGAGAATAAGCGAGGTTCTAACTCTGGCAAAGAAATTCCACATTTATCACAGGCGAAGTGGACACTGAACATAAAATCATTGATCATAACTATTCCCTTGCCTATTCTTAGCCCTATTTCCAACGAGTCACTTAATCTTTCTTTGCTTAGCTCGTTGTTAATAATTAAGTCATCTACAACAATTTCAATATCATGTGCCTTATTTTTATCCAAAACTCTTTCTAAGGCCTGCTCAACTGTATAAATAATTCCGTCCACTCTCACCCGAACATAACCACCCCTTTTGATTTCTTCTAAAACCGCCTTATGTTCTCCCTTTTGATAACGAACAACTGGACCTAGAATAATAATTTCTGAATCGTTGGGAAGTTTCAATATTTGTTTTAATATTTGCCCATTTTCTTGACGAGAAATTAACTTTCCACATTGAGGACAATGAGGTTTACCGATTTTAGCAAACAAAAGACGGAGATAATCATAAATCTCCGTAACTGTACCCACTGTAGATCGTGGATTGTGAACTGCCTTTCTTTGGTCAATAGAAATAGCTGGACTTATACCTTCTATTTTTTCAACATCCGGTTTATCCATTATTCCCAAGAATTGGCGAGCATAAGATGATAAACTTTCTACATATCTTCTCTGACCTTCGGCATATAGAGTATCAAAAGCTAAAGATGATTTTCCAGATCCAGAAACACCAGTAATAACTACTAACTTATTTCTCGGAATCTTAACGTTAACATTTTTCAAATTATGAACCTTGGCATTTTTAATTGTTATGTAATCGTTTTTCATAAAATTAGGCAGGTCTTCCATTATACAAAATTCCCAAAACAAAATCAAGTACAGCTCTTTAGATATTGACAGATTCAAATACTTTTGATAACATAATAATAATGAATGCAGGAAAATTACTCTTTCATATTATTTCTGGGGCTTTAGGTATTTTTATTGCGGCTAAGATAGTTCCGGGAGTAGAATTTTATGGAACTTACTTCTCCCTTTTAATAATTGGTGTTGTTTTAGGGATAATTAATTTCTATATCAAACCATTGCTAAAAGCGATATCGTTCCCTATTATGATATTAACTTTAGGCCTGTCCAGTTTAGTAATAAATTTGGCTATTATCTGGCTTATTGAAATTATCTTCCCTAGAGAATTAGAAATTACTGGTTTGATTCCTCTATTCTGGACAACTTTAATAGTTTGGATCTTAAATTCATTCTTCGGATTACAAGGTAAAAAATAAATTATGACAATTTTATCAATTCTTCAATCGGTAATTGCTATCTTATTAATCATCTTCATTATGCTTCAACAAAGAGGAACTGCTCTAGGTTCTTCTTTCGGCGGGGGTGATAGTGGAGGAGGAGGCTTTTATTCTACTAGAAGAGGTATTCAAAAGAAACTGCTTTGGGCAACCATAGTTCTAGGAACTATATTTCTTGCTCTAGCAGTACTAAGACTTATCATTTAATCCCAATGATCAAAGAAAAAAAATCCAAGTGGCCTAATCGTAAACAATGGGCTCAGTTTTTCAAAATATTAAGTGGAAAAGAAAAGATTACTTTCCTTGCTTTTTTTGTCTTATTCTTATTTTCATTTGCTTCTATCTGTCTTAATTTTTATTACAGCAACACAAAACCCATATCAACAACCGGTGGCACTTATACGGAGGGAATTATTGGCCAACCAAGATTCATTAATCCCATTTATGCTAATTCTGACGCCGACAGAGATTTGACTCAACTTGTTTTTTCTGGATTAATGAAATTTGACGAAAATTTAAATATTGTCCCCAACCTAGCTGAAAGTTTTGAGATGGAAGATGAGGGCAAGGTCTATATTTTTAATTTGAAAGAAAATCTCAAATGGGAAGATGGTGAACCAATTACTGTTGACGACATAATATTTACTATCCATACGATTCAAAACCCTGACTTTAAGAGCCCCATTCAAGCAAATTGGGTAGGAGTGGAGACAGAAAAAGTAAATGATTCAACTATTAGATTTATCTTGAAAAGACCATACGCTGCCTTTTTAGAAAATTCCATTCTCGGCATATTACCACAACATATCTGGCAAAGTGTTTCTGCTGAAGAATTTGCTTTTGAGCCACACAACCTAGAACCCGTTGGCTCTGGTCCATTTAAAATCAAAAAGGTTAAGCAAAAAATTAATCAGGTAACGTCCATTATTTTGGAGCAAAATTCTTTTTATCATGGTAAGAAACCGAACATTTCCGAAGTTAAATTTCTTTTCTTTGAAGACGAAGATGAATTAATCAGAGCAGCTAAGAAAAAAAACATACAGGCCTTATCCTTAAGTTCAGCGGTAACCATTGATGAAAACTGGGAAAATCACTTAATGTCTTTGCCAAGATATTTTGCTGTTTTCTTTAATCAAGAGCAATCAAAAGTGCTTGGAGATCAAAATATTAGATTGGCTTTAAATTATGCTACTAATAAAAAAGAAATCCATCAAAAAACTGTTGACTCCCCCATTTTGCCAGAAATATATGGATTTGATGAACCTGAAACAATCTATGAATTTAATATTGAAAAAGCTAAAGAAATTTTAGATGAAAATGGATACCAAGATACCAACGGAGATGGCATAAGAGAAAAAATCACTAGTAAAAAACCGACCTTTGAATTTAAAAGTCAACTAACAAAAGGGTCTCAAGGAGCAGAAGTAACTGAGCTCCAAAAGTGTTTGGGAGGAACAACAAGTGGCTATTTCGGAACTGAAACAGAACAATTGGTAAAAGATTTTCAGGGAAAAAACGATATTGATACTCTTGGTTTTGTTGGTAAAGGCACAAGAGCAGCATTAAACGAATTTTGTTTTGAGCAACTAGATGAAATAACAGAATTAAAAATAACTATGGTAACTGTTGATCAACTTCAAATGACTAAGGTTTCTGAAATGTTAAAGGGACAATGGAAACAAGTCGGCATAGAATTAGAAATTCAACAATACTCACTTCTTCAACTAGAGAAGAATTTTATTAAACCAAGAAATTATGATGCTTTATTATTCGGAGAAGTATTGGGAGCAATACCAGATCCATTTCCTTTCTGGCATTCATCTCAAAAGAAAGATCCTGGTTTAAATTTAGCTATATATGATAACAGCAAAGCCGATAAATATTTAGAAGAAAATAGAAAGGCCTCTGACTTAGAAACAAGATCTAGCAAATTAAACTCTTTCCAAAATATATTAATAAAAGACATGCCTGCTATATTCCTCTATAGCCCAGATTTTATTTATGCCACCTCAAAAGATCTAAAGGGAGTAAGTGTAAAGAAAATCACTGATCCTTCAAAACGATTTATCGGTATTGAAGATTGGTTTATAAACACAAAAAGAATATGGAATTAAAAGACAAAACTTCAGATGTTCGTTATTTAAATGACATGCGAGACGTTTTATACGATAAACAATGGGCCGAAACAGCTCCCAATCTTGAGCTATATTATATGTATCGCCAACTTACCGAAAAAGACGGGATAAAATATGATATTACTATTATCCCTGCTCAAATGCTTGGTAAAGAATTTACTAAAACAAAAGGGCATGAACACGTCGGGAGCTATCCAGAAATATATACTGTTTTAGAAGGTGAAGCCATTTACTTTATGCAAAAACAAAAAGATGATGTTATTGAAGATGTTTATGCTGTCAAAGCCAAAAAGGGCGATGTCGTTATAATCCCTTCCTATTATGCTCATGTGACAATCAATCCATCTGGCCAAGATTTAAAGATGGCTAACTGGATGGCGATAGAAGCTAAGAGCGACTATTCCCCCATACAAAAAAAGGGGGGGGTCTGCTATTTCTATACAACAAGTGGCTGGATTAAAAATGAAAACTACAAACAAGTTCCAGAATTAAGATTTGAAAAACCAAAAAAAGAAGTCCCCAAAGATCTATCATTCCTAAAAGCAAGAAAAAAATATGAATAAAGAAAAAGGATTAGATACATTAAAGATTATTCCTCTTGGAGGATGTGAAGAAGTCGGTAGAAACATGACTGTTTTTGAGTATGGAAAAGATATTGTTATTTTAGACATGGGTCTTCAATTTCCCGAAGAAAATATGCCTGGAATTAATTATGTTATTCCTAATACTGAATATCTTAAGGGCAAGGAAGGGCAGATTAAAGGAGTTGTTTTTTCTCATGGTCATATGGATCATATAGGAGCTGCTCCAATACTTTTGGAAAAACTTCATCATCCAACTATCATCGGCAGACCATTTACTTTAGACATGGTTAAATTTCGCATGGAAGATTATGCCAAAGGGAGCACTAAAAAAGTTAAGTGTGTTTATATAAAAAATATTGAAGAAACCGTAAAGCTTGGTGCTTTCACTCTTAAGTTCTTCCCTGTTGATCATGCCATAATGGACGCTGTTGGCGTTATTCTTGAAACACCTTCGGGAACTGTTATCCATCCCGGCGACTGGATGATGGAACATGACCCGCTAGGAAAAAATAAGATAACCTATGCTCAATTGGGCAAGCTTCCAGAACCAACTATTCTAATGCTTGAGAGTTTAGGGTCAACAAACACTAAGACCCCTGTTACTGAAAAAGAAATGTTTGACAATTTAAGAAAGATCATTGAAGAGGCTCCGGGAAGAGTTATTATTGCAACTTTTTCGTCCCAAATAGAAAGAATAAAACAGATAATAGAATATGCTACTAAAAACAACAAAAAGGTTGCCTTAGATGGTTTTTCTATAAAAATGGGCATGGAATTAGCTAAAAACTTGGGTTATGTCAACCCCAAACCAGGGACTTTAATATCAATAGACAAGGCTAATGATTATCCAGACAATAAGGTAATTATTTTAGTTACCGGCGCTCAAGGAGAAGAAAACGCTGCCCTATCAAGAATTGTTAACAATGATCACCGATTTATTAAAATAAAAAAGAAAGATACTGTTGTTTTCTCTTCTTCAGTTGTTCCTGGAAATGAAAGAAGTGTTCAACGTCTCAAAGATGAAATATATAGATTGTCTGATAATGTTATTCATAGTGAGATTATGAATGTTCATATTTCAGGGCACAGCAATCGAGAAGATATTAAGAAGATCATTAAAGAAATAAAGCCAACTTACTTTATTCCTGTTTACGCTAATCATTTCTTCTTAAAAGAGGCGGCTAAAATAGCTTACGAGGCAGGAATGTCAGAAAATAAAGTTGTCGTGCCAGATAATGGATCGGTGATTAGCATTAATAAAGATAATATTTCTATCGCCGATAAGAAAGTGAATACTGATTATGTCTTTGTTGATGGTTCTGGGATTGGAGATATCGGAGAGATAGTTTTGAACGACCGCAAAAAATTAGCTGACAATGGAATATTTGTTGTTGTTACTGTTGTGGATAAAAAGACTGGTCAGGTTAAGGGTTCTCCTGATATAATATCAAGAGGGTTTATATATTTAAGGGAATCCAAAGAATTACTTGCTCAAACTAGAAAAAAGGTGGTCAGAATTATCAATGAAGCCACTGGAAATGGAGGAGCTGTTAACTGGGTTAATGTTAAAAACGACATAAAAAGCAAAGTTGGCCAATTCCTTTTTTCAAAAACAGAGAGAAGACCAATAATATTAGTTGTTCTAATAGAGGTATGAGGATAGTATCTGGCATTCAGCCAACAGGATCAATTCATATAGGGAACTACCTAGGCGCTATCAAGCAATGGCTAGATCTTCAGAAACAAGAAGATTGTATTTTCTTTATCGCTGATCTTCATTCTCTTACTATTCCCTACAATAAAGATGAACTTCAGAAAAACATACTGGAAGCTGCTATTACTTATCTAGCGTTGGGCATTGATCCTCAAAAAAGTATTTTCTTTGTTCAATCACACATCAAAGAACATAGTGAACTATGTTGGCTTTTAAATACTATTACTCCCTTAGGAGAACTAGAAAGAATGACTCAATTTAAAGAAAAGTCAAAACAATTCAAAAAAGATATTAATGCTGGTCTCCTAACTTACCCTGTTCTCCAAGCAGCTGATATATTACTATACAAAGGAATAGCTGTGCCTGTTGGCAAAGATCAAGTTCAACATATTGAGCTGACAAGAACTATCGCCAGAAGATTTAACAATAAATTCGGCGAAGTATTTCCTGAGCCAAAAGATCTTCTATCAAAAACTGGAGCTAGAATTATGTCTTTGAATGATCCGAAGAAAAAGATGTCTAAATCACTTGGACCTCAAAGCTATATTTCTTTATTTGAAGATCCAAAAAGTATTGAGAAAAAAATAATGTCAGCCGTAACTGACACTGGGAAGAAAATAAAGTTTGATGAAAAGAAAAAACCAGGCATCTCTAATCTATTAACTATTTATAGCTTGTTTAGTGAAAAAACAATAAAAGAATTAGAAAAGAAATTTGAAAAGAAAGGCTATGCTGATTTTAAAAAATCGTTAGCTGAATTATTAATAGAAAAATTAAGCAAATTCAGAAAAAAGAGAGATGAATTTTTATCAAGAAAAGTATATGTTCACGAAACTCTTAAACTCGGTGCTCAAAGAGCCCAAAACATTGCCGACACAACCATCTCCGAAGTTCACCAAAAAATGGG
>JAHJSY010000055.1 GCA_018830125.1 Patescibacteria group bacterium | reverse complement strand
TTTGTCTCGAGCATCATCAAAAAACCTCTTGTACTGCTTTTCTTGACCGGACGTAATCAATGTTTTAGCCATTGTTATCGTCCTCCTTTCTTAATATAAAAGTACTGTTTTGGTGATTAAACACAATGCTTAATCTATTTAAAGTATAGCAAATTATTTTATGTTTGTCAAATTTTTTTGTTTTCAAAAATAAAATCCGTCTAGGTCCGACCTAGACGGATTTTATTGTTTTTTAATAACAAGATTTTTGGGAATTTTCGTAATCAGTTTTTAGCGGATCAGCTATATCTCTCGGTAAACTACATTTATCTTCTAAATTTCCGGCCTTACATTCCTGGTTCCATTTAATAAGAAAATCATTGTATTCATCTCTAAGACATTCCGACATAGCCATTGTATCTAAGGGCGTCCTAACACCACTTATAATAGAAGCTGAAAGCTGTTTATTTAATGCTGTTTCCCCTTGCAAAATAATGAATAAAGAAACAACAAAGACAGCAAGCATTATTACTATAGATATTGATGGATTAATATTCTTTTTCATATATTCCATAGTATCACAATCAAGTTTTTTGTCAAGGGCCCTTATAGCTTAGCTCCACAACTTTGACAAAACTTTCCTGATCCGGCCTTGGCTCCACAGTCAGGACAAAATTTTCCATCACTTTCACTTTCCTTTTTGGTCACCTTCCCTCCACATTCTGGACAAAACTTATCTCCGGCATCGGCACTAGCCCCACATTCGCCACACTTGTAATCAGAATCACTAGAGCTAAAAGATACTGCCTTGGCTGCTTTCCTAATCACTCTATCAACCTCTTTATTTCCCGAAAAGGCCAATATGGCAATTACCACCAGATTGGCTATCGGAACGAGCATTAAAATGCCCCACCATGTTGGTTTACCTAATCTTTCAGCAATGGCAGCCCATATTAAGACGATACCAATAATATTAATAAAAGGGATTAATAAAAAGATTATCCATAAACCTGATTTTCCGGCAAGCTTACACATGAAATAGAAATTTAGAATCGGAACCCAAGCCATCCATGAATTAGGTGTTTTTGTTTTTTTAGCTATAAATGTTAAGGCCAGAGCAAAGAAAATATAAGAAGCTAGACCACTAAACATCCAAAAAACCATAGCTCCAGCACCCCAACCAACATCGTAGCTACCTTCATATGTATATGTTTTCGCTAAAAAATTCGCTCTACTAATAAGATCTGTTAACATAATATTTCAATTTTTAATTTCTAATAAACGACCTTTTTTAATTTTCTAAATCAACACCATATTTTTCAGCCATATCAAATAAAGGACCCTTGCAAACTTCCGTCATGTTCTCTCCAATATATGTTCCAACTCCTTCCATTCCTTCTTTATAAACTGTTTGAGGAATTAAGCACTCCATAGTTAAATCCTCGAAAATTATATTAAGAACAAACTCGGGAATCATATCCATTCCATCTGGAAGCTTCTTTATATCAACTATCTTAGCGAAAACAACACAATCTCTTCCGCTCGTTCCCAAGACCTCAAATTCAGCCGTGGCGAATTCACCAAGCTCAGCTTCCCCCGTTGCTCGTGAACATGTTTTCAAGTTATTATCTATGCAAGACACTGCAGAACCACAAGAAATTGCCTTTTCTGACTTACTTTTGGCATCAACTTCAAAATAATCTCCTGGCTCAGCATTTTTAAATCTAGAAAGTAAATAATATCCTCCTCCGATTATTAATGCCAAAAACAGAGCTATAATTATTGTCACTACCAAACAACCAACAGCACATCCTGCTCCACATCCTGATGATCTCCTTGGCGGAGGTGGAGGCGGAGGTGGAGGTGGAACTTGTCTTTTTGCCACATGGCCAGCACCACAAGAAGTACAGAATTTACCTCCAGCCTTTATTGATTTCCCACATTTGGTGCAAAAATTAGGCATAATTTGTTATTTAATAATAAATGAATCTATCATTTTTTGAGCTTCATCTACAAAAGATGAATAGTTCTCCTTATCAGCAGTATATAATACTTGATACCAAAATTCTCCTCCATCTATAAAATAATGAAGGTATTTAAATGTAACTGTAACATCGACAACTGAATATTCTACCACATAAGCCGGATGTCCTGATATCATCACTTTTTTAGAGCCATCCATATCAATAGACGGATTCTTAGACATTTCATCTATTCCAACCTGCATTAATTCATCAAAATCTTGAGGTTGAGCCAGAGAAGCATAAACAATAAGGTTTTGGGTAAACAGGTCATCTTCACTTTCTTTTGGACTAAGGAAACCAACAACAAATTCCTCTGTAGTATTAGTTAATATTTCTCTCTCCCAATCATCTGGATACTTAATATCAAAACCCCAACTTTCTTTCTCATAAGTATCATAACTGGCGTAAACATCTGGCTTCTCCTTTTTCTTATCTGATTTTTTATCTTTGTCTTCCTCACAAGACGCTCCAGTTAAAATTAAAGCAATTAACATAACTGGAATAAAATATTTCAATTTTTTTGTCATATTTTTATGTTCTTATTTTAATATTTGGATTTAAAGATTGCCAATCGCTAATTAACCATTAATATATTATACCACCTCTATTTTTGTTCCAACAGGGGAAAACTAACTATTGAGGTTGAACCTCAATAATTGCAACGGAAAAGGTTTACAATTCAATCTGTGGAAAACTTCGCTTTTGTTTCGCCTGCAACTCTATGATATAATTAAAGTATGCTTACAAAAAGACAAAAAGAAATACTGGATTTTGTTGATAAATATATAAAAAGGAGGGGTTACTCCCCCTCTTTAGTTGAAATGGCGAAAAAGTTTGAGCTTTCTTCAATTGCCACTGTCCACAAACATATAGAAAATCTAAAAGAAAAAGGATATTTAAAAAAAGAAAGAAACCATCATCGCTCTATTGAATTAAGTCCCGACAACCGATCATTGGATTCGATTGATTTAGTAGAAATCCCTCTTCTCGGAACTATTTCTGCCGGTCAACCAATAGAAGCTATGGAAAACCCAACTGAATTTATTACAATTCCTAAAACAGATTTACCAAAAACTGGGAAATGCTACGCCTTGAAAGTGGAAGGAAACAGCATGATTGACGAAGGAATTTTCGATGGAGATATGGTTGTAATAGAACAACAATCAATCGCTGATAATGGGCAAACCGTAGTAGCGATTATCAACGACAATGAGGCAACATTAAAAAAAATATATCGGGAAAAAGATAGGTTTAGATTACAGCCCGCTAATCCTTCTCTTTTCCCAATTTATACAAAAGAATTAGAAATAAGAGGAATAGTGGTAGAAATAATCAGAAATTTTGAAAGACAAATCGAGAAAGAGAAAGTATTAGATGGTAAACTACAAAGAAGAATTGATTATTCGTGGGATTTTAATGGGGCTAAAACGAAATCATATACTCATGGTTTCCATACCTATCCAGCAATGTTTATTCCTCAAGTAGCACGACGATTACTTCTAAATTACAGTAAAAAAGGAGATACTATTTGTGATATTTTTTGTGGCTCCGGCACTGCCCTGATTGAAAGTAGATTATCAAATCGTAATTCTTACGGAATTGATTTAAACCCATTAGCAGTTTTTTTGGCAAAAGTCAAAACAACACCAATAAACTCAAAATTGCTTTCAAAAGAATATATTAATTTCTTAACAAAGATTAATAATGTTAAAATTGCTGAAACAGAAAAACCACATTTCAAAAATCTTGAATTCTGGTTTAAAGATAAGGTAATTGTTGAATTAGCCAAAATCAAAAAAACTATCAAAGAGATCAAAGATAAAAAAATCCAAGATTTTTTCTTAGTCGCTTTTAGTGAAACTGTTAGAAAATCATCTAATGCAAAAAATGGGGAATTCAAACTTGTGAGAATTAAAAAAGAAAAACTAGAAAGCTACAATCCCAATGTTCTAGAAATTTTTAAACAAAAGGTGGAATCGAACATAAAGAGAATGGGAGAATTTTATCAAGATGTTGACAAAAATACTTGGTCAAAAATCATACAAGGAGATTCTTCAAAAAATAATAATATTAAAAAAAACTCTATAGATTGTATCATAACTTCTCCTCCCTACGGTGATAGCAGGACAACAGTTGCTTATGGCCAGTTTTCTAGACTTTCAGCTCAATGGATGAACATTTTTGAAGACCCGAATAATGCATCGAGAGTAGATAATGAATTATTAGGCGGGAAAGCGGTGAAAGAACTGACTCACTCCCTTTCTTCAAATTATCTCTTAGAATCCTTGAAGAAAATCACTGAAAGAGACGAAAAAAGAGCAAAAGATGTTTTAAGTTTTTATATGGGATTAAATAATTGTTTAGCAAGAGCTTATAAGATACTCAAACCTAAAAAATATTTCTGCATCGTAATAGGCAATCGTCTCGTTAAACAAGTTAGAATACCAACCGATTTTATTATTACTGAATTAGCTCAAAAAATCGGCTTCACCTGTGAAGATATTTTTATTAGAAATATTCCGGGCAAAAGGATGCCCACTAAAAATTCGCCCACAAATATAGCTGGTGAATTAGAAGAAACTATGAATAGAGAAAGCATTGTAATACTTCGAAAAAATTAAATCAATTTTGTTCTTCTAGAGAAACAATCGTCGAGCTTTTTGACTTTTATTCTAAAGCCAGTGCCATGATTTCGGACAGACCCGTCAGGACGATAATACATTCTGAACTCAGCAACTATGTTATCGACCCTAACTCTCTTTTTAAATAATTCGAAATCAAAATCTTCTAAAAGATAAGCCTCGTTAAAGTGAAAATATTCTGTACCATTAATTATTTTTGTATCGCTTAGAACATAAACAAGAGCCGGCAATTTATTATTAAATTTATTCTTAATCGATTCCATATCCCAAAATATATTTAACCTTCTTCTTTTCCCCTTTATTCTAATTTTATCTTTTTCAACGGATAATTTTAGATTCTGATTGTTGTATTTCTTACAAGAGAGTGTACTGTGCAGTTCTTTAGATCTTTGATTATCTATTTTTGAATAACCAAAATCATCAAGTAATAATCGATCGCGATCTCCGCCCTTGGGAAGTGGCTCAAGCGTAAACAATGTTATCATTGATTTTGCGTTTTTACGATATGATTTTAATTCTGCAACCCCTCCTATGTCCGGCAAGGGTATATTGTTTTCTTTAATCCCCAATAAATCCTCTAACGTTTTGCCAATCCCGGTATCACCATGACGATGGGTTTTTACAAAACCCATCTTTTTTATTCGTTCGAGTTCTTTCTTTAATGTTTTTAAATTCATATTATCTCACAAAAAAAATTAATGATTTTTTATATATTTTTGATATTTGTTTTAATTCTATGATATCAACCCTTCTTTCGCCAGATTCTATTTTTGAAACATAAGATTGAGGTTTGCCTAATTTTTCGGCAACCTCGTTTTGTTTTAGCCCAACATCCTGTCTGGCTTTTTTCAGCCTCTGAAGGACTTCTTTATATTCTTTTGTATAAATTGATTTTATCATGTTGTTTATTTAGGATATATCCTATTGTGGTATATCCCAAAATAGGATATAATATATTAAGGGATTGACTGATTAAAGTCAATATTGAAAAAATATGAATACGAAAAGTTTAATTTTGTGGATATTGTTTTTGGGTTTGGGAATTTGGTTGGTTTTTGTTTTGATGACGAACGAAGAGTTGCGTAGAGGTCCGACCTCTTCCGTCGCAAGCTCCTCCTCGAGGTACGGACCTCCGACGACGACGGACGACTTTCCGAAGGCGATTATGATTGTGGAAATTTTGGGAAATAAAAAAGTCCGCGAAATCATTTCCCGAACTATAAATAACAAAACCCTGAAGGTTATTTTAATGTCCAGCCACCGTCAACGACGATAATTTGACCAGTGATATAGCTTGATTTTTCAGAAGCTAAAAATAAGACAGCATTGGCAATA
>JAHJSY010000054.1 GCA_018830125.1 Patescibacteria group bacterium | reverse complement strand
CCGAAAGAAGTTTCTCTATAACTTGTTTCACCTAATCTTTTAGTCATGATTGCGCAACAATTTTTTAAGAACCTTATCCACCATTTTTCTTGTTGTCTCTGGATTCTCGGTTTTAGTTGTGCGATAAATCATTCTTTTCTCAAAAGAATCAAAAAACCTTTGCTTTTTTGAAGCAGAGCTTTTTCTGTATTTTCTTAAAATATTTACTGTTCTTTGATTAGTCATATTAACTTCTTAGTACTATTCTAACATATTATTCTAAAAATCGCTACTAAGTTTCAGGCGTTTTACGAAAATCACTCCCCAAGGTCACACCTTTTTCGTGATTTTCTCTTTTGCTGGCCATCGTGGCCCTGAGCGAATGAAACGAGTCGAAGGAGCCTGCCCTGAGCATGCCGAAGGGTTAGAACTATTATTCAAAGAAATAATGAGTATATTTATATTCCAAACCTAGCATCACAGTGTCAGATTTAGTTTATTGATCACTACCCCACCCCGCTACTCATTATTGTTTTTTATCTTTTCATACTAGGAAAGGCTCCTGACCCCATTATTTCATTATTTAAAAAGAGGTAGGCCAACTCTTTCTT
Organism: Patescibacteria group bacterium; assembly: GCA_018830125.1. Lineage (GTDB taxonomy): Bacteria > Patescibacteriota > Minisyncoccia > Minisyncoccales > GWA2-38-27 > JAHJSY01. Next base: position 9,604 of record JAHJSY010000054.1, on the reverse strand, counting down.
CCATTCTATGATGATTTTCCTGAATCAAATATTCTGTAAAAAGCTCTGTTTTAAAAGAAACAAGTAAATCCCAATTTATTTTTTGAATTTTATCTAAATTCTTCATAAAAAACTTGACAAGATTATAATTTAGGTGTATAATGTAGGTAGCACAATACAAATATAATCTGGAAAGATAAAGACAAGAAAGGAAGGCAAAAGATGGTTTATTTAGTGACACACGGTGAAAGACTTTTCGGCGTTAATCCCTCTCATACTTATGACGGGATTCTACAAATTGAAAAATTGGTGCTAAGGGAAGAAATTTCTCTGGTAGTCATCGGAACAGGAGCAAGATTCCGAGAAATTTACAATACGATGATCAATCGGGGACATTTACAACAGGACACTCCTGTAAAATACTCCCCATTTTGCGGAAGTGCTGATGGCCTTGAAGCTAACAAAGATGTTATCTTGATTGACGGCACAACTGTAAGTCTGGATGACTACATCAGTATTGGAAGCAATTGCTTCAATGCTTGGAAATTTATCTCCAGTCTTCCAGACAAAACGTTGCTGTGTGCTGGCGGAGAGCTTATGACAGCTCTCGAACTAGCAAATATCAACAAGAAAGGACATCTTTACGAACTTGACCCTGAAGCCAAAACCGGCAAGAAGATTCAGTGACAACCTCTCTGGATCTTCCAAACGGGCTGAGTAGCACAAACTACCCAGCCTTTTTTATTATTTTAACTATTCCATCGTTAGCATTAACCTCTACCAAGTCTCCTGTTTCTAATATTTTGGTAGCATTTCTTGTCCCTATTATACAAGGAATTTTCATTTCTCTTGATATAATTGCAGCGTGGCAAGTAATACCACCTTCATTTGTAATTATTCCCTCAACTCTTTTCAGATAAGGCGTATAAAATGCCTCTGTCATTGGGGTTACTAATATTTCCCCTTTCTTTATTTTGCCCAAATCTTTTCTATATAATATCACCCTTACTAAACCTCCTGCCTTTCCTTTATAAGCTGGGCTGCCTTTAACTTCTTTGCTACTAACCTTTTCCTCTAAAGAAATTATAAGACCATCTATTTCTTTTGCTTCTTTTACTTGAAAAACTAAATATTTATTATCTTTTACCATTTGAACACTAATTTCTTTTCTTTGATTTAAAATGGTCCTGTTAAGATCATTATTTATTATTTCTGTTGGAGTTGTATATTTAATAAGCTCATACGATAAATTTTTACTCTTGGCTATTCTTTTTAAAACAATATCAATTAAGTCCTCTAATTTAACTGTTATATACTGGCTTTGTTCTCGGATATCCACCATATATTTCTCATACTTTAAAACTACATCTTGTTTGCCAATACCATTTAAAGAAAACTCCAAGCCCATAGGAAAGAATTGAAAATTCCAAAAATCTTTAAAAGTTGCGTATAAAAGATTAAATATATTTAATAATTCTTTATATTCTAATTTTTTGTTCTTGAGTTTATTTTCACAAACTTTGATGTTTTCTAATGTTTTCTTTCTTGTTGATTTTGTTTCTTTAATAATCCTCTCAAAAAATTCTTTCTTATTTTTTATCTTTAAAAAACCTTCGGCATTTAAATTAGTTCCTTCTTTGCACCTATAAATATGAGCAATCCCTTTTTTAAAAATAGAAACACCTGGATTATAATGCCAGCCAATATCTTTTTTATACCCCTCAACGTATGCATTAATAATTATTGCATTTCTAATAAAAGGAATATCCCGAGTAAGAAATTTCACCCAATGTTGCTTTTCTAAATATTCTTTAATATCTTTCTCCATGATTACTTTATAATCTTAATGATGCCTGTTTTTAGGTTTAGTTCTACAAGATCATTATCTTTAAGAATCCTAGTAGCACTCTTAGTCCCTATTATTGAGGGAATGCCTAGTTCTCGAGAGACAATAGCAGCGTGACAAGCGATTCCTCCTTCATTAGTAATTATTGCTTTTGCTTTTCTCATTAATGGCACAAATTCAATTCTAGTCATACTGGCAACTAAAATATCTCCTTTATTAAATTTATCTTTTTCTGGGTTTAATATAATTCTTGCTTTGCCTTTAACTTTTTCCAATCCACCTGTGCTAGCAACCCGTCCCTTTAATTTTTTTTCATCAGAGTGAAAGACGACATCAAGCATCTCTTGGGCATTTCTGTTGTAAAACATCTTGACCTTTTTATTCTTTTCGTAAACTAAAAATACCCCCTTTTCTCTTTTTTTCTTTTCGGTTTTACTGATTTTCTTTTTATTTTTCAAAAAAGATTCTAACTCCCCTACGGTGCAATCAGCTAAATCATAATAATTAAGATGATATTTTTTAGCGAGATCTTCTAAAAAAGAAAATAAATAATGAAGTTGGATCATCATCTCTTCTTTTCTTTGGTCAAACCAGTAAATAGTTTCTTCTGCAAAATAAATATCTTTTTTATCTTGCTCAGTAATTTTAAGGTTACTTATAATTTTTCTCTTTTGATTATGGATTTCTTTAAAATGATTTTTAATTTCTTTTAATTCTTTTGATATAGATTCTTTCTTTCTTTTTTTTATCTCTTTTAAAACTTCCTTTTTTAAAAATTCAGGGGTTATATGTTTAGTTTTATAAAAATCGGTCTTAAACCAAAAATATTTTTTAATATAATTATTTATTTTTTTATTTGAAATTTTTTTGTTCAAGAAATCAAGACAAATTTCAAGGAAATCTGTTCTTTCTAAATTAAAAATAGATTGAATTTTAGGAAAAGATAATATATTCATTATTTCTGAGGCTTCTTTTATGTTCAAATTATGTCTTTTGGCAAATTTAGGAGTAATTTCCTGACTAATAGCTTCTGCCTTATCTTCTCCGATAGAACCATATTTCCACCATTCTCTAGATGTCTTTATGAATTTTTTATAAAATTTTAAGGGCTCCATTTTAAATCGCTTTTTCCATAACATATCTAGTTTTTCTTGTAACTCTTTATGTTTTTTAATTTTGTTTTCTAGACTTTTAGGGTCTTTACTATAATCAGAATAAATTTTAGCCGATATCTTAGTTATGATTTTTTGAGGAATAATCTGATAAAAGGGCTTTAAATTCTTAGAACAAATATGTGAAAAAATAGGACTATATTTTATTCCATGAATTTCATCCGAATCAATATAGCCGACATAAACTAAATCTAAAGCAACAACAGATGCAGGGGCACTCTGAACATTCAACTCATTTTCCTCTAAATATTTTAAAATTTGCTTTTTAGTCATTTCTTTCTTTTATTAATCATTGCTACCGTCCACTTAATATGAAACTCAAAATCTTTCTCTGTGCGACTATTATCCTCATACACTCTAGAAAATCCTAAACGAGTAGCTGCTAATATTTTGCCCCCAGAAAACAATAAAACCCTGAACATCTGATTACCAACCATTCCGTTAACTGGACAAATGACATTAGAGCCAGCTTCTACTGCAGGATTTAAATCAATAGCCCAGTTCTTAGCGTCAAGGCCTGCTTCTTTTAATTTGTCTACAATATATTCTGCATCTTCATATGTCTTATTCAAAATACCATCTACTCCTTCTTTAATATGCTTTTTCCTAGGATAAGTTTCATGTCTTCTGCCAGTCAAGACAGCTATCTTGGGTTCTATCCCCCATTCTTTAACAAAATTAGCAATATTAATAGCTGCTTGTAATCTCTCTTCTTTATCCCAGCCCTCTGGATTAGAGGCTGCGGTTATAAAGAACTGTCTGCCTTTTGGATCTTCTAAAAGTCCGGGACAGAAAGTATATTTTTCTCCAGTTAACTTCTCGTAAGCTTCAAGAGTTGTAAAATCATCAATCGTTCCCCTAATAATTCCGTCTATTTCATCATTTACTAACATTGAAGCAAGTTTTTCTTCTGGATTATCATCCATAACTTTTTCAAAACCCTCAATGCCCTTTATTGCTTCTGGGCCTACTAAAACAATATCAGCGTATTGTTGGCTCTTTCTTAAGCTTTGTATAATTTCCTCATCTGGCTCTTTCAAACCAAAAGCAATCTTAGGCTTACCTAATTTAACTAATTCCTCCACTTTTTGATTGAATGCTTGAAATTCCTTTTCCATATTTTTGTGTTATTTTATCTTAATTTATTATACGCATTTTAAACATATATTTCAAGCATTGACAAAATAATAATACCATGCTATAATCAAGACAGAAAATAAATAGACCTTTGGCAACAAAATATAGAAAGGAGGTGTCCAAATGGACACACAACAGTTAAAAAGGGTGCTGGAGGCTCAAAGAGATCTCTATTTGAGGCTAGACGACAAAGTTATAGTAGTCGTCACAACGAGCTTTCAAGAAGCACCAATCGAAACTGTTCTTCAAAGAGACGACCACGAAGTAGTCCGAATTCCTGATGCTTCCCGTCCAGGCCAGAAGTACAACCTGGATGAGGCTCTCTTCTCTGGCAAAACACTCGGCTGGATTATCAGCAACGTCAGCTTAAGTCATTCCATTGGAGCAGAAATGATTAAACATAATATGTTTATTGTTTCTAATCCAGGAATAACTGATGATTGGCTTTATGTGCTGGATCCATTTAATACCAAAGCTTGTCCGCACTATGCCGATAAAATTGAAGAGAAAATCGGCGGAGACATCGGAGGTGAAATTCATGTTATCGCTGATGACGGTACAGACCTTGTTTTAAAGGTTCCGAACGGCAATTGGAATTAACCCAGCAAAGCCGAAAAAAATGCATCGTTCAGTAGTTGCTGAAAAAATTCTTGGCGGTATTCATATCGCCATAGGAACCAACAGTGTCTGCCTCAAAGAAACCTGCCCCGATATCCACAAGTTCAGCTCCGGCAGATACAATGCTGGAGTCCACATTGATGCTATTAAGTTCAACCCCTCGGTCTTTTTCAAAGCTGAAGGGAACGGACAACTGGTCACCCTCCTGAAGGACGGAAAGTTAATGGTGTAACAATCACTATTAACTATCAAACACAAAAGGCGCGAGCAACCCTCGAGCCTTTTTCTTTTTTAAATTATCCTAAAAACTAATTTTTAATAATTTTCACGATTCCCTTATCAGCATCAACCTCAACCAGGTCTCCGTCCTTTAATACTTTTGTGGCTATCTTAGTACCAATGATACAAGGGATATTTAATTCCCTGCTTGTTATGGCCGCATGAGAAGTGATACCGCCTTGATTTGTAATAATTGCCCTTGCCGTTTTCATGCCGATTATATAATCAGGTGTCGTCTCATTGGCAACCAGAATGTCTCCCTTTTTTATTTTTGAGATATACTTTGACTCCTCTATAATCTTGACCATCCCCTTAATAGTGCCTCCCTTACAAGCGACCATACCCTTGAATTCTGATACCATGTCTATTTTATCCTGACATTCCTGCAACATTTTTTTTAATTCTTGACCTATAACGATTCTCATCTTTTTGTTTTCTAATAACACACCAAATCCGTTTTCTCTTTCTTTGAAGTTTTCTGGCAGAACGCCATCGTTATTTAATCTTATTATTTCTTTATGTCCCAAAAGTAAAACCTCGTCATAAGAGAGGTTGTATTTTTTCCCCAAATCGCTGACCACTGCCCAATAATCATAGATAACGCTGTCTGCATTTTCAACTATAAATGATCTATAAAAAGCAAGTTTTGACCCCATATCAACACAACCTCTTAATTCTCTGGGGAGTTTAATTATGTCTTTCTCCTTTTTGTTATTATTACCTAATAACTCTTTCTTTACCTTTTCTACATTAAGAGATTCTCCCATAAAAACATGAGTACCCACCCATTTATGTTTTTCAACAAATGCTTCGATATTTTCTTCTTTTAGATTTTTTAATTCATTATGGTATTGCATCAAAAGAGTTTTCTTATACGGTTTTATTTGAGCCAAAACATCGCTAACAGCGGTATCCGTATCTTTCGATATTTTCTCTATGTATCTTTCTAAACCATAATCTAAAAGCTCAACAACCATAGAACAATTTAAAAGCTCTGTTACAGTTTTCAAAAATTTACTAAGATCTTTGTGTTTTTTATAATACAAGACCCTTTCTATTTTTTTGTCGCATATTAAAAAAAACCTATCAAACCATTCTATATCATTTTCCATTTTATCTTTTACAAACTCAACAGTTTTCTGTAAATCTTCTTTTAGCAAATAATAATTTCCATTTAACACTCTTATGTCTCCAAAAAAATCAAAGCCTAAATCTTTTAATTCAAATTCTAGCCAGAATGTAGAAGATAATACCGGCTCAATCCATCTTCCGAAATGATACCATTTATTGTTTTTCATAAAGTTGTAATTGGTCTGCTTTGGGTGATATAGATTTTGTTGTCTGTGATGGCGAATTCTATGTCTTGAGGGTGTTTATAATGATCTTCTATTTTTTGGCAGAGTTTGGCTAATTTTATGATTTGTTTATTCTCAAGCTTCTGGATTGACTGAGTTTTATTTGAAACGACTGTTTCCTTTACTCCCGAACCAGATTTAACTATCATCATTTCTTGATCGCTGATATTAGTATCTATAATAATCCAGTTAGTTTTATCAATAATATAGGTATCAGGAGTTATTTTTCCTCCAACAATAGCTTCTCCTAGCCCCCAACCAGTTTCAATAACCATTTGATTTAGGTCTTGAGTAACTGGATGAGCGGTAAAGCATATCCCTGATATCTCTGACTGAACCATTTTCTGAACTACAACAGCTACTCCTACTGGATAACAATGAGCCAATTTCTTACAAGTATTAGCTCTAATCTTCTTTTGTCCGCCGAGAGTAATTACTTTCTTTTCAAAAGCATAGAATAAAGCTCGTGGAGTAAACAAAGATGACCAACAATTCTTAATATTATCTACTAAGTTAGTAGAACTTGTATTCAAATAAGTTTCTAACTCTCCTGCCCAAGAAGCAACAGATCCATCTTCAGCAGTGGCTGAAGATCTAACAGCGACATATTTAGCATCAAGTTTTTTAAATTCATCTATAAATATCTTTTTTAAGTTTTCTGGAACGGGAGTATCAGCGATTAAGTCCCTGATTACGTTAGAGACCTTGTCAACAGAATTAATATCTTGAAAATTCATTGCCTTTATTTGAGAAGCAATTTCGGCTACTAAATCTGTTTCTTCTAAAAACTTATCAAAAGCATCTACCAAAATAACAAAGCCAGAAGGAACTGGAATTTTAGCTTGGGTCATCTCTCCAAGCGAAGCCCCCTTGCCTCCGGCAATACAAACATCTTTTTTACTTATTTCTTTAAAAGTTTTAGTAAACATATTAGATTATTTTATTATAGCAAAAAAAGACGCTTTTGGCGACTTTTGATGCCCATAGGTCTCTCGAACTGTGCACTAGCGTGCTGTCCTGTTCGGTCTAGAACAGGGATTATAAGGGGAAATTAAGAGAATTTTAGGTGTCTCAATAACGCCCCTCGGTCATGTCTCTATTTTAGCATTTTAACCTAAAATGAGACAAATGAGACAGTATTAAGGAATACCTTTTATGTCTTATTTTAAAATAAAAACTCTCTGCAACATACAGAGAATTTTTATAGAAGGCGTGCCCTGGATTCACTATCCTGATCCTAATTAAGAACATACTCTATATTTAACTAATGTTCTGGCCAGTCAAGCTCTAATCACTCGTGCACATTTTCCAAGAACCAATACAAATAGTCTTTTTTGAAACGAAGAACTATCCTATTTTTTCATTACATACAAGTCGATTCCTCAACTCAATAATTAACTCCTTCTCTCTTAAAGAAGGATCTCCATTAACTACTTCATCAACCCAATGTGTTGGTTGAGCGTTAGTAATACAATGGTTATCTCCGTTTAAATGATCTAAGAGTCTTTGCCTGATATCTCCCTTCCCCACGTAAATCCAGGATCCTTCTCTAAAAAGACCATATATCCCCGATTGATCTGGATTTATTTTTTCAATATTTTCCCTATTGAAAATTCGTGGTGTTTGTTTTGCAAATGGCATGATTAATCTTATTTACTTTAATATTTTTCCGAGAAGATCGACCTTTATTTAATTCCTCTCCTCGTTCGCTATCTTATCCTTAATTAAGAAAATTGACATTTAATATCTATTCTCTAAACCAATTTAATCTTGAAGCTACGAGTTCTGGGAGAAGCATTGACCCATGCTTGAAATGCAGCCTTTTGTTGTAATGCATGTCGAGTATTGATTGAATCAATTGTTTCTATTTCAACCAAATGTCGTCGTCCATTAGTGTGCGTTGCATATATATCAGGAATAAACCCGTTAATTATTGGTGGTTTAGTATTTCCTGGTAAATCAGACCAAACCTTATTCCAGCCAGCTGAAACTACCTTCCTGGCGAAACTAGCTACACCAAGATTATGCCTCCCTTGACTTACTCTTTTTCTAATATAAATCATGTTGTCTTAAATTAAAGGGGACGATTAAAGTTAAAGGGGACGTTTCCCTTTTAAACAGGGTTTTAGTTTTAAAGGGGACGTTTCCCTTTTAAACAGGGTTTTAGTCATTTTGTGATTTTTAATTTATTCTTCTCTTAATCTTTCTCTTTTCTTTGTATCTTTGACTATCACTTCCCCATATTTCTTTATTGTATGTTCTTTTAATGATTTTGTCTATTAAGAGGTTTTGGTAATTTAATTGTCTTTCTTTGTTGTCTTTTCCTAACTCTTCATAATAAAAATTATCTGTAGTTAATTCGTCTTCTCTTCCTTGGGAATAATAATTATAGCTTGAATAAAGATATTCTTGAGGATCTTTAGTGATATTAGCTCTTGTTGGATTGAGCTCTATATATTTTCCACATTGAATAAAGTATTCATCTTTTCCTACTGGCTTGCTTTTAAATCTGCCTTGCCAGAGATACCCTGTCCAACCATATTTCTTCTTAAAATAATAATGATAAGCAAGGTTAAGTTTTTTCATAAATATAGGGAAATCTGTAGCTTTATTAGTTTGAATTAATAAATGTATATGATTAGGCATTAAGCAATAGTGATAGAGATCAAAAGAGTGTTCTTTTTTGTATTTAGAGATTAGAGATAAATAAAAAACATAATCTTCTTTTTCTTTAAAGATTATGTTTCTATTGTTTCCTCTTGTCATTATGTGGTAATAGGATTGAGATAAGAGTAAACGAGGTTGTCTGGGCATAATATTAATAAATTAAATAATATACTTTAATTTTACCATCATCTATCTAAAATGACTAATTCCCTGACTAAAAGGGAAACGTCCCCTCTACGTTTATTTATTCTAATAAAAAATCTCTGTTTTAGCAATAAAGATTCTAACCGTCCGCGACGGGTAGTAAAATTTAGGTTTAAGTTTGAGTGCTGAGAGAATTGAATCTCATCGAACCTTCACAATCATCTTACCAAATTCAATTCACAAATCCAAGAAAAGAAACTTACATTAACGGCTCTGAAAAAGGGCTTCTAAACATGAAGCCCATCAATAATCAACGAGCCCTTTTCCAGAGCCGTATCCAGCCCTTTCAGAAGGGCTGGAGCAAGCAGGCAAAAATTCCTTCCCCCCATCCCCCTTCCTTTTTGCCT
>JAHJSY010000053.1 GCA_018830125.1 Patescibacteria group bacterium | reverse complement strand
GAAAGAGTTAAAAAATCTTTAAAAAAATTAGATCGCAAATCTCAAATATATCAACAAATAAATAAAGCTCTAAAATAAAGTTCTATAAACTACAGCACTATAGAGTATTGTAGTTTTTGGAATTTTTATCATGACATGGTTTTGTTTTGTTGTTATGAAATACATGAAGAAAAAGAAAAACCTCAAATCGTTGTTTTGATCTGAGGTTTGGGTTTTTTGAAATCAAGATTCAATGAGTTTTTTAATGTCTTTTTTAATAATTTCTGTCTCTTCCCTAGTCAACATTTTTCCATCTTTGGTTTTATCCAAAAGATAATGATATTCTTCGGAAATTAAAGCCTTTACGGCAAGCTCTAATTTTGTATCTGAATTCAGGACTGTGAAAGCAATCGGAGTTAAATTGCAATTATAATACGTTGATTTTCTTCCCGAAAGTAAGTGAATTTCGAAAAGAGGTGCTGTTGAACGTATTCCAGTCACAATTCCTATGCTACATATTGCACATGTTTCTACTATAACAATATGACCTATTTTGATTTCTTATCTTGATTTCATAATATATCTCCTTATTAAGTTGTCTAAAGTTCTAGATTTACATTTAATCCATTATTTTACATTTTGTGGAAGTTATGTCAATATGGATGAATATATTATAATATTATGAAAAATAGACATAGGATATTTATTGCTATAAACTTGCCGGGAGATGTTAAGAAAGGTTTGGTCTTTCATACGGAGAAGTGGTCTGATTTACCAGCCAAGTGGACGAAGAAAGATAATTTACATATCACTTTGGAGTTTTTAGGTAATGTTTCGGATGAGGAATTATTAGATGTTTTAAAAGACACTCAAGAGCTTGCTGAAAAACACACTTCTTTTAATATTAAATTAGATAAAATATGTTATGGACCCATTCGCTTTGGCTCAGGGCAAGCTACTCCTCGTATGGTTTGGGCAACAGGACCTAAAATAGAGGAACTTAATTTAATTCCTCATATTACTTTGGCGAGAATTAAAAAGTGGGATTGGAATAGAATAGAACTCGACGAAAGGCCTCAAATTGACGAAGATATTAATCTAGAGTTTGAAGTTAATTCTATTGAGGCTATGGAAAGCGTTTTAAAAAAAGGCGGACCAGAATATATTATACTTGAATCGTTTGAATTAAAATCATAATGAAAATACATTTTATTGGTATTGGTGGAATAGGAGTGAGTGCTTTAGCTCAGTATTATTTAGCTAAGGGTTATAAAATAACTGGCTCTGATTTAGTTTTTTCAGAAGTTGTTGAAAAGCTGGAAGAAAAGGGAATTAAGGTTTCTTTAGGACCTCATAGAGCTGAAAATATTCCCAAAGATGTTGACTTGGTTGTTTATAGTCCAGCAGTTCAAAACGATAATCCAGAATACAAGCAAGCTAAAGATCAAAGAACCAGGCTCCTTAGTTATCCAGAAGCATTGGGGGAAGTGGTTAAAGAGTATTTTACAATTGCTATTTCTGGCACTCATGGGAAAAGCACGACTTGTTCAATGCTTTCTTTGGTTTTAATAAAAGCTGGTCTTGATCCAACGGTGATTATCGGTACCAAGCTAAAAGAATTTGGTGATACTAATTTCAGAGAGGGCAAAAGTAAATATTTAATCATAGAAGCGGATGAGTGGAAGGCCTCTCTTTTAAATTATTATCCTCAAATTATTGGTTTAACTAATATTGAAAAGGAACACTTAGATTATTACAGAGATTTAGAGCACATTCTTAAAACTTTCAAAGAATTTTTTTCTCATCTGCCCAAGAATGGTCATTTGATAGATGCAAGAAAATTTAATCTGAAAAACGAAGAAGCTAAGAAACTAAAAAAGATCTTAAAAGTGCCAGGTGATCATAATGTTTCAAATGCACTTTTGGTTTTAAATATAGCCAGGGTTTTAAAAATCTCCGATGAGATTATCTTTAAAGCACTTTCAGAATATAAAGGTTCTTGGAGGCGTTTTGACCAGAGAAAATTGGAAATTGGAAATTGGAAATTGGAAATTATCCATGACTATGCTCATCATCCAACAGAAATAAAAGCGACTTTGACCGCCGCTAGAGAAAAATTTCCTGATAAGAAAATTTGGTGTATCTTTCAACCGCATCAATATCAAAGAACATATTTCCTATTCAATGATTTCGTAAGAGTATTTTCTAGTGCTCCAGTAGATAAATTAATAATAGTAGATATTTACGATGTTGCCGGAAGAGAAAAGGGAGATATCAAGGGAAAAGTAAGCTCCAAAAAGCTTATAGAAAAGATTGATAGACCGTGGGCAGAATATTTGCATAGAGATAAAGTTAAAAAATATTTAGAAGATACGCTAAAAGGGGAAGAAGTTGTAATAATTATGGGAGCAGGAGATGTGTATAAATTACTTGACACAAAT
>JAHJSY010000052.1 GCA_018830125.1 Patescibacteria group bacterium | reverse complement strand
TCATGTTAAAGATGTAATTTATTATGAGAAAGAAAATGATGACATGACGAAGGTAATAGCGATGTTTGATCGCGGAGGAGATATTTCGGAATTAAGTAATATTCTTGAATTAACAAATGATGCATGGAATTATTTTCCTCACAAATGTTTAAAGGGGCTTTCGCCCATGGAAATGATTTTAAAGAAATAATTAACTTAGACTTCTGGGACAAATCATGCGATGATCCCAAGTGCGAATATTGCCATATGCGCGAAACAATGAATAAAAAGTGTTAGACATCGAAGTGTTAGACATCGGATGTCTAACACTTTTTAGAAATCTCGGAAATCGGTAAGTAGAAAAGGTGCCTAACAAAAAGATGTAAAAAGGTGGCTGACCCCATTATCACCATTATCACATTATCAACACTTATTTTTCAAATTTAGTGGTTTTATTTTCTTTTTTTAGTTATAATGGAGAAAAGGTCTTTTTAAAAAATACATAAAACTTATAAAACTATGGAAGATAATAAAAAAGAAGAGTCCGTTGTCGGTGGATTAAAAAAATATTTCAAGTGGCGTTTAAAAATAGCCGTTGTTGCTATTGTTGTTATTGCTATCTACGTTATTATTAGTTACTTTATCTAAATTTAATATGAATTTAAGAAAAATAGTTGAAGAAGCTGTTCGGGAAGTAAAACAAGAGCTTAAGGTCGGAGAAGTAGAAATTGACATTGTCGAAATAGTAGAAGGAGCAGTCCAATCTACGGGAGTAGATTTGGAAAAAATTGGAGAGGAAGGAGTCAAAAAAATAGCTAAAGAGAGTGCCAAGGCAGCTCTTTCAAAGGTTGTATAAAAAACCTCACAATCTAGCAAAATATGAAGGTTGGATCTTCATATTTTGTTTTTAGTTTTAAATTTGTGGTATAATATAATAAAATAAAAATATAATAAATTAATTCTAACAATTTAAATATTATTATGAGCCCCGTTAGAAATAACCGCGGGCTCACGATTAATACTAAATAAAAAATATGACTAAGAAAGAAGGAATTTCTAACAGGGTGAAAAAATATTTTATTCTTTTTGCGGTGGCGATGTTGCTACCAATAACGGCGTCGGCTAAATCTCTTGAATCATATTGTTCTCTTTTTGAGGACGACTGGTTTCCCGAAATAGTTTATACTTGGGGGTCTTGTGCTGTTAATAATCTTGAGCCAGTCCCGGTAAATATCGGTGGAGTTAGTTTTGATGCCTTTTTGTCGGTTCATTATGAGGATAAATATAGAGAGATTCTTAAAGAAAGTATTTCTAAAGCGAAATATCCAGTTCGGATTTTAACAGATAAGCAGGCCATTCTTATTCAAGACGATAAGATAAAATTCGTAGGAGAAGGTCCCGAAATTAAATTATAAAGGCGGCGGAAGAGTTGCGTAGAGGTCCGACCTCGGATCGCTATCCGAGGTACGGACCTCCGACGGCGATCGGGACGACTGGTTAAGGAAAAATTATTAGAGATTATAAATAGTTAAAATAAATAAAATATATGGAAATAGAGAATAAGGAACAAATTATTCAAAGGAGAAAAGAGATTGAGCAAGAGCTTGTTAAAATGCTTAAGGATGTCGGAAGTGTTTTTACCTTGGATCATGTTAAAGATGTAATTTATTATGAGAAAGAAAATGATGATATGACGAAGGTAATAGCGATGTTTGATCGCGGAGGAGATATTTCGGAATTAAGTAATATTCTTGAATTAACAAATGATGCGTGGAATTATTTTCCTCATAAATGCTTAAAAGGGCTTTCGCCCATGGAAATGATTTTGGAGAATAAAAAATAAAAAGAGTTGCGTAGAGGTCCGACCTCTTCCGTCGCAAGCTCCTCCTCGAGGTGCGGACCTCCGACGGCGACGGTGCGACGGCGATGGCTAAATACGAAGGTTGGACCTTCGTATTTTGTTTTGAAATGAGGTTTGTGGTATAATAAAACTATGAATTATAAAAGATTAGTAATTTGTTTGGGGTTGCCTCAATTGGCAGGAGCTGTTGGCTCTATTTTTACCATTTCGGCGATTCCTGCTTGGTATGCTGGATTACAAAGACCAAGCTTTAGTCCTCCGAATTGGATTTTTGGTCCAGTTTGGATTTTACTTTATTTATTAATGGGTATTAGTGTTTATTTAATCTGGTCTGCTTGCGCTAAGCCCTTGGCGGAAGAAGACAGAAATACATTAACAATATTTTGGATTCATTTATTTCTTAACGCTACTTGGTCTATTGTCTTTTTTGGTCTTCAAAGTCCTTTTTGGGCTTTTTTTAATATTATTATTCTTTGGCTTTTTATTATTACTTTAATAATAAAATTTTGGAAAATAAATAAATGGGCTAGTTATCTTCTGGTTCCTTATTTACTTTGGGTAAGCTTTGCCAGTGTCCTTAACTATTTTATTTGGTATTTAAATTAGCACCAACCTCTATGGGAAGGGAGTGAGCAAAGCTTAGCTTTGCTTATTCTTTCTTGTTTTTTGATTTTGATTATGATATATTAGTAGAATACATTATATTACGAAGAATTAGTATGAAAAATAAAACATTATTATTGGCATTTGGCTTAGTTCTTGTTTTTACACTTGGGTTTTTTGTTGGAAAGAATGGTGTTGTTTGTAAGGTTTGTGCACCAGAAAATGTTGACTTATCTCTTTTGTGGGAGACATGGAACGAGCTGGAAGAAAACTATGTTGACCCTGATAATTTTGACCATCAAAAAATGATCAATGGGGCAATATCGGGAATGATTTCTTCTTTGGAAGATCCCTATACTATATTTTTTGATCCGGATGAAACAAAGAAATTTCTAGAAGATGTTGGTGGAGAGTTTGAAGGTGTTGGTATGGAAATTGGTATCAGAGATGACCAACTGCAAGTCGTCGCTCCTTTAGAAGGGACTCCTGCCGAAAAAGCTGGGTTACTTCCAGGAGATAAAATAATTAAGGTGGATGATTTATTAACTATTGATATGACCATTGAGGAAGCAGTTACGATTATTCGTGGACCAAAAGGAAGTGAAGTAACTTTAACTATTTTAAGAAGTGGTTGGGAGAGTGCCAAAGAATTTAAAGTTAAAAGAGACGTTATCAAAGTGCCGGCTTTAAAGTGGGAAATGCTCGAGGACGATATTGCTCACATAAAGTTGTATCATTTTTCTGAAAAATCTGATAGAGATTTTCAAAAAATGGCTTTAGAGATTTTAAATAGCCCCGTAAAGGGAATAGTATTAGATTTAAGAAGCAATCCTGGAGGATATCTGGAAAGAGCTCAAGATATTGCGGGTTGGTTTTTAGAAAAAGGGCAAACAGTTGTTGTTGAAGATTTTGGAGTCAAGAAAGATAAACAATATTATAATGCTAAAGGAAATTCTAGATTAATTGACTATCCATTGGTAGTTTTAATCAATCAGGGATCAGCTTCAGCTTCTGAAATTTTAGCTGCGGCCTTACGCGACAATAGAGGAATTCAATTAATAGGAAAAACATCCTTTGGCAAGGGATCTGTTCAAACGCTTCGCTATTTAAGTAATGGCTCTAGCCTAAAAGTTACGGTTGCTAAATGGTTAACTCCTAACGGTGATTTTATAACCAAGAAAGGCTTAGAGCCAGATATTGAAGTAGAAATGACGGAAGAAGATTATCTAGAAGATAGAGATCCACAACTAGACAAAGCACTTGAAATAATTAAAGAAATAAACTAGAATAAAAAATATGAAAGTAATACTTTTAGAAAACATCGATAAAATAGGTAAAAAATTTGAGGTAAAGGAGGTAAAAGATGGCTTTGCCAGAAACTCTTTATTGCCCAAGGGTTTAGTTAAAATAGCTGATGAAAAAGCTATGGAGTGGCTTAAGGTTCAAAAAGAAATTTTAGCGAATAAAGCTGAAGAAAACTTAAAAGTAAATCAAGGTATTGCCAGTAGCATAGATGGCATGGAAGTGATGATTAGCATTAAAGTCGGAGACGAGGGGCAATTATTTGAACACATAACAGCTTCAAAAATAGCCGACAAATTAAAAGAAATGGGATTCGCAGTTAAAAAGGAGCAAATTGATTTACCAGAACCGATTAAGGAAATAGGGGATTTCCCGGTTAAGGTTAAATTTGAACATAATTTAGAGTCCGAAATTCAAGTAATCATTGGTGAGGAAAAATAGTAAAATATGAAGAAATATATATTTGTTGCAGGTGGTGTTATGTCTGGCATCGGAAAAGGTATTGCGGTCTCTTCAATAGGAAGAGTGTTAAAAAGTAAGGGCTTTAAAGTGACTGCGATAAAAATAGATCCCTATATTAATGTTGACGCTGGAACAATGAATCCAGTAGAGCACGGAGAGGTTTTTGTGACCGAGGATGGTGTTGAATGTGATCAAGACGTTGGAAACTACGAAAGATTTTTAGACGAAAATATTTATACGGACAATTATATGACAACTGGTAAAGTTTACCAGTCCGTTATAAACAAAGAGAGAAATCTAGAATATAATGGTAAGTGCGTAGAAGTTGTTCCTGATATTCCTAATGAAGTTATTGCTACAATTAAAAAAGCTGGCGAAAAAACAAATTCAGAATTTGTTCTTATAGAAATTGGTGGAAC
Source organism: Patescibacteria group bacterium (assembly GCA_018830125.1). Taxonomy (GTDB): domain Bacteria; phylum Patescibacteriota; class Minisyncoccia; order Minisyncoccales; family GWA2-38-27; genus JAHJSY01. The sequence goes on along the minus strand of JAHJSY010000052.1, from coordinate 10,920 downwards.
GGTGGGGGAATATCAAAACATGCTTTTTCTTGAAGCAGCCAGAATGTTAAAGTTAGCTCATCCTAAAGATGTGCTTTTTATTTTAGTCAGTTATCTTCCTATCCCAAATAAAATAGGCGAGATGAAAACAAAGCCAACCCAATATGCTGTTAGAACATTAAATTCAGCTGGAATACAACCTCAAATAATTTTAGCTCGTTCTGATAAGCCATTAGATGATATTAGAAAGAATAAAATATCTGTTTTTTGCAGTGTGGATCAAAGAGATGTTATTTCAGCTCCAGATATTGATTCAATTTACGAAGTTCCTCTTAATTTCGAAAAAGAAAATCTAGGCAATAGAATATTAGAAGAATTACACCTAGACCCGGTCTATGAAAAAGATCTAGAAGATTGGTCTAAGCTAGTAAATACCATAAAAACAGTTACTGACCCTGTTAAAATTGGTATCGTTGGTAAATATTTTGAAACGGGCAAGTTTACCTTAACGGATTCATATATTTCTGTTATTGAATCAGTTAAACACGCTGCTTATTTCTTCAACAAAAAACCCGAGATACAATGGCTTTCAGCTGAAGATTACGAACAAGATCAATCTAAGCTTAAGGAGCTAAGTTCCTTTGACGGAATTATTGTTCCTGGTGGTTTTGGCAATAGAGGAACAGAGGGCAAAATTAAAGTTATTCAATATTGTCGAGAGAATAAAATACCATTCTTAGGTCTCTGCTTGGGGATGCAATTGTCAGTTATTGAATTTGCTAGAAACGTTTGCGGTTTAAATGCCAATTCAACTGAATTTACCAAAGAAGGAGAACTAGTGATAGATGTTATGCCTGAACAGAAAGTATTATTAAAAGAAAAAAAATATGGTGGCACAATGAGATTGGGTGCTTATGATTGTAAAATAAAACCTGGCACCATTAGCGCCAGGGCATACAATAAAGAATTAATTTCAGAGAGACATCGTCATCGTTATGAATTAAATAATAGCTGTCGAAAATTATTAGAAAATAGGGGATTAGTAATGGCGGGCGTCAATCCTGAAAAAGATTTGGTAGAAATAATTGAGATAAAAGATCATCCATTCTTCGTCGCCACTCAGTTTCACCCAGAATTCAAATCCCGCCCTTTACGTCCTCATCCCTTATTCCGCGAATTCATCAATGCTTCTATTCAACGTTAACGGTTTTGGCTATTCGTTGGGATCCGTCAAATTTAATTTTTCTTTTAGTGCTGAATTTAATGACACCTTCTTTCAATGAATAAAGGGTATCATCGGCTCCTCGCTTAACATTTTTTCCAGCTAAAAACTTCGTTCCTCTTTGACGAATAATTATCATTCCAGGTCTTACTTTCTGCCCTTCAAAAAGCTTAACACCGAGATATTGCGGATTGGAATCTCTACCTAGTTTAGTTGCTCCTGCTGATTTAGTCTTTGACATATAATGTATGTTAGCAAAAATAAAAAAACTTGTCAATTCAATAATAGGAAGATATAAAAAGGATATAATACTATTTCTAACAGTGTTTTTAATATCCCTCTTATCTTTTGCTGTTGGATATATATGCGCATAGGAATCATTGGCGGAGGTATCAATGGACTATATTTGGCATGGAAGCTTTCGGGAAAAGGCCATGACGTAATCGTTTTCGAAAGAAAGAAACAAATAGGAGATAACGTTATATGTTCCGGTCTTTTTTCTCAAAGAATATTGGATCTTATACCTCAAAGCCAAAAATTAATACAAAACAGAATAAATTACGCAAACATTCATTTTCCTAAAAAAACAATTAGGGTTGATTTTTCTAAACCTTTTTTTGTCATAGACCATTCTGAATTAGACAAACTCGTTGCCAGCTTAGCTCAAAGTCAAGGAGCTAAACTCTTTTTAAATCAAAATACCACAGAAATACCAGAAGGTTTTGATAGAATAATTGGTTGCGATGGAGCCAACTCTGTAATTAGAAAAAAACTAAACCTTAAAGATCCTAAATTCCGCCTCGGCGTCTTAGAAATCCGCGGAGGTCCGACCTCCGCAGATTTTGTGGATGTTTGGCCGTGTAAAACTGGCTTTTCGTGGAGAATTCCAAGGGGGAGTGATGTTGAATTGGGCCGAATCGCTAATCCTAAAGAAATTAAAACCAGGCCATGCCTAGTTTCAAAAGTAATTCCTCAGGGGTTGATGGTTCCGAAAAATAATAAAGTAACTCTTTGCGGAGATGCCGCTGGATTAACTAAACCTTGGTCTGGTGGGGGAGTAATATGGGGATTATATGCTGCTAATATGCTTCTTGAAACATTTCCTGATTTTAATAAATACAGAAAAAGAACTAAAAGATTCTTTGTTCCTAAAATTATCTTATCTAAGATTGCCATGAAATTAATCTATTTCTTCGGGAATAATGTGCCTTGGGTTTTGCCAAAGCAGGCTAGAATAGAATCTGATTTTTTGCTATGATAAATAAACATGAAAATACCTAATCATCTGGGAATAATTATAGACGGCAATAGGAGGTGGGCCAAGAAAAAAGGCCTACCATCTTTTTATGGTCATAAAAAAGGACTAGACAATGTTAAAAAGATATTAGATCATTGTCTTGATAGAGGAGTAAAGATATTAACTCTATATGCTTTTTCATCTGAGAATTGGAACAGAACTAAAAAAGAAATAGAATACTTGATGAAGCTTTTCGGAGAAACATTGAATAATAAAAATATTAAGGATTTAAATGAAAGAAATGTTAGGCTTCGGGTTATTGGTCAAAAAGAAAAACTACCTCAAATTCTTCAAGACCTAATAATGAAAGCCGAAAAGGAAACTAAAAATAACAAAAAGGGAATTATTAATCTAGCTATTTCTTATGGCGGAAGACCAGAAATAGTTCAAGCAGTTAGAAGTATTATTGAGAAGAAGATTCCGGCTAATAAGGTGACCGAGGATACTATAAATAACAACCTCTGGACGTCTGGGATGCCCTATCCGGATTTAATTATAAGAACAGGAGGTGAGCATCGTCTTTCTAACTTTCTGACCTGGCAATCAGCTTATTCCGAATTTTATTTTCTCAAAAAGTTCTGGCCAGAATTCACCGAGAAAGACATAGACAAAGCTTTCCAAGAATACAACACTCGCCACCGTCGTTTCGGTAAATAATTAAAACATAAAATTATGAATATAGAAATATTAAATTATAACTTTTTAGAGAATAGTGTGTTAGATTATTTGATAGCTGTCGGGGTTTTCTTTTTAGCTTTGGCTGTTTTAAAGATATTTAAGTTTACTGTACTAATGAAGCTTAAGAAGATAGCCAAACAAACATCTGTAGAGTTTGACGACATATTAATAGAATCTATTGATGCTATTGGCTGGCCCTTATACTCCTTTTTATCAATCTATATTGCTATTCAATTCATTCAATTTCCAAATATAATAGGGAAGATCATTTCTGTTGTTATTTTAGTTATTCTTACTTACTACATCGTAAAAGCTATTCAGCAATTAATTGATTTTGGATTCGGAAAAGTTATTGAGAAAAAACAAAAAGAAGAAAACTTTGATCCAGCCATAATTAATTTATCAAAAAGATTACTTAAGGGAGTTTTGTGGATATTTGCTGTTATTATAATTTTACAAAATCTTGGCTATAATGTTTCCACGCTTATCGCCGGATTAGGTATTGGCGGCTTAGCTATTGCTATTGCCCTTCAGAATATTTTAGCTGATATATTCTCTGCATTTTGTATTTACTTTGATAAGCCGTTTCAAATAGGGGACTTTATTAAAATTGGAGAAGATATGGGAAAAGTTAAGCAAGTTGGGATAAAATCAACTAGGATTGAAACGCTTCAAGGAGAAGAATTAATTATCTCAAATAGAGAATTGACCGGAACAAGAGTTCATAACTTCAAAAAAATGGAAAAAAGAAGAATTGTTTTTAATTTCGGCATTACTTATGAAACACCAACAGAAAAAGTTAAAAAGGTTCCAGAATTAGTTAAGGATATCTTCAATATGGTAGATGGAGCAGATCTAGACAGAGTCCATTTTAAAACTTTTGGAGATTCTGATTTGAATTTTGAAATAGTATATTTCCTAAGTAGCAGTGAATATAACGATTATATGGATATTCAGCAAGAAATAAATCTTTCTATAAAAGATGCTTTTGAAAAAGAGGGGATTCATTTTGCCTATCCAACCAAAAGGGTGTTTGTGGAAAAGTAGGGTTGACAATACCTCTGGGTGATGTATATTTGATTTAAGATTAGCAATTTAACAATTTAAATTAATAAAACCATGATGCAATATTTTATTAATTCAATGGGTTTAGACGAAAATGGGGGAGATGAATTTGATGAGTATGAATCATTGTCAGACGATGATGACGAAATGGAATATGATGAAGAAAGTTATTGAAAAGAGTGCCCTAGGGCACTCTTTTAGTTTGTATAGGGTGTGTTAATATATTGTGCGACATTTATTCACCAAGACTATGGAACTTGCGGTGGACGTCGCGAAGGCGTTTATTGGTTACATGTGTATATATTTGAGTGCTGGTGATACTTCGGTGACCAAGAAATTCTTGAATAGTCCTAAGATCAACTCCTTGAGATAAAAGATCTGTTGCCATACTGTGACGTAAAGTATGCGGAGTCGTAAATGTCGGTAGACCAGCCAGAATGGTATATCTTTTGACTATTCTTTCCATAGAGCGTGAAGTTAGTCGCTTATCAGCATCTTTTCTTGACTTATAATTAACAAACAAAGCTTTATCTTTGTCATTTCTTGTTTCTAAATACTTCTTGAGCCAAGATAAAGCTCTCTTTGAAAAATAAACAGTTCTTGGGTAATCTCCCTTACCAATAACACTTAATTCTAGGTCTTCTTTGTTTCCAGTGTTATTAAATTGTTCACGGTTTAATGCTGCTAATTCAGCTATTCTTAGTCCAGTAGAGAATAGCGATTCTATAATAACCTTATCTCTCAAACCGCTAACAGTACCCACGTTGGGAGCATTAAGAAGCTTCTTGATTTGCTCTAAATTAAGGAATTTTATAACTTTTTCTCTTCTAGCGTCTTTGGGAAGATTAATTTTATCAGAGGGGAGTGATAGTATATCTTTTGACGAAAAATAGCCCAAAAGGGCTCTGAGAGCGATTAAATAGTAGTTTTGAGTCAGCTTTTTGAGTGATTTGCCATTAGCAGTAATTCCGCGAGAAAGAAAGAGACGATATTTCCAAATATGATCACCAGTTAGTTCATGAGGTTTTAAATTTTCTTTATTGGTTTTTTTAAGCCAAAAGACAAACTTGTTCAGATAACGTTCATAATTCTTTTGAGTGTTATTCGCTAAACCCTTCTCGACTTCACAGTAGTCAAGAAAGTCTGGTATATGTTTTATAATAGATGTATTGGATTTGTTCATATTATAATGTTCGCTTTACCGCTATTGTCCGACCCTTCTTATATACATCATATCTCTCTCCCCTGGGGGTGTCAAGTGGAAAATTATCTGACAAGTTCTTTAAGGCGTTGCCAGAGAGAATTTGTTGTTTTAGGGACATCTTCTTTCATTTCTTCTAATTCTTTTTGGAATTCTTCTTCTATCTCAGGTCTTCTTTGCTCAACTTGTTGACCTAATATAGCTGATGTTTTATGCCAAACATTTTCAAATATATTTTTAAGCCAATTCCATGTCTTGGTCCATATACCCATCATCTCTTGATCAATTTCTTGAGCTAGAACGACACCAATGTTTAATAAAGTGCCAATCAAAACAATTAAAAATAAATATTTATATTTCATAATTTTATTTTAGCTTGTTTTAAGCGATTTATAGTTTTTTGCTTACCCAATATATCGGCTATTTCAAATGGTCCCGCCGATGATTTTTTGCCACTCAAGGCAACCCTTAACGGCCATAATAGTTCTCCCCTGTCCTTTATTTTATTAGCTTCGTCTAATAACGCTTTTTCTATATTCTTCTTATTCCAGTCATTTATCTTAGATAGTATCTTTATAGCTTTATCAATAGATAACGACACCTCTTCTTTTGTCATATCCTTCCATACAAGAAGTCCCCCATCATATTCTAACTTTTCTTTAAAAAAGTAATCAACTAGCTCATTAATCTCTGAAAGTTTTTTTAATCTTTCTTGATAAGCACCAATTACTTTATTCAAATAATCTCTGTCTAATTTTTCTTCTGTATCAGAAATAATATAATCGAAAGAAATGCTCTCTCCTCCAAAGGTGGCTGGAACTTTTTCAGATTTCAGTATGGGGGTTATTAACTCACTTTGTATTAAATAGGGAATACATAATTCAGACAATTTATCTAATGACTTATGACGAATATAAAAGCCATTTATATAATCTAACCTGTCAATGTTAAAGACAGCTCCCGATTTTTGAACTTTATCCATTGAAAATTCTTTGATCAAAGCATTAAAGGAAAATATTTCTTTTTCTGTTCCTGGATTCCATCCTAAGAAAGCTAAGAAATTAATCAAGGTTTCTGGTAAATAGCCAAGCTCCTTATATTCTCTCAAAGATGTTGAACCGTGCCTTTTGCTTAGTTTGCTTCTATCAGAACCTAATATTAATGGTAAGTGAGCATATTCAACCCTAGAAAAACCCAAGGCCTCTTGGATAAGGATTTGTTTTGGAGTGTTGGGCATCAAGTCCTCCCCTCTTATAACATGAGTTATTTTCATTTCATAATCATCAACAACAACTGCTAAATTATATAAAGGAGTGTCTAAATTTTTAGCAATGGTAACATCGCCGATCAGGTTGGTGTCAAACTCTATTTTTCCTCTTACCATGTCATTGAAGGATACTTTCTTATTAGAAATCTTGAATCTAATAATAGACCTCTCCCCTTTTTCTACTATGGATTCAACTTCTTTTTCTGAAAGTTTAGAACACTTACCATCATACATGGGTGCCTCTCCCCTGCTCATCTGTTCTTGCTTTTTAGCCTCTAAATCTTCTTCTGTGCAGAAACAATAATAAGCCCTTCCCTCTTTTAAGAGCTTTTCTATGTATTTTCTATAAACATTTTTTCTTTCACTTTGGCGATGTGGTCCTTCATCATACTTTATTCCTAACCATTTTAAACTTTCTATAATATCTTCTTCAAACTCTGGCTTTGATCTTTCGGTATCTGTGTCTTCAATTCTTAAGATAAAGGCTCCTTTGTTCTTTTGAGCAAATAAGTAATTAAAAAGAGCAGTTCTGGCACTGCCAATATGAAAAAAGCCAGTTGGAGAAGGAGCAAATCTTACCCTTACTCCCCCATTAGTTACAAAACTGAATGTTTGTTCTAAAGTTTTCGCAATTGCTTCAATCATTACCTTTAATATACTACAAATCCGCTATTTAGTAAAATAGTATTGGAGGATGGATTTGGCTGTGGGGAGGGCGGCGGCTTGGAGGTCTTTGACATTTTCTATCATAATAACAAGGACGATTTCAGGATCTTCATATGGAGCAAAAACACCTACCCAGTTATGATACAGGTCCTTATTTGCCGTTTGAGCTGTTCCTGTTTTAGCGGCCACTTTAATAGGCAAAGAATTAAGTGAAATTGAAGAGGCTTGCGGACTGTTCTCTCCTGTTACGGCCCATCTCATTCCTTGACGAACAATATCAAGGTTATCTAGATTTATAAAGTTACTTCTTATAATCTCTGGCTCAATCTTTTGGACAACATTTCTATTTTCATCAACTATTTCTTTAACAATCCTTGGGCTATAAAGAGTTCCGCCATTAGCAATAGCCGAGAAAGCCGAAGCTACTTGGAGTGGTGTTACCGAAATATCTCCCTGGCCAATAGAAAGATTATAAGTATCACCATCAAACCATGGCTCTTCCTTTGCTTCTTCTTTCCATTCTGGGTATGGAATAAAACCACTTGCCTCTCCTGGCAAATCAATTCTCGTCTCACTTCCCCATCCAAATAATTCTACGTATTTTTTAATTCTTGTTGGCCCCAAACCTTCCTGCTTTCCATATCCTCCGCCGATAGTATAAAAATAGACATTACAGGATTCAGCTAATGCTTTTCGTAAATCAGTCGCTCCATGTATCGCCCAATCTTTGTGATAATAAGTAATTTCTGGATCATATCTATGAGGTATGGCAATTTGCCCGCTACACATAATATCTTTTTCGTAAGTTATTATTTCTTCTTCAAGGGCTGCAGCAGCAATAATTGGTTTTATCGTAGATCCAGTTGGATAAAGTCCGGCTATAGCCCGATTGAAAAGGGGTTGTTGAGGATCATTAAGCAATTTTTTCAATTCTTCTTGATTGGCACCCTCATTGAATAAATTATTGTCATATCCTGGAATACTAACTAGGGCCATAACGCCTCCAGTTTTAGGATTTAAAGCAATGCCGACAGCCTTTTTAGATCCAGTTCTTTCTAGCGTCTCATAAAGTGCTTGATAAACTTTCTTTTGAAGGTCTGAATCAAGCCATAAAACTAAACTTTTTCCTGGTTCCGGATAAGAGATTAGTTCTTTTGATAAAATTTCTCCATAAACATCTCTCTCTATCTTAATCTCCCCCGAATTCTTTTTTAAAATATCGTCATAGGTTTTCTCTATGCCATCTTTTCCATTATAACCAATAACATGAGAAAAATTTAAACTATCTTCATAGTATCTTGTTGAGGTATGTTCTATATAAAAACCGGGAAATTCATTAAGTCTTGTCTCAAGTATAATTAATGTTTCGTGATCAATGTTCTCGTATTTACCTTTCGTAATTTTTTCTATTTCTTTAAAGATCTTTTTTCTTTCGGCTTCATTCTCTGGCAATTCACTTTCGTTTACCGTTAACTTAAAACTCGGCTTATTAAAGACCAACTGTTTGCCTTTAATATCATAAATTACTCCCCTATCTGCTTTAATAGAATAAGTTATGAATTTATTATCATCGGATAATGCTCTATATCTTTTACCTTTAATAATTTGAAAATTAAAAGTTACGGCGAAAAGAACAAATATTAGCAAGAGAATAAAAAAGAAAAGACCCTTAAGAATCTTTTGAGAAAGTGGCACTTCAAATTTTCTTTCTGAAACACCAAGTTCTTCTTCTTTTTTTTTTGCCAATTCATCTAAAAAAACCTCCTGTGGTTCAATATCATACTTATATCTTTTTGAACGGAATTTGAACATATTTGTTGAAAATAAGTTTTATTAAGATGGCTAAAATGACTAAGATTAAAACATTAAAGCCAATTATTCTGTCCGAAAAAATATCAAGAAAAAAACCAGCTGTGAAGGCATTATATATCCCAAAACTACTATCTGGATTTTCGTATAGATTCCATATAATAATTAGAATAAAAATAAGGTTTGGTATTATTCCCCAAAAAGAGAAATGAACTAAAAAACTAGTTTGAAATATAACTAAAAGATATAGAGCAATAATTGATAATAAATACTTCATAAATTTTGCATAAGTCCGACTTATGGTTGCCATAAGTCGGACTTATGCAACATTAAAATTCTGTTATTATAAATAAATTTTCTACAGATGAAAGATTGAAAGATGGCTCAATTTCTGCCTGTTGAAATGATTCTATATCGCTTTTTCTGATAGATTTAATTTTCCCGACTAATAATCCTTCGGGGTAAATACCACTTATAGAACTAGTACAAATTATATCCCCTTCATTTACTTCTGCCTCGCTGGGAATAAGATCAAAAAACAAACCACCATTCTCCATTCCTTTTATCACTCCCGAAATTAAGGAGCCAGGCTCCTTGGCGTCAAAAGAGCTGTTTTTATTAGAAATAAGCATCACTTTTGAAAATTTATCATAGACATCAATAACCCTACCGACTAAAACCTTTTCTTCTGTTATGACTGGCATATCCTTTAAGATATTATCTTTCTCGCCCTTATCAATTAAAATAGAATCTTGCGAGACGTCCTTGCTAATTATTTGGGCCAAAGATAATTTAAATTCCTTTTGAAGTTCAACTCCTAGCGCTTTTCTCAAAGATTGATTTTCTTGTTCATATTCCCTTAAAGATACTATTTGAGAAAGCAGTTTTTGATTACTAGCTTCAAGCTGATCAGCTCTCTCTTTTAGATTGCCTGAGAGAAATATTCCCAAGAAGAAGTTTGACATGCTATCCCCTGCTCTCCAAAATACTTTCTGAATTGGAGCAGAAAAGGAATAAAAAAAGCCCCTCATTTCTTTTTGAAAGACATTCAATAAAACAAAAACCAAAACTAAAACAATTAACCCAAGCCAAATTTTATTCTTTTTTAAAAACATATTAGCCCAAAAAGGTGATTTCTGAGTTTGGTTTATTTAAGATATCTACTATTATCCCAACTTCTTTGAATAGCTCTATAAAAGAATCATCACTATATTTAGAAAAAGTCACAAATCTTTTAATACCAGCATTGACTAACATTTTAGCACATAGGATGCATGGCGTATGAGTACAATAAATAGTCCCTCCCTCAAGGCTTATGCCATGTAACGATGCTTGAATAATAGCATTTTGTTCAGCATGTATGGCTCTACAAATTTCATGATGAGTGCCGGAGGCAATATTTTGTTGGTCTCTCAAACAACCCAATTCAAGGCAATCTTTTACTCCTGCAGCTGCTCCATTATAGCCAGTTGTTAAAATATGTTTATTTTTTACAGCTATAGCTCCAATATGATGACGACGACAGGTTGATCTTTCAGCAACGACCGAAGCTATTTTTAAAAAATAATGATCTAATGATAATCTTTCCGTTTCCATTTTATTCAACTACTTCAACCCCCATGTTTTTGGCGGTTCCAGTAATAACTTTCATTGCTCGTTCTATATCGTTAGTATTTAAATCAGATATTTTTCTTTCAGCCACTCTTCTTAATTGATCTTTGGTTATTTTGCCAACC
>JAHJSY010000051.1 GCA_018830125.1 Patescibacteria group bacterium | reverse complement strand
TCTTAAGAAAAGGGGAAGACCTAAGAAAATTCAGAGTTGACACCATTTTCAGACACAATTTTCACCATTTATCACATTTATCACAAAAAATAATGTCAGAAATTATTTTAGAAGTAAAAAATTTAAAAGCTGAACTAGAAGGAAAAAAGATTATTGAAAATCTGTCTTTTAGGGTTGAAAAGGGAGATGTTTTAACTATTTTAGGTCCTAACGGGGCGGGGAAAACAGTTTTGCTAAAGACCTTATTAGGATTTCTACCTTATCAGGGAGAAATTAATTGGATGCCAGGAATAAAGATTGGCTATGTTCCTCAAAGATTGCCCTTTATTAAAGATGCTCCTTTAGATATAAAAGAGTTTTTTAAATTGAAAGGAACAAAAGAAAAAGAAATAGAAGAAAATTTAAGTTCAGTGGGTTTAAATAAAGAGTTTTTAAATAAAAAAATAGGGGATTTATCTTCAGGTCAGTTTCAGAGAGTGTTAATTGCTTGGAGTTTATCTTTAAATCCTCAAATTTTACTTTTTGACGAACCAACTACTGGAATTGATATTGGAGGCGAAGAAACTATTTATGGATTATTAGATAAATTAAAAAAAGAAAAGAATTTAACAGTTTTGCTTGTAACTCATGATCTAAGCGTTGTCTATAAGTTTTCAAATTATGTGATTTGTCTGAATAAATGTCCGATTTGCCAAGGTTCCCCAAAAGAAATTTTGACTACAGAAACTTTGCAAAAACTTTATGGCGAAGAAGTAAAATTCTACCAACATCATAAACATTAAAATTATGGAGCAATTTTTATTAAGTTTAACAGCTGGAATTTTTATCGGAGGAGTGGCAGGGTATTTAGGGACTTTGATGCTTTCAAAAAAAATGGCTTTGGTTGCTGGTCCTCTTGGTCATTTAACATTACCTGGCATTGCTTTAGCTCTTTTGTATGGCTTTGATGTTTCTTTGGGTGCTTTCCCCTTTGTTATCTTAGGAATTATCTTTATTTGGCTTTTTGAAATGAGGACAAAATTATCAATGGAGGCCTTAACAGCTGTTGTTTTTGCTTCTGGGGTAGCCATTGCTTTTTTATTCCTGCCGATTGGGCAGGCAGAAACCGCTTTAGTCGGCGATATTTCAAAAATTGGTTTTTTGGATACATTGATAACTTGCATTCTATGTCTTTTTATTTTTCTGTTGATTGAAAGAATTTATCTTAAAATAACCTTAATTAACATTTCTGAAGATCTGGCAAAATCTGAAAAAATCAATGTTAAAAAGTATAATCTCTTTTATTTATTCTCTATTGCTATAATTGTTGCCTTGGGCGTAAAAATTGTTGGCGGGCTTTTAACAGCTGCTTTAGTGGCGATTCCCGCTGCAACAAGTAGAAATTTAAGCAAAAATTTGTTTCAATTTTCTCTTTTTGGATTATTGCTTGGAGCAATAAGTTCTTTTTTAGGAATTTTGCTTTTTAAAATAACTGGATTTCCAGCAGGCCCTTTAATTATTATTGTTTCAACTTTATTCTTTTTAATCTCTTTAATTTTTAAAAAAATATAAGAATAAATTAGTTTTAAAAATAGCCGACAATCTTTCTATTATAGCTACGATTGAAATGTTAGAAACTATCCACGAAAAAAATAATTTTTCGGAACGCTAGTGCACAGTTCGAGAGACCGAGAAGTATAGAATCGTTAAATAAAACCGTTAAATGAGACGGTTTTTGTTCTGGGGATAAACAAGCTATTGACAGAGAATTATTATGGGTATATACTCAATATAGATAGTAAGGTCGGCTATCATATTAATCAAAAAGATAAAATTATGCCAAAATACGATGGAACAGGCCCTATGGGTCAAGGTCCCTTAACAGGCAGAGGACTGGGTAATTGTCGAGGCGGACGAGGATTAGGAAGAGGAGTATGTAGATGGTTTGGTTTTACTGGAAGAAAGCTAACCAAAACCGAAGAAGCTGCAGAAACTCAGGAATACATCAAAGATCTAAAAACAGAGCTAAAAGAATCCGAAGATTACCTAAAAGAGTTAAAGGGAACAAAATAAGAAGGTTTGGGGGATCGGCTCTCCGAAGAACATCGGAGGGCCGGTCAAACCTTCTTAAGAAAAGAATAACATTAAATTAAAATTATGCCAAGACCAAGATTATGTAGAAGGATTAGGTTTAATCCTAATATAACATATTTTAAACCTCAAGGAGTTCCTATGAGAGAGCTTGAAGTTATAGAATTAACTACTGAAGAAGTAGAGGCTTTAAGATTAAAGAATCTTAAAGATTTAGATCAAAACGACTGTGCTAAAAAAATGAAGACATCGCAAAGCACTTTTCAAAGAATATTAGCTTCTGCGTATAAAAAAACCACTCAAGCTTTGATAGAGGGTAAGGCAATAAAAATCATTAAATAAAACCGAATAGGGCAGCAGGTGCGAAGTTTAGTTGTTGACAGGATTGCTTAACATATGTTAAGATAGAGAAAAGAAAGATATTATGAAATCAAAAGATTTTTACACAACAACTGAATTGGCAAAGATATTAAAAATAAGTAGAATAGCTGTTTTTAATAAGATCAAGAGAGAAGAAATTAAGGCACAAAAAATGGGTCGTAATTTTGTGATTTTTAAAAAAGACCTAGAAAACATAGATGTTAATTTGTTTAAACTTGCCCAAGATTGGGTAAGTTCTAAAAAAGAGTTTCCAGAAGAATTCTATTGTCAAAATAGTAGTATCTTTCAAGCAAGAGTATCAAAAATGGAAATTCTTATAACCCAAAAAAAGAAAAATAAAAAATTATCTCCTTTATTAACTTCAATTACTGGTGAGATTGGAAATAACTCTTTTGATCATAATTTGGGTCAATGGTTAGATATTCCGGGAATATTTTTTGGATATGATTTAGATAGAAGACAAATTGTTTTAGCAGATAGGGGAGTAGGTATTTTAAAAACCTTAAAAAGAGTTAAACCAGAACTTAAGAATCATAAAGAAGCTCTACTAACAGCCTTTACGGAAGTTATTTCGGGCAGAAAGCCCGAAGCTCGTGGAAATGGTTTGAAATATGTTAGAAAAATTATATCTAAATATCCGATTAACTTAATATTTCAAACAGGGAATGCAAAATTAACCTTGAGAGGAGGCAACCAAGATATTAATATTGAAAATACAACAAATAATATTAAAGGTTGCATCGCATTAATTACTTACTAAATATATGATTATAAAATTAGAAAAATTTGGAACAACGCTTTTATCTCGTCAAGCAGGAAAGGAGGCGGCTTTAGCTTGCCAAACATTATTAAGAGATATAAAAAATAATGAAAAAATTGAGGTGGATTTTAAAGGAGTATCAACTTTTTCTCCTTCATGGGGAGATGAATTTTTGACGCCTCTTCTGAATAAATATAAAGATAAATTAGTTTTAAAAATCACAGATAATCTTTCCGTTATAGCTACGATTGAAATGTTAGAAACTATCCACAAAAAAAAGTTTAAGATTATTAAATAATCTTATAGTATTTACTAAGGGAGGCTTTTTTGTTAATATGAATTAGAAGAATATAAACTATAAATAATAATAAATAAAAATATGGAAAATCAAATAAAGCCATCATTAAAATCCACAATAATCTTAATAGCTGTTATTCTGGTTGTCGTGATTGTCGCTATGGCTGTTCTTCCTCAATATAATGTTTGGAGAAGAAAGTTAGGAGGAGAAGCTCAATTAAGAGAACAAGAATATGCTAAACAAATTGTAGTTGAGCAGGCAAAAGCAGAATTAGAAAGTGCTAAATTATTAAGGGAGGCCGAAGTAGAAAGAGCTAAAGGAGTCGCCGAAAGTATGTCTATTATTAGTGAAGAACTAGAAAAAAATGCTAATTATCTTCAATATCTAGCTATCCAAGCTCAAATGAAAATGGCTGACTCGCCAAATCATACAACAATATATATCCCCGTAGGTAATAACGGAATTCCTATTATAAAAACAGTAGACGAATAGGGGTTGACAAACTTTCTTAAAAGAGTACGATAGAAATATGTTCATTATAGCTGGCTATGTTGTCAGCGATGGAGTGGCGATAGACTACGAAATAAGAATTCAAGGACAGAAAGCTGAACGGATTTTCAGTGGTACGGGGGGCTTCAGTTAAGGATCCTACTGAATAACCTTAGCATGGGAAATGCTTTTTTGTAGATCGAGTCGTCACTTCATCAATTTGTACATCAAAGGAGATCACTGTTACGATCTCCTTTTTTCTTGCTTTTTTTTGGGGGATTGTTAATATGGAATAATGACAAAGAAAAAGAAAAATAAAAAAATAATAAAAAGGAAAGTAGAGAAAAAGGTTGTTAAAAAAACAATCAAGAAAAAAGTAATCAAAAAGATTAAGCCGGTTAAGAGAGTAAGGAAGAAAAATCCGCCAGCCGGCGGAAAGAAAACTACTGATAATATTTCTCAAGATACCGTTCATAAAACACGAGTGAGAATTATTGGAGTTGGTGGGGGGGGTGGAACAATTGTTTCTGAGATTATTTCTAGAATGAAAAAAGCTGATTTTGTTGTTGCCAATACTGACGCCAAAGCTCTTCGGAATATAAAGCAAGCTAAAAGATTTCAATTTGGTCAGAATATTACCAATGGTTTGGGAACAGGAATGAATGTAGAGGTTGGAGAAGTTGCCGCTCTAGGAGAAAAGGATAGAATAGAAAAGCTTTTTGAAGGTCAAGATGTTTGTATTATAGTTTCATCTTTGGGAGGTGGTGCTGGATCGGGGGCTACGCCAATTTTTGCTAAGGTTTCTAAAAATACTGGTTGTCTTACATACGGCATATTTACTACGCCCTTTGAATTTGAAGGCGAGAAGAAAATGGAAATTGCTAGAGAAGCACTTGATAAGATAAGACCACACTTAAATGCTTTCTCGGTTATTCCTAACGAAAGAATATTTAAGATAATTGATAAAGATACTCCGTTGAAAGATGCTCTTTCGGCCATTAATGAAAGATTAGCTAAAAACTTAGAAGGTCTTATAGAAATGATTTATTTGCCTGGCTTAATTAATATTGATTTTGCCGATTTAAGGACAATTCTTTCTGGAAGAGGTAAATTAGCTTATCTAAACACAATAGAAATAAATGAACCCAATGAAGAAGAGGCAGTTAAAAAAGTGATATCAAGCCCACTTTATCCGTATACCATTAAAGGTGCCAAAGGAATTGTTTATAATATTGTTGGTAGTAAAACAATTCAACTTTCGGAGGTTTCTAAGATATCAAAGATTATTTCTGAATCAATAAATAAAAATGCTAAAATTATTTTTGGTATCAACCAATCCCAAAAAAATCCAGAGAAAATAAAGATAACTTTATTGGCAACAGGATGTATCACTAAAGACGTTATTAAAACCAAAAAAAGAGCGATTAAGAAAAAACCAATTGAAGTAAAAATAAAACCCGAGCCCGTTAAAAAACCAGAACCTATTAAAAAGCCAATAGTTAAAAAGGCGGTTGTTAAGAAAAAACCAGAGATTAAGGAAGAAGTAAAAAAGGCGGTTATTGTTGAGGAAAATTCAGGTGATATTAGCGTGAGAAGAAACGCTCTTCAAGTAAGAAAAGCAATTGAGCAAGAAGAAAATGAATTTCTTGAAGAAGAAAAAATCTGGGAAACCCCAGCTATATTAAGAAATAAAGATAATATATGATAAAAAAGGTTATAATTCCAATTGCCGGTTTGGCAACAAGATTTCTCCCATTATCTAAGGCAGTTCCCAAAGAACTTCTGCCTTTGGCTGATATGCCAATCGTTCATTATCTCATTAAGGAAGCAAAGGAATCAGGTATTGAAGAAATAATCTTTGTTTTAAGTCCAAACAATAAAAGAGTAATGGAGTATTTAACTCCCTCTTTAGAGTTGGAGAAAACTTTAAAGTTAAGAAAAAAGAACGATATATTGGAAGAAGTCGAAAAACTAAATGAGCTTCTTGGTGGTTTGAAGCTTTCTTGTGTCATTCAAAAAGAACCGTTGGGAGATGGTCACGCTATTTTGCAAGCAGCTAAGTTTGCTAAAAATGAGGCGGTTGCTGTGATGTTTGGTGATGATATTATTGATGCCAAAATTTCAGCTCTTAATCAATTAGCAAAGGTTTTTAAAACATGCGAAAAACCAATCATTGGTCTTTTTGCTCTCCCCAAGGAAGAAATTTTTCATTATGGAGTAATTAAGAACGAAAAGATTGCTAACCGTTTACATAAAGTCAAAAGTATTATTGAAAAACCATCTTTAGAGGAAGCTCCTTCTAATTTAGCGGTTACTGGTAGATATATTTTAACCCCAGAAGTTTTTGATTATTTGAAAAAAGCCAAGCCAACCAAAAAGGGAGAAATTATTTTAGCTGAAGTGATTAATAATTATATGATAAGAGAGGGGAAACTGATTTATGGATACGAAATTGAAGGTAACTGGCTTGAATGTGGGGACAAATCCAGATGGCTAAAATCAAACCTATATTTTTCTCTGAATCATCCCAAGTATGGTCCAGAGCTTAAGAAGTACTTAAAAGAAATAGTTTAAAATAACTCTTAGAATATAGTATATGGTTAAAAATATATTATCAGAACTAAAAAAGTATAATCTTCTTGGAAGGAGTGGTTCTGGTTTTCCAACAGCCTTAAAATGGGAATTGGTTAAAAAAGCTAAAGGAGAAAAAAAGTATATCATTTGTAACTGTTCCGAGGGAGAGCCAAAGAGTTTTAAAGATAAGTTTATTCTAGAAAATTATCCAGAGATAATCATTGAAGGAATCAAAACAGCTCTTAATTTTATAGATAACAGCTCGGCCTTTATTTATCTTAAAAAAGATTATTATACTAAATTTTCAAAAAAACTAAAGAAATTAATTAAAGGATTGCCAGTAGAGATAGTTAAAAAAAGGGGAGGGTATTTAGGTGGTGAAGAAACAGTTATTTGCCAAGCATTAGAGGGGAAAAGAATAGAACCAAGAATAAAACCTCCTTATCCTGTAGAGTCAGGGTTATGGAATAGTCCAACTTTAGTTAATAATGCCGAAACTTTTTATTGTATCGGGAAAATTGCCAAAAAAGAATACCAAAGAACTCGTTTTTATACTATAAGCGGAGATATAAAGAATAGAGGGGTCTATGAGCTTCCTGAAAAATATACTATCAAAGAAATTTTGAAAGAGACTAAAAATTATCCCGACTTTAATTTTTTTATCCAATCAGGAGGAGGAGTGATGGGAGAAATATTACTTTCAAAAGAGTTAGATAAACAAGTTCAAGGAATTGGGTCTATCGTTGTTTTTAATTCTAAAACAGACCCTTTTAATTTAATGAAAGAATGGTCTCAATTTTTCTTAGCTGAAAATTGCGATAAATGTACGCCCTGTAGAGAGGGAATATATAGGATAAATGAGATGTTAAACAGTAAAAAAATAGATCGAGAAGTTTTGAACGATATCTTCCTAGTCTTAAAAGAAACTTCCTTATGTCCTTTAGGATCTAATGCTTATAAGCCCTTCGAAACTTTAATTAAGAAAATAATAAAATGATATCAATTACTATTAATGGAAAAAAGATAAGAACCGAAGAGGATAAAACTATTTTAGAAGTAGCTAGGGAAAATAAAATAGAGATACCAGCCTTATGTAATCATCCTGATCTTAAACCGGGAGCTTCTTGTAGGATTTGTGTGGTTGAAATAAAGGGAAATAAAAAATTAGTTCCCTCATGTACGACAAAAGTTTATCCAGACATGGAAGTTATTACTAATTCGTCTAGAATTAATAAAACAAGAAAAATAAATCTGGAGTTATTATTTTCTCAACATAGAGAAGAGTGTTCTGATTGTGTTTGGGATAGAGATTGCTCTTTATTAAACTTAGCTAGTAAATATAAAGCAAAAATAAATAAATTTAATGATAGAAAGAAAAACTACCCAATTTATCAATTCGGAAATGTAATTCAATTTGACAGTTCTAAGTGTATTGATTGTCGAAACTGTGTGGAAGCTTGTCATCTTCAAGGAGTAGATTTTTTAGAAATAAAAGAAAAGGGTAGTTTATTTCAAGTGGTACCTTCTAAGACAAAGGATTGTGTTTATTGTGGTCAGTGTTTGA
>JAHJSY010000050.1 GCA_018830125.1 Patescibacteria group bacterium | reverse complement strand
TAGAAAGCTTAGCTTACTTGCTAAGGCCTATCAAGAGAAGAATAATTCATTAAGGGTCGACTTTAACAAAAAGCTTTCGGTTAGATTTTCAACCTTTAGTCAAGAACCCGTTTCGGTTTGATTGTTAAATGAGTTGACACACCCCGTAGAAGAAATTTAATAAATAATCTCTGTGGAAAACTAAAATGTGCTTCTCCCGGTTAAGCACATTAATCTATAAATAATATGGTTTTCATAAAAATAACCCCAACGGACCTTTCGGCTGGTTGGGGCGCTGATTCCTTAATACTACAAAATTATAATATTTTGTCAAGTAATTTTCTGTGGAAAACTAATCAGAATGACAATCTATTTTATTTATTCGGGCAGATACACAGGTCTGCCCCTACGCCGTCGTCCCCTCATTCAGAAACCAAACTGTTTTTATGAGTTTCCGTTCCTTCAACATATAATTGTTTAATTTGAGCTTCTGATAATGCTTGTTCGTAAACTCGAACATTGTCTATGAGACCATCGAAATGTTCAGAAAATGCATCGTTTCTTGTCCCTATACGTAAAGTCCCGGCATTAACAGGATAAGAACCACTAGCAGTTCCCACAGATTCGCCATCAAAATATGCCGTTAAGATACTGCCATCATAACTAAGCCCTATAAAATGCCAGTTGCTATCATCTGCCCTCAAAACATCAACATCTATAACAAGAACATTCCAACCATCAATATGAAATCTCTCCGTGCCACTATTAGCTTCAACTTTTATTCCAAAATCATCAATATTCATTCTGAACACCGTGTTAGTTCCTGATGCTTCCGTTGAAAGCTTAAACCAAGCGAAAACACCTATCATAGGCATTGATGGAATAGCAACATCAACCCTTGCCCCCGCTCCATCAAACTCTAAAGAGCATCCATTTCCAGAAGGAGTATCATCTTCTGTACATCTAAATACTGGGCCATTAACCAAAGTCCCATGATTATCATTTCCACTAGTATCATTAGCTGTTTGATCATCAAAATCCCATATGCCAACGGCGTAGGCGCCTAAACCATGATAAATGTTAGATTCAAACTGAAGACCAGCTGCTATTCTAGCTTTATCCCTGGAACCTCTTAGAGATACTAAGACTATACTAGCCAGTAATCCTAGTATGGCTATTACTACTAACAGTTCTATTAGTGTAAACCCTCTTAGATATTTTCTTTTATTTTTCATTAGTTTATTATACTTCGTAAAAGAAATTTAATAAAGAAGTCTCTGTGGAAAACTAAAATGTGCTTATCCCGGTTAAGCACATTAGTGGGGATAAAAAATGCTTGACAAATATTCTTGATTTGCTAATATCAACAATGTGATAGCACTCTGGAGTGGCGTAAGCCAGCTCCAGATTTTTTTATTGAGCAATTTCGTTTTTCAATTTACGTAAGTCAATATATTTTGCTCTTTCTAAAAGCTCTCTAGATATTCGGCCTCTTGTAGACATAACCATGATTCGCTTCCCTCTCTTCTTAATACGATCAATAGGTACTGAAAAATCGCTATCGCCAGACATTAGAATAGCTGTGTCATATTTATCTAAAAGATCAACCATCTCAAAAGCAAGCTCCATATCAAGATTACCTTTATGTTTATCGCGTTGAGAGCTTATTTTAATCTTCTTAATAGCTTTTGTTCTCAAAATATATCCATTAATATCAAGCATGTCTAAGAATTTCTGCTCGCTTTGTTTGTTTTCATCGTAAGCAGCGTAGATAAAACACTTTATATTTTCTCCACATTCTCTTTTAAGATATTTTATTAGTTTTTCATAAGATATTTTCCAACCCAAAGTTCGCTGAGCATAAAAAACATTTGCTGCATCAATAAATATATAGACTTTCCCTTCGATAAATTTATTAATCATGAGTCTGCCCCTACGTCACCAATAAAAGTGACCGAGTCACTTTTCATTTTTTGCGTTTATTATTTTTCATTAGTTTATTATACCCCATAAAAGAAATTCAACAAAGAGTCTTTGAGACCTGCATAAGTCCGACTTATGCAGAATTATTCTAATGCGAAATCGCTATCTATATTATACCCTTTGCTTAATAAAAAATTTCTAGCAAATTCTTCGTACTTCTCTGGTATTGGGAAAAATTCTTTATATATCCCTTTATCTATAATAATAGAATCTCTTATTCCTAGATAATCAGGATTCGTACTAAAAGAATATTTTTTAGCAAAATCAAAAATTTCCTCCATCTCCTCTATGCTTCTTATTCCTTCTTCTTTTAAGTTCGGCCTTATCAATTGGCCAGGATTTATTATATTTATATATCCTAACACTTGTTGCAATTGAATATCGTCTTTTATTTCTACAGCCTTGAACTTTCCCTGAAATAATCCTCCTACTCGATTGTATTTCTGATTATAATATTTAGCATAACCAGTTCCAAGTTTTTGCATAAATCGAGAAATACCATTTTCCGCAATTTCTTCAATTAATAAATGAAAATGATTCGGCATCAAGCAATCAACCATAATTCTTACTAATGGCTCTCTGCTCTCCTTATCTTTTGCAACAAAATCCTTCAGTAAATTAAAATTAATTCTTCCCTTATTATCTCTTTCTATTTGTCTAAGAATTCCAAATGAACTATTTTCATCATTAAATAAATACAATCCTTGAAGAAATCTCCACATATCCGCCTCACTATTGAAAATAAGGCACTTATTCACTCCTCTATTATATACGTGATATATTTTTCCAACTTCAAAATTCCTCATAATTTGCACAAGTTCTGCATAAGTCCGACTTATGCAGAATTATTCTTCTTCTATATCTTCTTCAATTGGGACGGCTGGTAATTCTTCTTCTCCGTTAATACCTGCCAAAGCTCTTTTGCCAGATCTCAAGTTTTTAAGAATCTGAACGACTAACATATTTTCAGGATTTGTTTGATTTAGATTCTCAAAAATAGCCATTGTTTTCTCGGTTTCTCCCATTTGATCATAGGTTAGACCTAAGAAATATAAAGCATTAGCATAGCCCGAATTAAGAAGAACAGCTCTCTCAAATTCAAGTCGAGCTTTTTCATAATCTTCCATCTGATAATAAATCAATCCCAATTGAAAAGCTAAACCAACATCAAAGGGAGCTACAGCTTTAGTTGTCTCAAGCTCAGTAATCATCTGATCTTGTTTTCCTTGCATTTGATACATTAATGCTAATTGAAAATAAGCAGAAGCATAATCCGATTTCAATTCAATTGCTCTTCTAAACTTTGCCTCGGCTTCTGAAAAAAGTTCTTCTTTCTCTGAGTTTCTGTCTTCTGGAAGATTCCTTATTTCCGTCAAAATAGATATTCCAGCTTGAGTTGGAAAATAAGGACTGGATGGTTCAAGCTTTGACGCTTCTTCATAAGCACCGACAGCCCAATCTTTTGTTCCGCCAACTATACCTATAAGGTTTTGGTAAACAATTCCCCTTATCGACCAATTGGCTACGTTGTTAGGATTAACTTCACTAGCCGATTTGGCCGCATTAACGGCACTATTAATATATATTTGAGCCATTTGAGTAGCTTCTGCTTGGGAAATGTCTGTTCTAGCTCTCGTTTCGTTGACTGCTCCAAGATAAACTTGAGCAATTTCTCTCCAATACAAATCAACCTTAGGACTTATTCTTATAGCTGTCTCTAACTTGTTGATAGAATCTTCGCCCCTCCCCTCTTGTAAGGCCTTCATTGAATCTAAATAACTAACAGCTGAAACATATCTTTGACCTTCAAGAATAAGCACGCCTAGACCAAAAATAAAAATTAAAGTGAAGGCAAAGGTTATTCCCAATGTCACCAAAGAAGATGGTTTAAGAATAATCTCTTTCTTAACAGGGTGAAGAAGAGAGACGAAACAAGCCATTAGTAGGAAATAAACAAAATCAATAGACAGATTGGACTTGTAGAAAAAGAACAAGACCGTGGTGCATAGGAAACTAATAAAGACCCCTAATCCAAGAACCCAATAAAATTCGTGGCCCATGTCTTCTTCTTTGTCTTCTCTTTGATACGATTTTCCGAATAAAAATTTGACTCCATAGAAAATAAAGAACCCGATTACCCCTAAAATTCCTAACATTCCTAAAATCCCTACAGTTCCCAAGACGGTAATCATTTTTGATGCTCCCCATTCAAATTTTAAATTCCAAAGATCGCTTCCATTAAAAGCAACGCTCCTCAATTTAGCAAAGTTATATATGAAAGTACCCGGACCCGAACCAACTACCGGACTTTGTTGCACTGATTGCCAAGCAATATCAAAACTGGCTCCTTGAGTTAAGAAAACTTCAGCTGGTCTTTCTGGAGTTCCTGGAATTTGAAATCTGAAAAAACTAAACAATAAGGCTATCGCTAGAAAAAACATTGGCAAGATAAGCCAACGACTATCAAAAATATCCCTTCTTTGGGTTCCAAAAACAATAATTAAAGCCGAACCAACTATAACTATCCACCAAGCAATTTTAAAATTAATCAATAAAAGTAAAGTGGCGGCAGCGATAGCTGCTAAAATAAATAATATCTTGAGTTTCTTGTCTTTACTAATCGTTAAGAAAGTAACTATTAAGGGAAGCATAATAGCCGCAAAAATAGCTAATGAGTTTATCCCCCCTATAGTATTAAACGAAACTGCTTTGGTAAATCCAATTGGCAGAATAAACTTTCCAAAAATCTGCAAAAGACCATAAACCATTGCTAAAAAACCGGAAGCGACTAGAGCAACTACCAAATAGAAAATTTCTTTTCTCTTGAAAGCATTAATAACTAAGAAATAAAGCAAAACCAATCCAAGTAAACTTAATAAGCTTTCTGAACCAATCTGTGGCCAACCCCAAAAACTTCCATATCTCCATAAAGAAAATATTGTTGATACGGTATACACCAAGAATAAAACTGCGACTGGAATATGGACTAAGCTGAAATTAAAACTGGCCTTGCCAGAAATCAATATTTTAAGCATCCAGGCGAATATAGCCACGAATACCAAAACTATCAACAATGCTTGCTTATTAAAATCAAGCACGTTTGCTGTCCATGGTAAAAATAGGATGGGCAATAAGAATGTCAAAAGATAAATACTTATCTTTGATACCTTATCGCATGTCTCAACGATTGACGATGATTTTTCTTCCTTCATATATATGTGTGTTTATTAATTTATTTATTATTTATGATATCATATTTTAGTTTAAATGTCCCTGTTAAAAAGTCAAATTAGCTAGTGATGTTTTGGTAATGATTTATACGTTGGATTTGTCTTGCTCTATCTAAGACAATACAGATTGCATCTATTCTATAAGGGCAACCACAAGGGATTGCCCCTACGTTCATAGCAACATACGCATGGGCGTTTCTGAGAAGGCGATTCATTTTCTCTTTATTCAACCCATCTTCTGGAGTTCCAAATTGTTCACCTATTCTAGTTTTTACCTCTACAAAAACTACGGTGTCTTTTTCTTTGGCCACTATATCTATCTCGGCATATTTATTTTCGTAATTCTGCTCTAAAATAAAATAACCCTTGTTTTCTAAATA
The DNA here is from genome assembly GCA_018830125.1 of Patescibacteria group bacterium. Classification (GTDB taxonomy): domain Bacteria; phylum Patescibacteriota; class Minisyncoccia; order Minisyncoccales; family GWA2-38-27; genus JAHJSY01. Next base: position 4,029 of record JAHJSY010000050.1, on the reverse strand, counting down.
ATCCCTCGCCATACTCTCGCCCAATTTACCTGTTTCTAAATTATACTTTTTCATGATTCTTGGCTCTGTTTGGAGCGATATTGCAAGGCCTCTGCCATGTGAGATATTTCTATATCACTTGCCCCTGATAGATCGGCAATTGTTCTGGCAACCTTTATCATTTTAAAATACGAACGCGCTGATAGATGAAAACTTGTTACCGCTTGAGCCAAAATCCTTTTTACATCCGACGAAAGAAAACAATATTTTTTAATGTGCTCGTTTTTCATTTCAGCATTTATAAAGATATTTTCTTCCATAAAACGTTGGTTTTGAATCTCTCTTGCTTTTATCACTCTTTTTCTAATATCAATCGACGGGCAACCACAAGGACTTGCCCCTACACCGTCTGATAAATCATTTGCGTCAACAACTGGCACCTCTACATGCAGATCTATACGATCTAGTATTGGTCCAGAAATCTTTTTTCTATATTTTTTAACTTCTCTTTCGGTGCAACTACAGGCCTTTTTGGGATGATATAAATAACCACAAGGGCAGGGATTAGCCGATGCTATTAACATAAATCTAGAAGGATATTTAACTTGTGCTCTACTTCTAGAAATAGTCAGATGACCATCTTCCATCGGCTGTCTTAATGACTCCAATATATATCTAGGGAATTCAGTAAATTCATCTAGAAACAATACACCTCTATGAGCCAAACTTATCTCCCCCGGTTGAGGTCTTGACCCCCCACCAACAAGACCAACTTGAGAAATAGTATGATGAGGAGATCTGAAAGGACAAACCGTAATCACCGATCCATCGGGTGGAATGTTTCCTGAAGCAGAATAAATTTTTGTTACTTCCAAAGATTCTTTTTCCTGTAATTGTGGCAAGATTCCAGGGAAAGCCCTAGCTAGCATTGTTTTTCCTGCTCCAGGGCTACCAACCATAAATAAATTATGGCCTCCAGCGGCGGCAATTTCCGCTGCTCTCTTTGTTTGTTCTTGACCCAATATTTCTTTCATATCAAACTCTGCTTTTTGTCTAATGCTTTGCCTCTCTATGTATTCGGCTGGTTCAATTAAAACTTGCCCCAACAAATGAGCTAACAACTGATTTAAATTTTCTACAGGATAAACATTTACTCCTTTAATAATAGCCGCTTCGTTGGCCGAGGCCTTGGGAACAAAAATACTTTCAATCCCTCTTTCTTTAGCAAATAACGAAAGTAATAAAGATCCCTTCGTATGACGAAGTGTTCCGTCAAGAGAAAGCTCGCCGAAAAATAAGCTTCTTTTAGGTATCTCGCAATTAATAACCGACGCCAGAATACCAACTGCCATAGGCAAATCATAACAAGACCCCTCTTTAGGAATATCGGCGGGAGCCAAATTAACAATAATCTTTTTTAAGGGAAATTCTATCTTTGAATTAATGATGGCCGTCTTGACTCTTTCTTTACTTTCATCAACTGATTTACTCGGCAATCCGACAATATCAAAACTAGGCAAACCTTTATTGGCTATATTTACCTCCACATCAACACCTATCGTTTCTAAACCCAAATTTGTTGCTGATTTAATTTTAACAAACATAATACTTTCCGTTTTCTATAAACACCAGACCTTTAATTTGCATTAACGACATCGTGGTGCCCAAATCTGTAATTGGAACCTTTAATAATCTTGATAAAATATCTATTTCCATCGGCTCTTCTTGTAATTTTTGAATAATTTGTTGTTCCAAATGTTCAACATCCGATGTCGAACACTTCTGAAAAGTGTTAGACATCGGATGTTTAACATTATAAAACTCGGCTACATCGCCTGCACAAGTAACCACTTCTGCTCCTTCTTTTATTAACTGATTTATTCCTTTGGAAAGCACGCTCGTCAACGGCCCCGGAACAGCAAAAACCTTTTTATTAAATTTCTTAGCCAGATTAGCTGTAATAAGAGAACCACTTTTTTCTCCCGCCTCAATAACCAAAGTTGCCTTAGACAACCCAGCAACAATTCTATTTCTTCTCGGATAACTCCAAAGCGTTGGTAAAAAATCTCCTTCGTATTCAGAGATAATAAGTCCGTCATTTTCTAATATCTCGTCGTATAGTTTTACTTGATATTCTGGATGAACTATATTAATTCCACAAGGCATCACAGCAATAGTTCTTCCACCAACATCTAAAGCTGACTTATGAGCCGTTGCATCAATTCCATACATAAATCCAGAAACAATCGTTATTCCCTTGCCAGCAATTTCTGAAACTAATTTTTGAGTAATTTGTTTGCCATACGAAGTCATTCTTCTTGAACCAACTACCGCTAAACAATTATCAAAAATATCTTCACTCCAACTACCCCTATAATATAATTGCTTAGGAGCATCTCGTCCTATTTCTTTAAGCAATCTTGGATATCTTAGGTCATCTATTTTAATTACGGCGTTTTCGCCAGAGTAAATCCCCATATATTTTTGATTCCTGATTTTTTTAACACCTTACAACATTCACGCATCGTCGCTCCCGTAGTATAAACATCATCCACCAATAGAATGTTCCGTAGGGGTAATCCCTTGTGGTTACCCTTATTTATTCGGGCGACCACAAGAGTCGCCCCTACACCGACGAAACGAAACGAACCCCTAACATTCCTCACCCTCTCTTCCTTATTTAGATTAACTTGGTCTTCGGTATCTTTTATTTTTTTTAACAAACAAACAACTTTTAATCCGCCTTGGGCGGAATATTTCTTAGCCAATTCTTTAGCGATAATCTCCGACTGGTTAAACCCTCTGTATTTTTCTCTCTTTCTATACATCGGCACATATGTTATATATTTAAACGAAGATATAAACTCGTCTTTGAAATCTATTCTTTCAACCAATTCTTTAATTCCATCTCTTAGACCGTTATATTTTATCTCCCAAATCAGTTTTTTTATAACCCCTTCGTAATCCCAGACACTTGTTAATCCATCTAATGTGCGAACACATGGGTTCGCCCCTACATCACATTCTGAAATAAAAATACTGCATTTATCACAAATATAATCCCCCTTTCTACCACATTCTACACAAGATCTCGGAAACAAAATATCTAAAAGTAATTCTTTTATTTTCATGAATTTATTCCGTAGGTGTTGTTGTGTCTAAAATTTCCAATGGAGGCTCATCGGATGGAGTTGTTGTTTCTAAAATAGGGGGCGATTCAGGTTCAGATTCAGGTTCAGATTCAGACACATACTCCCCAATAGCACTATCACAATCACCCAGCTCTTTTTTCCAGTCACCATTTTCAATCCATGTGCAGTATATTTCTCCGGTTACTGAATCAACTATTTCCATTCTTTTAATTCTTACTGTTTCAGCCGTTAACTTATCTGTTACAATCTCTCTAACATAAGCAACACCATCTTCTAGTCGCATTCCTAACCATTCTAAAGTAGCTTTAATCTTTTTAGTTAAAGTTGAAAGAAGATTGGTATCCATCTCTATATCATCAAATTGAAGCTGGGCTATTATGCCATTTTCATTAAGTGTTAATACTGGCTCATTGCTTTCTGTAGTCGTGCCTAATATATCTATACTAGTATTATTTTCAAAGATAGGTTCTGTTGATCCTGTCGTAACCCCCAATATATCCACTTCGCCCCCAAATCCTCCTAATCCCCTAACTTCCACAACCAACTCTTGCATTGCTTTTGTTAAGAGAGCAGTCATCTTACTGTATTTTACACCCTGTAAATTACCATGGTCATATTGAGCTAAAAGTGGATTAACTGCATTTATTTCTTCGGCGATAAATCCAAAGTCGTGGAAGCCACCTTTTTCATCTATCCAATTAAACTCTCTTGGTTGTAATTGCATTAAAGTTTCTAGCCCAAAACTTAACTCCTCAACATCTTCTTTATATATCTGCAAAGATGTCTCTTTAACCAAACTATCATTACCGTCTATTGATATTGGCGTTCCCGTTGATGATGCCAATCCGACAATATCTAACGGGCCATCAACCGTCGTCGTCCCGATGCCGACGTTGCC
>JAHJSY010000049.1 GCA_018830125.1 Patescibacteria group bacterium | reverse complement strand
GTTGTATATTAACACTCCTGGGGGATCGGTTACAGCTGGTCTGGCCATTTACGACACAATGCAATACATTAAATGCCCAGTGGCTACTATTTGCTTCGGGTTAGCTGGTTCAATGGGAGCAGTTTTATTAGCTTCTGGAGAGAGAGGCAAACGATTTGCTTTGCCTAATTCCGAGGTCTTACTTCATCAGGTTGCTGGAGGAGCTCAGGGTCAGGCCTCTGAAATAGAGATAACGGCTAAGCAGATTATTAAGATTAAGAATAAATTAAATAATATCTTAGCCAAACACACAGGAAAACCATTAGAAAAAATAGAAAACGATACTGATCGTGATTTCTATTTAACTGCTCAGGAAGCCAAAGAATATGGCATTATTGACCAAGTCATAGAACCAAAATCCGGCTAGGTCCGACCTAGCCGGATTTTAGATTAAGATATATACTTAAATTAGTAATTTGAATTAGCAACTTAACAATTAAATAATGAAGATAATAAGAAAGAAAGGATTTCAAAATGACTAGAAAAACAAGAATTTGGTGCGGGTGGTCGAATGCTGTTCTTAGCATTATTGCTATGATTATTTTTGCAGAAAGGATTTCTGGTGAGCCAAAAGATATCGATGTTAAAATTGTTATATTTACCTTTTTGTTTGCTGTTGTGATGATGGCATTGATGTGGTGTTGGTGGATTCCTATAGGTTATGATCCTGTCGTAGATTTTTTCAAAAAGTGAAAAGCCCAATAGGGTTTTTTTGTTACATCGTGAAATTTAAAGAACTTAACTTCTTGTTTTTAATCCTGAAAAAGAGTATTCTGAAGATAAACAGTATAAATAAATAAAATTTATGGAAAAGAAAAATAAATTAATTGTCATTTTTGAAGAACAACCAGTGCGTAGAATTTGGATTGAGAAAGATGAGCAGTGGTATTTTAGTATTATAGATGTGATTAGAGTCTTAACTAGTAGTATAGATTCGCCAGCATATTGGAGAAAACTAAAACAAAGACTCAAAGAAGAAGGAAATCAAACCGTGACAAATTGTCACGCTTTGAAAATGTTAGCCCCTGATAATAAAATGCGTAAAACCGACTGTTTTTTAACAGAAGATCTATTGCGTCTTATTCAATCAATTCCCTCCCCCATGGCGGAACCATTTAAGCTTTGGTTAGCTAGGGTTGGTTATGAAAGAATGCAAGAAACAATTGACCCTGAAATATCAGTTAGTCGTGGTAGAAAGAACTGGCAAACTATGGGTCGAAGTAAAAAATGGATTGAGCAAAGAATGCTTAGCGTAGAAGTAAGGAATAAATTAACTGACTATTGGAGCGATCATGGTGTAAATAAAAGCAATGAGTTTGCCAAGCTTACGAATATTATTCATCAAGAGTGGAGCGGGCTTTCGGTAAAAAGCCACAAGAACTTGAAAAGTCTTAAAACTCAAAATTTGCGAGATCACATGAGTGAAGCAGAAATAATCTTCACCGCTCTGGCTGAATTATCTACTCGCCAAATTGCCGAAAAAGAAAAAGCCGAAGGATATAATCCAAATGAAAATGTTGCTCACAAGGGCGGGAAAATTTCAGGAAACGCCAGAAAATAATTAGAAAAAGAAACGGGCAAAAGGGTTGTAAACAAAGAAAACTTTTTGAAACCAAGGAAAGAACCAAAGAAACTTAAGAAATAAAGAAAAACTCGAGAGTTTGCTCGAGCTTTCTTGATATCGTCACCCAGCCGAAGCTGGGATCGAAGGGAGTAATCCCAAAAGTAATTTAAGTATAAGTGAGTTAAGAAAATAAGTCAAGACAAGTTGCCCACAATAGGGCTTTTTTTATTGCAATTGTTTGGATTTTTTGGTATGATAAATCTGTAACATTTATTAATTATGAATTTTAGAAATTATGAATCCACTATTTTTATTGATCCCAATGGGCTTTATTGCGTTGGCAATAGGATCTGTCTTGGGATATTTCGCACGTCAATCAATCGCTCGGAAAAGAGCAGACAAAATAGAAACCACTCTTCAAAAGAAGATTGCTCAGGTTAAAAAAGATGCCGAAGAGATAACATTAAAGGCCAAGCAGAAAGCAGATCAGATTATCAGGGATGCTAGTCGGGATACAGAGGGCCAAAGAAGAGATCTATTTAGTGCTCAAAAACTTCTAACAAATAGAGAGAACACTCTAACTGAAAGAGTGTCGGTTTTAGATAAAAAAGAAGATGAATTTCGTCAAAGAGTAGAAAAATTAAAAGAAATAAAAACAAATCTAGAAGACTTAAGAACGGAATCTATTAAGAAACTTGAAAGGGTTGCTAAGCTTTCAAAAGAAGAGGCCAAAAGAGAATTACTCAAAAATCTTGAGCAAGAGTATCAGGTAGAGCTTTTGGGAAAGATGCAAAAATTAGAACAGTCTGGTTTTGAAAAATACGAGATGAGAGCCAAAGATATTTTAGCATCGGCTATTCAAAAGTTTGCCCTTTCTCAATCTCAAGAGCTTACTACAACAACTGTCTCTATCCCCTCGGATGATCTTAAAGGAAGAATAATTGGGAAAGAAGGGCGGAATATTAGAACCTTAGAAAAACTTACTGGAGTGGAGATAGTTATTGACGAAACTCCAGAAGCAGTAATGATTTCAGGATTTGATCCTGTTAGAAGACAGATTGCTAAAATTGCTTTAGAGAGACTTATTCAGGATGGTAGAATACAGCCAGCTAGAATTGAAGAAATAGTTCATAAAGTAGAGTCGGAAATAGTCCAACAGGTAAAAGACGCCGGAGAAAGAGCTATTTATGAAACAGGAATAGTTGATTTAGATCCTAAGGTAGTTCAGCTTTTAGGAAGATTGCGTTTTAGAACTAGTTACGGACAAAATGTATTGCTTCACTCTATAGAAGTCGCTTTTCTAGCCGAAGCAATAGCATCGGAGCTAGGGGCTAATGTTGCCGTAGCTAAAAAGGGAGGATTACTCCATGATATCGGAAAGGCAGTTGATCATCAAATCCAGGGCTCTCACACTGATATTGGAATAAGGATATTGGAGAAGTTTAATGTTGGTGATGATATTATCGATGCTATGAAAGCTCATCACGAAGAACATCCAGCCGAAACCCTAGAAGCAGTTATTGTTCAAGTGGCTGACCAGATTTCAGGAGCCAGACCTGGGGCTAGAAAAGATAGCCTAGAGCATTATATTAAAAGATTGCAGGAGCTTGAGTCAATCGCTGAGGGCTTTAAAGGTGTTGATAAAGTTTATGCTATTCAGGCCGGAAGAGAGGTGAGAGTGTTTGTTAATCCAGAGGTAATAAACGACTATGATGCTAAAAAATTAAGCAGGGATATTGCTAATAAAATACAGGAAGAATTAAAGTATCCAGGTGAGATAAAAGTAACAGTTATCCGAGAAAATAGAGTTATTGAATATGCCAGATAAAAACTGCGGAGGTCCGACCTCCGCAGTTTTTTATATGGCTGGCTACTTTCTGTATATTACATTGTACCATGCTATGTCGTTTTCATGCAACTTCTTATCGGTGTGAATATCGTGAAAAACTAATCCACCCAATACTCCTAAGAAGATAACTGGTATTGATCCAATAAATCCGAAGAAATAGGCACTTAAAATAACAGCACCTCCCATCAACCAGTGATGGATATGAATTTCCCAATCTTTTAGATTAAAAGCTACACATTTAACCCTCTTTGTTTTTATATATCTCTTGCAGAAAATCTCTGTGGTTATATATCCAACAATTGCTCCAATAGCAAAAATCAATGATCCATATAAAGAAGCTATCAAAGCAACTCCTGGAAACATAAATTTTTTATACTTCTTAATTCTTTCTCTTTGATTTTTCAGCATGTAGTTTTATTATGTCATTATAGCATGATTATGCCATGTCAACATCTTTGTGGAGCGGGTGAAGGGATTCGAACCCTCGTCAACAGGTTGGAAACCTGTGATAATAGCCATTATACGACACCCGCTTATATGTCGGGGTACCCAGATTCGAACTGGGAATAAATCCTCCCAAAGGACTTGTGCTAGCCGTTACACTATACCCCGTTAATAACTAATATATCAAAAAAATCCCCAAAAGTCAATTAGGACCCTTTGTAAAATTTCTTCTACGGGGTATAATAAACTAATGACCTTAAAGAAGATTTTATATCAATTGAACATTGTTGAACAGTGCAAGAAAAGTGGGGTTTCCCTTTGGCAGTGCCCTCAGTTTTTGTTTGTTTTGATGGGCATGGTTATTCTTATTACGATTTCTCTTGCTTATTTGATTGGAGCTAGGTTTATTGATAATCCTGAATTGGTGGCTATCATCGTTATGATAATTACTGGCATCTTGCTCGTCATCTCCTTTACCATAACAAGAAGCTTTGAAAGATTATTCGAGGTTTCAAAATTAAAATCAGAATTTATTAATATAGTATCTCATCAACTAAGATCCCCTCTTACTAATATTAAGTGGACATTTGAGGTCTTAGCATCTAAAGAGTTTGCCGTTAAGCCAGAAAAAAAAGAAGAATATTACATTAATGTAAAAGAAAATATAGCTAGAATGGTGGAATTAGTTGACGATTTGCTTGTGGTATCTAAAATAGAAGAAGGAGCCTTTACTTTACATAAAAAAGAAATTGATTTAGGTCAACTAATAGACGAATTGGTCTCAAGATACAAAGTATTTGCCAAAGCTTCTGATATAGATTTGATTTTCACGCCTGACAAAAATATTCACGATGTTATGGTTGATCCTTCAATGCTCAAGATTTTAGTAGAAAACTTGATAGATAACGCTATTCGTTACACTAAGGGAGGTGGAAAGATAGAAGTTAAATTTAAAAAACAGGGGAAAGAAATATTATTTTCTGTAAAAGACGAAGGAGTTGGAATACCTGAAAAAGAAAAAATATTTATTTTCCAAAAGTTCTTTAGAGCTGAAAATGCTCTTAAAACAAGAACAAGAGGTAGCGGATTAGGGTTATATGTTTGCAAGTCAATTGTTAGCGAATCAAAAGGCAAGATTTGGTTTGATTCTCAAGAGGGCAAAGGAACAACATTTTATTTTACAATACCAATTTAACATAATACAAATATACGAATGTATGCAAATACCGCGAATTATTCGCATTATTGGCATATAATTCGTATATTGGAATTATATAATTTATGAAAAAGATATTATTTATAGAAGATGAGGCTGCCCTTCAAGAAGCCTTTAGTGGTTTTTTAACGTCAGCTGGTTACAAGGTAATTAGTGCTTTAGATGGAGAAATAGGATCAAGATTAGCTAAAGATGAAAAGCCAGACTTAATTTTATTAGATCTTATTTTGCCCAAAATGAATGGCTTTGAAGTTCTAAAAAAGTTAAAAGGAGAAGACAAGACAAAAGATATACCGGTTATTATTTTAACCAACATGGAAAATATAGACGATATAAACAAAGCGATTAATTTAGGAGCTAAGACGTATTTAGTTAAAACAGAATATGAATTGGGAGAGGTTATTGAAAAAATTAAAAAAATCATAAAATAGAACTATGAAGATAGATCCTAAAGATTTAAAAAAGTTTGTACTTGATGCTGGATTAATTAGCAAGCAACAATTTGAGAAGGTCCAAAAAAAAGCCAAGACAAAGAAAAAAGACATAGAAACAATTTTACTTGAAGACGGATTGATGGATCAAGAAGATTTATCAAAGCTTAACGCCTACATTTTAGGCATCCCTTTTGTTTCGCTAAAAAAAGAGATTATTGATTCAGAAATTTTGAAAATAATCCCTGAGCCGATCGCTAGGAAGCATAACATCATTGCTTTTAGAAAAGATGGGACTAATTTAGAGGTGGCCATGCTTGACCCAGAAGATTTAAGAACAATAGATTTTATTAAAAAGAAAATTGGTCTTAAGATTTGTCCTCGCTTAACAAGTCCAGATAGTATTAAGAAGGTCTTAATGCAATATCATGAAACGCTTGAAGCAGAATTCGGAAATATTATTAAAAAAGAATCTGGTGGAATAAGGCAAATAAAAGAAAAGTCTGAAGACGATGAAAAAAACCTAAGAAAAGTTGCTAAAGAATTGCCTGTTATTAAAATTGTCGATACTCTTTTAAAGCATGCTGTTTTGCAGAGAGCTTCGGATATTCATATTGAACCAACAGAGAAAGAGGTCATTGTTCGTTATCGTATAGATGGTATTTTGCATGATGCTATGGTTTTGCCGAAGCTAGTTCGGGCTGGAATTGTTGCCAGAATAAAGGTTCTTTCTGATTTAAAGCTTGACGAGCATCGTCTTCCACAAGACGGAAGATTTAAAATAGAAACAGGGGAATTTAAGTATTCTATTCGTGTTTCCATCCTCCCTACTTTTGCTGGCGAAAAGATTGTTATGCGTCTTTTGTCAGAAACTTCAAGAGCTTTTACCTTAGAAGTGTTAGGATTTAGCGGTGACACTTTGGAAGATCTTCAACATAATTTGAAAAAGCCAGTTGGTATGATTTTGGTCACTGGACCTACCGGTTCTGGTAAAACGACGACTCTTTATTCAATGCTTGATATTCTTAACACCCCCGAGGTTAATATTTCTACAGTTGAAGATCCAATTGAATATAGAATGCAAAGAATTAATCAAACACAAACAAACGCTAAAATAGGTTTAACTTTTGCATCTGGCCTTCGTTCGCTGGTTAGGCAAGACCCCGATATTATAATGGTTGGAGAAATTAGAGATACCGAAACATCGTCTTTAGCTATTAATGCTGCTCTAACGGGGCACTTGGTTTTATCTACTTTGCACACAACAGATGCTGCTGGAGCTATTCCAAGATTGATTGATATGAAAGCAGAACCATTTTTGATTTCTTCTACTCTAAATGTAATTATTGCTCAAAGGTTAGTTAGGCGCTTATGTTCTAATAGTGAAAAATATACCTTGAAAGACTCTGAAATTAAAGACTTATCTAAATCTTGCGATCTAGAAAAAGTTTTAGATGTTTTGAGAAAAGAAAAAGTAGTGAAAGCAAATGCTACTTTTAAAGATATTTCTTTTTATAAGCCGGTTACTTCAAAGGGTTGTGAAGATGGTTACAAGGGAAGAGTCGGAATTTACGAAGTCTTGAATGTTACGGAAACAATTAAAGAATTAATTGTCAAACGAGCAACAAGCGACGAAATTCAAGCAAGAGCTCAACAAGAAGGAATGAGAACAATGATGGAGGATGGCTTTATCAAGGCCGCTCAAGGCCAAACCACCATAGAAGAAGTCCTCCGCGTAATCATGGAATAATGGCACGATATTTATATATTGCAAAAAATAGGAATGGGGAGTCGGAGAAAGGAGTGATGGAAGCAAGAGACGAGCACGAGCTTGCTGGAATTCTTCGAGAAGAAGGATGTATTTTGATTAAGGCAGAGTTAGAAAGTCAAAAAATAAAAAGAAAATTCCCTGTTCATTTTTTATTTTTTGGGAGAGTGTCTTTGGTTGAAAAAACAATGTTTACCAGAAATCTTAAAGTGATGGTTGCTTCGGGTATTCCTCTTCCGAGGGCCCTAGATATTTTAATTGCCCAAAGTAAAAGTAAAAAATTTAAGAAGGTTATTTTAAAAATTAAAGAAGATGTTATTAAGGGTTTAGCTTTTTCTGATGCGGTGGCTAAGCATCCTAGTATTTTTCCAGAAGTTTTTAGCAATATGGTAAAAGTCGGTGAAGAAAGTGGAACCTTGGAAGATGTTCTAGAAGTTCTAACCAAGCAAATGGAAAAAGAACATGAAATAAAGTCCAGAGTAAAGGGAGCAATGATATATCCGGCTGTTATATTAGTAGCCATGTTTGGGATTGGGACATTGATGCTTATCTTAGTCGTTCCAAAGTTATCCAAACTTTTTGATGATTTAAAAATTGAACTACCTTTATCAACGAAAGTGATTGTTGCCATCGGCAATTTTTTAAGTGCCTACTGGTATGCTATTCCAGTGGTAGTAGTGGCTTTAGTATTTTTAGTGAGAATTATTTTAAAAACTAAAATAGGTAAAAGAGGTTTTGATGCCATGATTCTGAAAATCCCTATTATTTCACCGATTATTAGAAAAATGTATTCAGCTAGAACAATTAGAACCCTCTCTTCTCTCATTTCTTCTGGGGTGCCTATCGTTAGGTCGTTAGAGATTGTATCAGGGTCTTTGGAGAATATTTATTACAAGGAAGCGATAAAAAAATCATCAGAAAAAGTTAGAAAGGGAAGTAAATTGTCAGAAGCCTTGGAACCATATGATAATATTTATCCGACTTTAGTGATTCAAATGATAGCAGTTGGAGAAGAAACGGGAGAAACATCTTCTATTCTTGCCAAATTAGCTGATTTCTTTGAGCAAGAAGTTAACGAAGCTACAAAAAATTTATCAGCCGTAATTGAGCCAATTTTGATGTTAATTATTGGAGCAGCCGTTGGGTTTTTTGCTATTTCAATGATCCAACCAATGTATTCCATGATGGAAGGAGTATAAAATAATTTTCAATTTTCAATTTCTAATTTTCAATGAATTTTCAATGAATCAATTTCCAAACAATTTCCAAACAATAAAAATAAAAGCAAAAGTAATAGATTAAAGTAATAGATTAAAGTAATAGATAAAAAATTAAGAGCAGTACTATTGTACAGTGCGTGGTACAATTGAAAATATGAGCGTATTTAATTTAAATAGTTTACCGAAAGAAAAAAGAATTCAAATGATCGCTGAGTTTTATGATACAATAGATTCTTTAAAAAATAGGAAAGAGGTCCGTTTGTTTTTTAAAGATTTGTTAACACCGAACGAGATAGCTACTTTGATGAGAAGATTAGAAATAGCAGTTCTTTTAACGGTTGGTTTCGGATATGATCAAATTTCTAAGATGTTAGGCGTTGGTAAAACTAAAATCGCAAATGTTCAGAAAGTATTACAACAAGAAGGAAATGGGTATAAATTAGCTATTGATAAATTACTAAAAGACAGAAGAAGAAGATTAAAAATAATAGAAGATCAGAAAGAAGCGATTCCTGGTAGTTTTAAAAAATTAAAAAAAGTATATGCTGGTCATTTCGCGTTGAGTAATTTAATAGAAGAATTTGGCGAATCCCTGGACGATAATCCTGTGAAGAAAAAAGAAGCGGCTCTTTTTACCCCATCTTTATATTCACAAAAAAATAAAATAAGAGAAGATTGACATCGGTACCATTGTACAGTGCGTAGTACAGATAAGAGTTGATAATTAATAATTGAAAATTAATAATTGTAACATTTAATGAAAATTGGAAATTGGAAATTGAAAATTGAGAGTAAAGGGTTTACGCTTATAGAGGTATTGGTTGGGACATTTTTGGTTTTGATTGTTTTTTTGGGTATTTTTACTGCTTATCAATTAGGGTTGAAGGTTGTTGGACAGAGTAAGTATAAGATTACAGCAACAGCTATTGCTAGTGGTGAATTAGAGCAAATTAAAAATTTGTCTTATGACGTTATTGGAGTGATTGGAGGATTTCCAGAAGGAATTCTAGAAGCATCGAAAACTAAAAAAATTAATGGCATAGATTATACGGTTGATACAAGAGTGGATTATATAGTTGATACGGCTGATGGTGTTTCGTCGCCTGACGATGATTGCCCTAATGATTATAAGAAAATAGAAGTGAAAGTTTCTTGGACAGATTCTTTATCAGGAGATGTAAAATTAGTTACAGATATTTCACCAGAAACTTTAGCTCAAGAATGTGACGAGGAAGGAGGAATTCTTTTGATCCAGGTCTTTGATGCTTATGGGATAATGATTACTTCTCCGTTGATTGAAATAAAAGATCCCAACACAGATCAGACTATAAAAATGGCAACTCCTGAGGCTGGATCTCATTTCTTTTCGTTATCGCCTAACAATTATAAGGTGGTTATAACTAAATCTGGCAACAGCACATCAAGAACTTATGGTATTGAAGAGGTGACTAATCCAGAAAAACCACATCCGATTGTTTTGGATGGTCAGCTTACTGAAGTAAGTTTTTCCATTGATAGATTGAGCTCAATGACTATTGAAACTGTTGGGCCTGAAGAACTAGAGTATCCGATTATTTCAAACGCTGGTTTTTATTTAACAGGAGCAAAATTAATTGGCACAGATATCAACGAAGATCCTGTTTATAAATATTCTGAATATCAGATAACCAATGAATCTGGGCAAATAACAATTTCTAATTTAGAATGGGATTCGTATATTTTTTCTCCGAACAATTTTGATCTAATAGATCCCATAGAGTCGGTTGGCTTAGCTCCTAACGAAAATAAAACGGTTAGATTAGTTTTACAGGCAGACAATTCTCTTTTAGTTACCGTTCGAGACCTTGAAACTAGTGAACCTATTTTTTCAGCTGAGACTAGACTGATTGGTTCAGAATACGATGTTATTCAATATACTGACGAAGATGGAAAAACTTATTATATACCTCTTGGATCAGCTGTTTATAATATAGACATAGTTGCCCCTGGATATAATACCTATTCGGGATCGGTTTCTGTCTCTGGAGATACGACAAAGGTAATTAATCTTCAACGGATAGAATAATCATGAAAGGATTTACACTAATAGAAACATTAATTGCCGTAGCTATTTTAGTTTTATTAATGGGAATAATTTCTGGTTCTATTGTTTTATTATATAAGTCTCAATCTTTTGCTTGGCAACAATCATTAGCTCTTGATGAAGCAAGAATGGGAATAAAAACAATGGTTAGGGAAATAAGAGAAGCCAGATTTGGAGACGACGGTTCTTATCCTATTGAGAAAGCTGATGATAAAGAGTTTATTTTTTATGCTGATATTGATAAAGATGGAGAAACAGAGAAAGTCAGATATTTTATTGGAGCAGCTGAAACGGGAAGTCAAACACAAGAATGTGTTACTTTTGCTACTGGCGGTTCTTGTAATGTTGCTTTTGCAGATTTTTTTCAAGGAACACTTATTTCGGCTCAAATTAAAGTTTCCGTAGAAGGAGATTTTGGTTGGGATGGTCAAGAATATGCTGATGTTTATGCCGATGGCTCAAGTTTAAGCAGGATTTGTAATACTGGCTGTTCTGATTGTTCAGGAATTTGGCAAGGAGATGTTATTTTTGATGTAACTGACCAGGCCGTAGATAATTATTTAGATATTTTAATAGATTCTAATTATAGAGTTGATGATATTTGTGACTGGCAAGAACCTAATCATGCGATGAAGGTTAGAGTTGAGCTTGCTTGGGAAGAAGACAATCCAGAGCTAGATCATTTATTTAAAAAAGGAATAACTAATCCAACAACAAGCCCTATTTCTTATCCGACAGAATCAGAAGAAGTGACTATTATAAGTTCTTATGTTCGAAATACTCCGCCTATTTTTAAGTATTATAATGTTGATGGAAATGAAATAACGGAGCATCCCATCAGACTATCTGACACTAAGGTTATGAAAGTGCATTTAGTTGTTAATGTTAATCCGAATCATCAACCAGGCGATGTAGAATTAGAATCTTATGTCCAGCTCCGCAATTTAAAAGAATAAATTTATGAATAAGGGGTCAATAATTGCAATAGTTTTGGTTTTTGGGGCAATCTTTTTGATTTTAATCGGAGGTTTGTTTAGTTTTATCCTTTTTCAAATGAGAGCCAATGCTCAAAGATTAGCCTGGAGCCAGGCATTATATGTCGCTGAATCGGGAGTTGCTTATTATAAGTGGTGTCTTAACAATGGAGTTGAGGGAGAGTGTAGTACTGAGAAAGAGTATTTTGACATACAGGGAAATTCTCTCGGCCAGTTTTCTTTAAATATAGATGAATCAATAAATTGCGGTGAAACAACAGAAAGAAATATCTATTCTTCTGGGTGGACTGATAAATTTACTAATACCAAAAGAGAGATTAAGGTCACTTATGGAAGATTGTCGGTGGCTAAGTTCGCTTATCTTCTAAATGATAGTGTTTGGGCTGGAGCTGATAGAGAAATTAGAGGCCATTATCATTCTAATGGTGGCGTTAGAATGGATGGAGAGAATCAATCTATAGTAAGTTCGGCTTTAGAGTCATGGACATGCACCAGTTCTTTTGGTTGTAGCCCTAGCTCTACTCAAGACGGAGTATTCTCTACGAGTGGTAATGCTAAAGAAGATCTATTTGAATTTCCTGTTCCCTCTTTTGATTTTGACGGGATAACAATTGATTTGGCTAATATAAAAAGCAAATCTCAAACAAGCGGAACTTATCTTCCTCCGTCTACTGATATAAATTCTTCAGCAGATGGCTATCATCTAATATTTAATAACGATGGAACTGTTGAAGTGAGAATTATAACTCGTCTCTATAGTGATTGGGCTTATAACACAGAAGAGGGTTGGCATTATGATTATTTCAGAATTCGTGACGAATATTTTTATAACACATATAATATTGATGATTCTTGCTCGGTTATGTTTGTTGAAGATAATATTTGGATAGAAGGAGAAGTCAATAAAAAAGTTACTATTGCTTCGGCTGACCTGATTGATCCCAATAAAGATACAAATATAATTTTAGTTGATAATATAGATTATGTTGACAAAGACGGAACAGATGGATTTGCTGCCATAGCTGAAAATAATATTTTAATTAGTCCGTCTTCTCCGAATCAAATGGAGATTAGAGGGGTTTTTGTTGCTCAAAAGGGGCATTTCGGGAGAAACCATTATCCAAATAATTTTAGAGACAAATTAGAAATAGTTGGTTCAATAGTTAGTAACGGTAGAGTAGGAACTCAATGGACTTCGGGAAGTTATCCCGTCTCAGGCTACTTAGAAAGAGAGAATTATAATGATACTAAGTTAATCTATAATCCTTGCCCTTTCGTCCCTTATGCTGAGTATGATTTTAAAATAATCAACTGGGAAGAATTGGAATAAGTATGGTATAATAAAGTAATGGAATTTTTATCTTTAAATCCTGAGGCGTTCGGAATGGATTTTTCCGATTTACGATTAAGAATTGTTAAGCTTGAAAAAAGAGGCAAGTTTTTTGATTTGGTTTCGTGGAACGAAAAAGTAATACCAGAAGGCATTATTAAAAATGGAGAGATATTAAACAAAGAAAAGCTGGTGTCAATTATTAAAAATATGGTGGACAAGACAAGAGGACGGAGAATAACAGTTAAATATGTCGTTGCTTCCTTGCCCGAGCAAAAAGCCTTTTTGCAGGTGATTAAAGTTCCTAAAATGGATAAAGATGAATTAAAAACTGCTATTCCGTTTGAAATAGAAAACTATATTCCTATGCCAATAGATCAGGTTTATTTAGATTATGAATTAATTTCTCCTGAATTCAATAACGCAAAAAATCTAGATGTTTTAATTGGGGCGATGCCCAAAAATATAGTTGATTCATATTCATATTGTATAAAAGAAGCCGGATTAATACCCAAAGCCCTAGAAGTTGAATCACAATCCATAGCAAGAGTTTTAATTAAAAATCATGTTAGCTCTTCGCCAGTTCTTATTATAGATTTTGGTAGAAGTACAACTAGTTTCATGGTTTTTTCAGGTTGTTCTTTGCGTTTTACCTCTTCTATTGATATATCGTCTCAAGATTTAACTCAAATGATTTCTCAAAAATTAGGCACAACATTAGATGAAGCGGAAAATCTTAAATTAAAGTATGGCTTAGAGATTTCTGACAAAAGCGTGGGGAATAAAAAAGTTGTAGAAGCAATAACTCCTTTAATTATTGATTTAATTAAGCAAACTAGAAAATATATTGATTACTATCATACGCATTCAAATAATATGCCTATCCTTGAAGGTGGAGGAGGAATAGAAAAAGTGCTTTTATGTGGTTTGGGATCCAATCTCAAGGGTTTATCTAAGCTTATCTCCCGAGAACTTGGTATTAAAACTGAAATTGCTAATCCTTGGATAAATATATTTCCAGAATTAAATAAAAAAATCCCTAAAATATCTTTCAAAGAATCTCTCGGCTATACAACAGCCCTGGGATTAGCTCTACGTGGAATTCAAGAAGAAATATGATTAATTTATTACCACAAAAAGATAAAGAGAAGTTATTGATTGGTAAAAACAAAAGAATGTCTATTATTCTTTGCTTTCTGATTTTGTTTTTCCTTATTTATTTAATAATAGCTTTGTTCATAGTTAAAATTTATTTAAACGGACAACTTGCCTTAAACAAAGTTTTTTTAGAAGAAAGTGAAAAACAATTTTCACAATCAGAAACTCAAGAGCTTCAAGATAAAATTGAGTCAGCTAATAAATCTTTTAGTGGCTTAAATTCTTTTTATGATAAGAAGGTATATTTTTCGAAACTATTGGAGAAAATTGCCGTAATTTTTCCGGAGAATTTTTACTTAACAAATTTTTCAATTATGCTTGATGTTAAAGAGAAGAAAGAGGAAAATGTGGTTGTAGAAACAACAAGAACCATCAAGGCTTCTCTTTCGGGATTTGCTCCAACAAGAGAAGAATTGCTTACTTTTAAAGAGAATCTTGAGAAGGAAGGTAGTTTTGAAAATATTTCCTTTCCTATATCAAATTGGGCTAGCAAAAAGAACATCAATTTCTATGTAACTTTTGATATTTCCATATGATGAATACAAAAAAACAAATAATATTATTTTGGGGGATTTGTTTGATAACGGCTTTTGTAATAATCTGGGTTTTTATAGTTCCCCTATTCGGAACAATTAGGCAAATTTCAATTGGGCTTGCTGGCGTGAAAAAAGAATTAATCATAATCCATGAAAAAACAGGAGAAATAGATGAAGCTGAAAGTGTTTGTGATAAAATAGATCCTGATTTACAAAAAATAGAAAATCTTTTTGTTGATAAAGATGTTCCAGTAAAGGCAATAGAATTCTTAGAGAATATAGCTGTTGCCTCAGATCTTCCTATTGAAATTTATCCCATATCTTTAAGCGATTACGAAGATGAAATTTGGGATTTCGTTAGTTTTCGTCTAAGTGCGCGTGGTTCATACATTAACTTTAGGAGGTTTTTAGAAAAAATGGAAGCGGGGCCATTTTTGATTGAGATATATAATTTATCTGTGAGAGAAATATCAAGCAATGAAGATTCTCTTTCTAATAATGTTGACACTGTTTTAACAATCAAGGTGTTTACGAAATAATATGAAGTTAAAAAAGATAGAAAAAATTGAAATTAAAAAAACAGAAAGATTTGTTAGAAAAGCGCCTTTGTTTATAGCTAAGCATATTTTCGAATTTTCCTTAATTGCTTTATTCTTGTCTCTTGCTATAGGGGTGATTGTTTTTTATAAATACAATATCTTAGATCAAAGAATAGATTTGAATAATTTACCTCAGACATGTCTTTTAGAAGAAAATTCTTATCAAAGAATCTTAGATGTATGGGAAGAGAACGAGCAGATGTTTAACCAAGCTGATTCCAGAGACTATCGTAATATATTTTCAACTAAAGATTGACTAAGCGTTAAATTCGGAGTATAATCCTAGTATGTCCCCGTGGTTCAACGGATAGAACATGGGATTTCTAATCCTATGATGGGGGTTCGATTCCCTCCGGGGACACATAGTATGGCGGTCGTAGTGTAGTGGTTAGCACAAGAGTTTGTGGAACTCTTAGGGGGAGTTCGAATCTCCTCGACCGCCCCATTAAAATTATGGAATTTTTGAATTATAGAATATCAACACTATCTGGAATTATTATTCTGCTTATAATCTCTTTTGCTGTTGGGTTGGCTATTCAGCATCAGATGAAGGAAATTATGTCTATCCGTGTTCAAGCCCTTGAGATGGAGTAACTATTTTTTTTCTTGGAGAGTAACTTTGAGATTGAGTTGCTTTTTATCTCTCAAAACTTTTAATTCAATTTTTTCATCTATTTCGCATTTTTGCAAAATAGCCGACAGAGGATTATTGGTAGTTACCTTTTCTCCTTTGGCTTCTAAAACTATATCAAATTCTTTTAGGCCGGCTTTGTTAGCAGAAGAACCTTTGATTACTGCTGATTCTCCCAATCTTTCTCTGACTATTAAAGCTCCATAATCTACGGAAAGCTTATTCTTTACAGCTATTTCTTTTGTTAGAATAACATATTTAATTCCCAAGAAGGGTTGCTTTATTTTTCCGTATTTTTTAACTTCTTCTAAATCCTTTAAGGCATAATTGATTGGGATGGCAAAGCCAATATTTTGAGCTCCCATTACCATGGCAGTGTTAATGCCGATAACTTTTCCTTCCCTATTTACTAATGGCCCTCCAGAATTCCCTGGATTAATGGCGGCATCTGTTTGGATAAGGCCTCTTAATCTCTCTGATTGTTGAGTAGCATGATTGGTTGCTTGAATGTGTCTTGATAAGCCAGAAACAATCCCAGAACTTACTGTATCATGAAATTCTCCCAAAGCATTCCCGATAGCAACTACTTCTTGACCTAACTGAACATGGTTTAAGCTGTCTAGTTCTAAGTAGGGGAATTTTTCACCTTCTATTTTTAAGATAGCAATATCATTGAGAGGATCTCTAGCTAATACTTTTGCTGGGTATTTTTTTGTTGGTTCTACAATGACAGTATATTGGGCTTCGGTGTCAGCGACAACATGTTGAGATGTTATTAAATATCCATTAGGAGAAACAATGAATCCTGATCCGCCACCTATCTTTGTTAATTCTTTTTTCCCTTGTTTAAATTTAGGCATAACAACGCCTTGTTCTCCATAGGGCATTAAATAAAAACCTTCTATTTTGGGAAGATCTTTTGAAATGACAATAGTTATTACTGCCGGACAAACCTTTTTGGCAATATCAATAATTGATAAATCTTTTTTCATGTATATTTTTATATAATTATTTGTTATACTTTATTATACCCCGTAGAGAAAATTTGACCACCCTTGGTAATTGAATTTTCTTCGAAAATTCCAGTCAAATTTCTTCTACAGGGTATAGCAGACAATGCCCCTGTAGTTCAATGGATAGAACAAGACACTCCTAACGTCTAAATGTAGGTTCGATTCCTACTGGGGGCACACTTGACCCCGTAGAAGAAATTCAGAAAGATTTTTTCAAAATCTAATTTACGAAGTATCTGAATTTTCTCTACGGGGTTGACAATGGTTGCTGATATATTAATATGGAGGCGAGGGGGTGCGGGATAAAATTCCTAAAGGACATTAAATCTAATAAAGGAGGTTTATGAATATTCTCGGCTATGTCCGAACCTGACCTTAAGGGATAAACCAAGTTCGTTAGATTATTCCTCCTCACTTAAGGCTAAGACCTCGTTTTTACGGGGTTTTGGCTTTTTTGATGTCAGTGCTATAATAAAGATAATAAATAAT
This sequence comes from Patescibacteria group bacterium, assembly GCA_018830125.1. Classification (GTDB taxonomy): domain Bacteria; phylum Patescibacteriota; class Minisyncoccia; order Minisyncoccales; family GWA2-38-27; genus JAHJSY01. The sequence goes on along the minus strand of JAHJSY010000049.1, from coordinate 9,471 downwards.
TAATTAACAAATAAATATATGACTAAAGAAAAACAAATTGGAGAAGTAATTCACTTCTTTTCTAATATCAAAGTAGCCGTCATTAAGTTATCGGCTCCTCTTTTGGTGGGTGATACTATTCATATTGTTGGTGGCGAAGATACCGATTTTGAGCAGCCCGTTAAATCAATGCAAGTAGATCATGAAAAAATCGGAAAAGCTAAAAAGGGGAATGAAGTTGGCATAAAGGTTAAGAAAAAAGTGAGAGAAGGATACAAGGTATTTAAATGAAATTCTTAAAGGTACTAGCGGTTTTTTTGGGAACCATAATTGGTGTAGGCATCTTTGGTTTGCCTTTTGTGGCTGCTAAGGCCGGCTTTTTTACTGTTTTCATTTATTTTTTGATTATGGCTGGAATTGCTATTGCTATTAATATTATTTATTCTGAAATAGTTCTTAACACTAAAAAGCTTCATCGTTTTCCGGGATATGTCCAAGAATATCTCGGGTTGAGATGGAAAAAATTTACCTTTTTTGTCACAGCTTTTGGCTTGATAGGGGCATTGTTAGCTTATCTAATTGTTGGCGGACAATTTCTTTTTGCTTATTTTGGACCATTATTGGGAGGAAATATTGTTCTATATACCCTTTTCTTTTTTACCATTGGTGCCTATCTAGTTTTTAGGGGGGTAAAAAGTATTTCAAGTGTTGAACTAATTTTACTTGGTATTATTTTAGCTATTCTAGTTTTATTTTTCGTAAAGGCCTTTTCGTTTATTGATATAGATAATTTCAAAACATTTAATCCAGGATATATATTTTTTCCATATGGTATAATTCTCTTCTCTTTATGGGGAACATCTATTATTCCCGAGATTAAGGAAATGCTTGGAGGATCAAAGAATTCTCTAAGAAAGGTAATAATTACAGGAATTATAATGTCTGTAATCATATATCTTTTTTTTATCTATATTGTCCAAGGAGCTTCTGTCGTGGTTTCTGATGATGCCATCTCTGGATTGGAAAAAACTATCAGTTCTGATATAATACGACTCGGTTTTTTGTTTGGAGTAATAACATGTTTTACTTCTTTTATTACGCTTGCCTTAACGCTTAAAAAAGTTTTGTGGTATGACTTTGGTTTTGATAAAAATATATCTTGGTTTTTAACTTGTTTTATTCCTTTGGGATTATTCTTTATGGGGTTGAGAAAATTTATTGAAGTAATAAGCTTTACTGGAGCTATCGCTTTGGGAATAGAGGGAATAATTCTTGTTTTTCTATACAGAGAATTTTTGAAGAAGAAACTATTAAGACAAATGAACCCTTTATTCTATCTTTTGTCGGGTGTCTTTGTTTTAGGCATTATACTTGAAGTTTTTCTATTTTATGCTAAAGCAATCTAATAATATGACTAGAGCACATCTTTTTATTTCTGGAAGAGTTCAGATGGTCTTGTTCAGAGCATCAACACAGCAAAAAGCTAAAAAGTTCAAAGTTAAGGGATTTGTTAAAAATCTTCCAGACAAAAGAGTGGAGGCAATCATTGAGGGAGAACAAGAAAACGTTGATAAACTTATAGAATGGTGCCGAAGAGGACCAATATTAGCCAAGGTTAAAGGGGTGGAAGTAATCCAAGAAGAATATACTGGCGAATTCAATAAATTTGATATTCTATATTAAATAAATACAAAAGACTCTGGCGATCGCCAGAGTCTTTTGTATTTTATTGAAAGAATTTTTCTTAAAATCCTGGAGTTTCCTCTTCTGGAGTTTCAGAAACTTCTTCTCCATCTTCTGCTGGAGCTTCTGGTGTTTCACCACCTTCTGCTGGAATATCTTCTACTGGAGTTTCCATTGGAGTTTCTTCTGCTGGAGCTTCTGGTGTTTCACCACCTTCTGCTGGAGCATCTTCTACTGGGTTTTCTTCTTGATCAACTGGAGTTTCCTCAGTTGATTCAGGAGTTGTTTCTTCAGGAGTTTCGTCTTCCTGAGATGTAAAAGTAGGATATAAATTATCTGTAATCATGTTTTTAACTTTATTTTAATGTTTCTTACGACCTTTTAGCTATTTATACACTATATCTTAATTATAAGGAAATATGGACTTGTGTCAACCCTATATGGTAGAATAAGAGTAATGAAGAACAGTAGCAAAAATTTTGCAGCAGAGTCTGTGGGGAAAAGAATGATAAAACAAGTCCCGGTGTGTCATCAAAATGATCGTGTTTTAGATGTAAAGAAAATGCTTTTTGATACTATGGATGGTCTGGAAACTATTAACTATATATATGTCATTGATAATAAGAATAAATTGATTGGAGTTTTTTCTATAAAAGAAATTTTCAGAAAACCAGAGAAAACATTGATTAGAGAAATCATGGAGAACGAACTTGTTAAGATAAGACCTCATACTGACCAAGAGAAGGTTGTTATTCTTGCTCTCAGAAACAACCTTAAAGCCATCCCCGTCGTTGGCAAAGGCGATGAATTTTTAGGAATAGTTCCTTCAGATGTTATTTTAGATATTCTTCACTTAGAAAATGTCGAGGATTTTTTGAAAATGGCTGGGATTAATAGTCCTCTCCAAAAAGTACTAAAGGGTTCGGCATGGTATTTATTCAAGGTTAGAATACCGTGGCTGGTTCTAGGTCTTTTGGGTGGTATTGTTGGGGCAACTGTTATTACATATTTTGAGGGTCCCTTGCGAGAAAATTTTATTCTAGCTAGCTTTATTCCATTAATTCTTTATATGTCAGGAGCTGTTGGCAATCAAACAGAAATTTTGCTTATTAGAAATATGGCCGTAGATAGTCAAATAAGTGCTTGGAAATATCTTTTTAGAGAATTAAGGTCTAGTTTTCTAATTGCTCTTATTTTATCTTTTTTATTGTTTTTAATTTCTATGGTTTTCTTCGGCGCTCCTTATTATATAAGTATCATATTAAGTTCTTCGTTATTTATCGGTGTTTTTATCTCTGTTTTGATTGGTGTCTTTATGCCTTGTGTTCTAAAAAAGATGGGCAAAGATCCAGCCATTGGTTCGGGACCATTCTCAACTATCTTGAGAGATGTTTTAAGCCTAGTAATCTATTTTTCTATAACAATACTTTTATTAAATTTATTTCAATAATATGAAAAATCAAAAAGGATTATCTTTATATATAACAATAATAATAATGTCTATTTTGCTGGCTATTGTTTTAGGCATTAGTACTATTTTGGTGAGTCAGATGAAGATTGTGAAAGGAATAGAAAACTCGGTAGTAGCTTTTTATGCAGCTGAGACGGGCATAGAACAAGTTTTAACAGCTAGAGTGGATCCAACTTCTTTTGATGGATATAGTGCGACATTAACTAATAATGCCAGCTATGAAATAACAGTATTCTCATCAGGACCAAATTGTGGTGCTACTAATTTTTGCATAAAATCTGTTGGAAGTTTCCGAGAGGTCAAAAGAGCCATCAAGGTCTCTTACTAGAATGATGAATAAACAGCAAAGCAAACAGCGAATAGAAAAGCTCAAAAAAGCGATAAAGCATCACAGGTATTTATATCATGTTTTAGACAAGCAAGAAATATCTGATGAAGCTCTTGATTCTTTAAAAAAAGAGCTTTTTGATTTGGAGCAAAAGTTTCCAGAATTCGTTACTTCTGATTCGCCCACTCAGCGAATAGGCGGCAAGCCATTAGATAGGTTTGAAAAAGTTAAGCATCCATACCCAATGCTTTCTTTTAATGATGCTTTTTCTCAAGAGGATATGCAGGATTGGTTGAAAAGAATTTCCAAACTTTTATCTGCTGAAGAAATAAAAAAGATTGATTTTTATTGCGAATTAAAAATAGATGGTTTAGCTATAGAATTAATATATGATAATAATAATTTTAAAATAGGAGCGACAAGAGGAGATGGAAAGATAGGAGAGAATGTTACCCAAAATTTAAAAACAATAGATGCTATCCCCCTAAATTTAAAAAAAGATGTCGTGGTTCGAGGGGAAGTATTTATACCTAAAAAAGTATTTAAAAAATTTAAAAAAGAATATGCTAATCCCAGAAACTTAGCAGCTGGATCTTTGCGCCAATTAGATCCGAAGATTACTGCTTCACGAAAATTAGATTCATATATATACGATATTATAAATCCCGAAATAGATACTCATGAGGAGAAGCACGAGGTATTAAAAAAACTAGGTTTTAAAACTAATCCATACAATAAACATTGTAGGGATCTATCGGAAGTATTTAAGTTCTATAAACACATTTATAAAATAAGAGATAAAATACCCTATGAAATAGACGGTGTCGTGGTAATAGTTAATCCAAATAAATTATTTGATAAATTAGGTGTTGTCGGCAAAGCTCCGAGGGGAGCGATTGCCTATAAATTTCCAGCAATGCAAAAAACTACGATAATTAAAGCCATAGAAGTGCAAATAGGTCGGACTGGTGCTTTGACACCTGTGGCGTATTTAAAGCCCGTAGAGGTCGGAGGAGCGGTGGTTTCTAGAGCCACCCTGCATAACGAGGATGAAATTAGACGTCTAGATGTTAAGATCGGAGATACGGTTGTTATTGAAAGAGCGGGAGATGTAATACCAGATATTGTTAAAGTTTTACCCGAGCTAAGAACGGGAAAAGAAAAAGAATTTAAAATGCCTAAGCACTGCCCTATCTGTGGAGGGGGGGTAATTAAACCAGAGGGGGAGGTGGTCTCAAGGTGCTCAAATAAAAATTGTTTTGCTCAAAGAAAAGAATTCTTTAATCATTTTGTTTCTAAGCAAGCTTTTGATATTGAAGGTGTTGGGCCAAGCGTTATAGATCAACTAATAGAGAAAGGGTTGATCTCTGACCCGGCTGATTTATTTAAATTAGACACAAGAATCATGGCTTCTTTGGATCGGCTTGGAAAAAAATCGGCGGAGAATTTTGTTAAGGCAGTGGCCGAAAAAAAAGAGATTACTTTGCCAAGATTTATCTATGCTTTAAGTATTAGAAATGTTGGCGAAGAGACCGCTCAAGACCTAGCTAGCCACTTTCATTCTCTAGATAAAATCAAAGTAGCCAGCCTCCTTGAATTAGAAAATATTCATGACATCGGACCTGTTGTAGCTAAGTCAATTTATGATTGGTTTAACAATAAAAGAAATATAGAATATTTAGATAAATTAAAAACTGTTGGCGTGACAATAGCTCGTAGGGGCGAGGTTTCCTCGCCCAAATTAAAGAATAAAACCTTTGTTTTGACTGGCTCTCTTAATAGTATGACACGCGATGAAGCCAAGCAAAAAATTAGGAATTTAGGTGGAAATATTTCTGGGTCAGTATCTAAAGAAACTGACTATGTTGTAGCTGGTCTCTCCCCTGGCTCTAAGTACGATAAAGCAAAAGAACTAGGGATTAAAATTCTCAACGAAAAACAATTTATTTCTTTGATTTCAAGCCGATAGTTATAAAATAGCTTAAATTTAGGTTTAAATTGTATCGGATGATAATTTAAGCGAATGCTCAAAGTTTTACACAGTTTACTGTGTTTTTTTGTGCTATAATATAATAATATGAAGTTTGAGAAGTTTAAACCATGTCATGTTATTATACGTGCTGTAGAAGGCAGAACGATTTTTTCAGATATAGCAGATTGCTCTCGTTTTGTCTTTCAGGTCTATGCCAATAATCTTGGCAAACCACATGTTAATATTTACAGAAAAAATGTTATCTATATTGCTGATAAATTACTGGAGGGCGAGGATGTTTCCTGGAAATTAGTTACCAATCCTCACTCTCCAATAGTAGATATATTGAGCTTTGCCATAGTTGGCGATCATGCCCATTTTATTCTTAGTCCGAATGTAGAAAAAGGTATCCCAAAATATATCCAAAAAATCAATGTTAGTTTTGCAAGATATTATAATATGAAATATAAGAGAGAAGGAGTTTTATTCAATAAACCATATAAGGTTGCACCATTAGAAACTGTCTCTGAATTGAATGATACTTTACGCTATATTAATGTTAAAAATGCATTAGATATTTATAATTTTCAATGGAAAAGTGGAATAGAAAATTGGAAAGAAGCTTTTGATTTTGTGAGTGGATATAAGTACTCAAGTTATCCTGATTTGTTTGGAAAAAGAAAGTCCAAAATATTAGCTCCGAAGCCAATTATAGAAAAATATGTTGGTCAGCAAATAAATAAAAATAGAGTTGAAAATGTTGATTTTATAGAGAAATACCTCAATAAAGAAATGGAATATAATAATAAAATATTTCTCGAAGAATAATGATAAAACATTTTAGAAAATTTGATTGGGTGCTAATCGTTACGGCTCTCCTCTTGGTGGGTATAGGATTAATTTCAATATACAGTATTTCATTGGGTAAAGGAGATTTTTTGAACTTCAAAAAACAAATTATTTTCTTGATAACGAGCCTTATTGTAATGGTTGTTTTAAGTTTTTTTGATTGGCGTTCTTTCAAAGAAAACCCCTATTTAATTTTAGTTATTTATTTCATTTGTATTGTTTTATTGCTCGGATTATTTTTCATTGCTCCAGAAATTAGAGGGGTAAAAAGTTGGTATAAGATTGGTCCGCCAGGCGGCGGATTTTCTTTTGATCCAATAGGTCTAACAACTATCATTTTGATAGTATTGTTAGCTAAATTTTTCTCTATGAGACATGTTGAGATGTATAAATTAAGACATATACTTTTGTCGGGAATTTATGTATTTATCCCTTTTCTTTTAATAGCTCGTCAGCCTGATTTGGGATCAGCATTAATTCTGTTAGCTTTATGGTTAGGAGTTTTAGTTGTTTCAGGTATTAAGCTTCGTCATTTTTTAGCTTTGGTGCTTATCGGCATTGTAGTTTTTGCATTGAGTTGGTCATTATTTTTGAAAGATTACCAAAAACAAAGAATCGTAAGTTTTCTTGCTCCGCAAGTAGAAACATTGGGCATAAATTGGAGCCAATCGCAATCAAAAATAGCTATTGGATCTGGTGGTGTTTGGGGTAAAGGATTTGCTGAGGGATCACAGACACAATTAGGATTTTTATCAGAGCCATATACAGATTTTATCTTTTCGGTTATAGCTGAAGAATTTGGATTAATTGGTGTATTGGTTATTTTGACTCTTTTTGGGATATTGATATGGAGAATTATGAGAATTGCTATGTCTTCTGAATTCAACATTCCTCGTTTATTTGCCTTTGGTTTTGCAATAGTTTTATTCTTTCAAATTTTCATTCATATCGGTATGAACTTAGGAATTCTTCCTGTTATTGGTCTTTCTCTTCCGTTGATTAGTTACGGAGGTAGCAGTTTGATATCAATATTTATAGGAATAGGTCTTTTGCAGGGAATTAAAACTCATTAAGAAATGTTCTTCACCGAGTGTCAAACATCCTGAGATGTTGGTCACTCGGTGTAGAACATTTCGGGTGATTTCTAATCGAATGTTCAACACTCGGTGACCAACACTGCGGTGTTTGACACCAAGTGAAGAACATTCTTAATATATCGGATAAGATAATGCTTTTAATAAAGCATTTTTCAGGTTTAAAACAGGACATTTCAGGGCTATTTGGTACCCGATATTTATCCACAGTTTTTCCATTGACTGGGGTCTTTGGTTAAGGGATAATATATATAGTATATACTATATATATGCAGGAACAAAAGTTAAACAATTATATATCTCTAACCGAAGCTACAAAGCATTGTAAATACTCACAGGAGTATTTAAGTTTACGTGCTCGCCAAGGCAAATTAAAAGCTGTAAAATTTGGCAGGAATTGGCTTACCACAAAAGAATGGTTAGACGAGTATTTAATGGGTGTAGATAATTATAATAATCACCTAAAAACCAGAAAGCAAAAAGTGACCGAGTCACTTTCAACGGAAAGTGACTCGGTCACTTTCGTGCCCAAAAATCTGCCTACAGGTGATTTTCAACTGATTCCAGTGCGTCCTATTTCGTATAGGATTTTTGACTTTTTATCAGGCGTAGAAGTAAGTCGAAAACTTTGTTATGGATTGGCCTTTTCAACTCTTTTAGTTTTAATAATTTCCACTGGTGTTTTGACTGGTATAAAAAATAAGATAAATCAAAACGAAACGATAGCTGTTTTTAGTGAATACGCAGAATGGGTTGGTGCCGAAATTAAAAAAGCACCTGGAGCAGAAGAGATTGGAGAAGTTGTTGATGATATGAGAGAGGATGGCAAGAGAGAAATGACCAGCGTTAAAAGTTTTACCGGAAATATTGGGCAACAAATCTACAATCAATTTAAAAAAACATATTTAGTTTTTGAGAGTGTTGGCGACAAAATGTTTTCCTATATTGCTAATACGATGAAAGCGGGATGGGGTGATGTTGCAGATGGTTATTATGCTTTAGTAAAATATTTTGATAATAGCACTTATGCCATAAGGCAAACAATAAAACAATTAACTAATAATTTTTCCGAAGGAGTAAGATATGCTTTCTACCCATGGGGGATTGATTCTTCTGCAACAGAAAATCTTGTTCAGAATATTGTCAATCAAAATATCCAGAATATTGTTTCTAAAGAAATAGTTAAAGAAGTAGAGAAATCTAAAGTTACTCAAATAGAAAAAATAGAACAAACAATTGTCAATCAAGAATATGTCCAAATAGATGATGCTGATTTAGCAGAGTTAAAAAACCAAATAGCTAATTTGCAATTTTCATCATCCTCTGTTCCTAACTCCCCAATCTACATTGGTTCTACTGGTTTAGATGTTGGAGGCCATGCAACATTTTCTTCTCTTGGAGTTAGTGGGCCACTAACAGCCAATGGGCTTAGCGTTAATGGATCAGTTAACTTTGTTCCTGACTCTCATCATAATACAGCAAGTGCTTTCACTGTTGGCATAAATACTACTTTTCAAAAACCAGTAACTTTTGAAGATAGAATAACCTTAGACACTGGAATTTCTGGAACCACAGATATTTTAACAACTACAACCCAATTGACTCTTTCTTATGATGATTCTAACTATACTCAATTATTCACTGACGAAAATGGAGACTTAAATATTAATCCATCAGGAGGAGATATTTCACTAGATGATAATAACTTGATAACAACAGGTAATATTACAGGAACCACAATAACTGGAACTAATCTCACGGCAAGTACTAAAGTAACAACAGCTCAATTGCAAGTAACAACAAGCCCTACCGCTGGCTATGTTTTATCTTCTGATGCTTCAGGTAATGCTACTTGGACAGATGTATCATCTTCAGCAGGTCCGTGGACATTAGTAGGATCTTCTCTTTATCCCGATTCCACGGATTATCAAATTGGTATCGGAGACACTACACCAGATGCTATGTTAGAAGTAGCTACATCTGGAACTCTTTTAATGTTATCTTCAACAGCCGGAGGAGATGGAGATATATTTATTGTTGATAGCTCTGGCAATGTAGGGATAGGCGAGACAGCACCAGAATACAGATTAGAGGT
>JAHJSY010000013.1 GCA_018830125.1 Patescibacteria group bacterium | reverse complement strand
TCCATATGTTTTAATATAACACAGCTTGAATAAAATTTAAAGTTATGCTAGAATAGAAACACTATGACAAAAAAATGTACAATTTGCGGAAAGTCGTCTATGATGGTTTGGCATAGAGTAAAACTTAGAGGTAAATATAATCCAACCATTAAGCGAAGAAAATACCCTAATCTCCAATGGGTCTATGTTCCTGTTGATATAAATAGAATGGCTTACAAACCGTACGCCGGCAAAAAAATAAAGGCCTGTGCTAAATGTATTAAAACATTAGCCAAAAGAAAATAATTTTAAAACAAAAAGTGACCGAGTCACTTTCGTCTTAAAGTGACTCGGTCACTTTTTTATTTTTAAAAAAAGCTCCACAAATATCTAAGAAGATTCTTGGAGAATAATTTAAGTGGGATTTTACAAGTATCCACCAAGGTGAATACAAATATCAAACTCCCTTTGTGTACGTATAGTCCAGAATCTTAATAAATACTTATAGAGCTACCTTTATTATAGTATTTTTCAAACCCCATTGTCAAATTTAAGAAAAGCCGGATTTATCCTTAGTGGATAAACCCGGTTCGTTGTTTCAAATACGACAAGTATTTAATTAAATTTGAGGTTGAGATTAAGCTCGGTGGAAGCTTTTTCAACATCGGCTTTCAACGTTTGATCCAGAGCAACAGCTTGCAACATATCTTGCATAGCTTTCATGCGTTCCCCTAATTGGGCGTAGCCAATGGCACGCGTGTAATAGGCCATAGCATAAGATGGATTCAGCGTAATCGCTTGTGTGTAATCGCTGACCGCTTCGTCGTAATGCTTTAACGCTAAATGGGCAAATCCACGTCCGAAATAGGCCTTAACGAATTGCGGATCCAGCTCGACCGCACAAGTGTAATTCAAAATGGCCTTGGAATATTGCCCTAAGTCCAAATAAGCATTGCCTCTATTATGATAAGCACCGACATATTTTGGAGCTAAATCAATTGCCTTATTAAAATCTGAGATGGCCTCGGCATGTTTGCTAAGCATTAAACGAGCACCCCCTCGATTGTTATAGGCCCGGACGCATTGTGGACTAAGTTCGATGGCTCTATCATAGTGGACGATTGCTTCGGTGCTTTGGCCCGATATGTATTGGATCGTTCCCCGGCAGAAATGTATTTCACTAATCAATTCATTTCTGTCCAAAATATGAATAATTTTGTCCTCTCGAGTGATGTGATTTTTGTCTTTGTATGTCCAATAACTACCATCCCCCTTGAACTCGCTATTTGTAATGATACGTTCGCTGAGAAAATCGTTCGTTCTGATCAAATCGACAACTGTCATGGTACCGTCGGACAAATCGACAATATTGGCAACATGTTCCGGCGTTACATTCATGACCGAAACGGAGAGACCGATGGAATTGCCCAGAATACAAAACAATTGTGCATAACCGAAGCAATTGGCTCGCCTGGTTTCAATAATCTTCGTCAAATCGAAGTAGTCCCTTCTATAAGCAATTTTATTCTTTATACTCTGACACAATCCCGTTACGATCTTCTCTTCTGTTTTTGCCAGTTGGATCTTAGAAATGTGTCCTTTTTGAAAGGCCTCTTGTGCCTTGGCCAATATCCCCTGCAATATAGGCAGAACGAATTGTCTCCGCGGAGTTTTCCAACTGCTGATCATTTCAATGAAACTATTAGCAACCGTTTCCGGATACTCCAATTCCAAAACAGTTTTCCGAACTTGATTATACGGTTCGTTTCCGACGGAAATATTTACGCCCAATATCAACACCACAAACACAAACAAAATTTTGACTTTTGTCTTCATTTTTTGTTTCCTTTCAATTCTTTGTTCTTCTTTCCTTATCCTTATTTAATTGACAATTTACATAATGCTCATTGTACTTATTTTTGCAAAAAAGTCAAGATTCAAATCCCGAGAGATTCAACCAATTGCTTTATTAGAGAAACAACAACTGGAGGTGGCATCAAGCTATATGATGGTTGATTGTTATCATCAACCACTTGCCATGGTTTTTCAATAGTTTTAATCTTGTCACCCTCTAATTCATAACTGTATTCTGGTGTTATCTCATAATCATCAAGATATTCTTCGGCTTTATCAATAGGAACAGAGTTTCTTAACAACACCTTAGGAATTCCATAAAGTGAAAAGGCCCTCTTGATAAGCATCTCATCCAAAGCCAATCTATCTTTAATCGGCTCTATCCCCTTTTCGTCTCCTTCTTTCGGGACCATTTTTGCGCCCGTGCAATCAGAGTTATCACAAATTAAGTGAAACTTTCCATCCTCATGTTCTACTTTTTGAGTTGTTAAAAGTTTTAAACTTCTTGAGGTATTACACAAAGGACAAATAACCCTATGCTTTATTCTTGCGTTAATAACTGGCTCTGGAATATCTATTAGAATCATAACATCTGGATCTTGACGATAATCTACTAGGTCTCTAAAGAACAAAGAATAAGAAACTTGATCTAATTCTCTTGGAAAGCCATCTATAAAGATGGACTTCTTGCCTAAGCGAGATATTTCTCTCTTCGCTAAAGCCAAAATTAATTCAGAAGGTAAGAGTTTAGAAGTACTTCTCTTTTCTAAAGAAGCAAGTATATCTTCTAAAGAGATAAATCCCCTATAATTCTTCTCCAAAAAGGCCAATAATTCTTTCTTCTGTTCTGGATCTTGTAACTCCTTATCTATTTCTCTTATCATGTCTCCGATAGAAAGATGAGCTATGTTCTCTTTACCAAAGATCTCTCTAAACATTTTAGCATAGGTTCCTTTTCCAGAGTTCTTCTTGCCTAAGAAGTAAGCAATGAAAGTATTCCCTCCATTTAAATATTCTTTAATTTTCTTAATTTCGTCTCCAGCTTTTAATTCAAAGTATTCTTTACGTTGCTCAAAATCAGTCAAATCAAACTTTGGAGAACCTTCTATTTTTGTCTTAAATAATGGAAATTCTAAATCTTTCATGTATGTTTATTGTTTATTAATTAATTTAAAAAAGGTGCCATCGCTGACTATCCTTATATCTCCCCAGTCTTGGGTAGTTAAGATATTTATACCAAATTCTTCAAGAGTTTGCAACACTCCTGAATCTGGATGTCCATAGGTATTTTCCCCAACTGATATAACAGCCAGTTCGGGAGAGACCTTTTCTAAAAAATCTGAAGAGCTAGAATACTTACTTCCATGATGAGCTATCTTTAAAACATCTGAATCAATATTTAATTGTTTTTCTATCTTTTCAGATATATCTCCAACGAATAAAAAAGAAACTTCATTAAAAACCAACTCAGCAACAACCGAAGTATCATTAGCATATTCAACTTCCTGGCCTTCTAAGCTTTCAAAGGGGTAGTGAATTATCATATAAATATCATCTGCTAAATCTATTCTTTGATCAGCTTGAGCTATAATAATATTAGCTCCTTCGTCTTTAATCAATCTCTCCCATTCTCGCCAATCGGATGTATCTTTGATAACGCCCGTCCATAAAATACTTTTTACTTTGTATCTTTTTAAAACTTCCAGCAAACCAAATAGATGATCACGATCTGGATGGGTTAAAATAATCAAATCAATAGTCCTATCATAAAAAGGCATCTCAGCCCCAAGTTTTTCCAAAACAGCCAAACCCGGCCCACCATCAATCAAAACTTGAAATCCATTCTTTGCCTCAATAAAAATACTATCTCCTTGCCCAACATCAAAAAACACCACTTCTAAATCCTCTGACTGACCCACTTCCCAAACCGCCACCCAAGCTAAAACATTGACCATAACCAAAACCACCAAAACAACATATATTCTTTTTTTATTCTTGTTCTTATTCTTCAACATTTATTCATTATAGCATGGCACAAACCAAAACCCCCATCTTTTATTAAAAGATGGGGGTTACGGTTCGAACCGAGTAATCTTTTATCTAGTTAGCTTTCTTAAAAGCTTCTGCATCGGCTGCTCCGACAATTCTGAACATCTTCGTGCCACATTTTGGGCAAGTTCCACTAACAGCGTATCTTTTAACAGTGCCCTTGCCTTTCATGTTGACCAATTTAGGGTCTTCCATTTTAACGTTTTTCTCTTTGCATTTTACGCAATATCCTTTGTAATCCATAATATTATAATTTAATCTTTTTCTTTTAAACGACCTTTAATTAGTCTTAAAGTTATTAACACCTTTATTATAGCTTAAATCAAGCATAAATGATAGTCAACCCTGCACCTTTAGCCTGCTTTCTAGTTTCTTAGTTATTTCTAGGTTGCCATGAGCTGTTTGATGCTTAGGAACAAATAGAGTGCAACAGTCCTCTTGAGGCTTTATAGAAATATCGTATGTCTCTATTTTCTTAGCTATTTTTATTATTTCTTCTTTATCCATTCCAATCAATGGTCTTAAAACAGGAATCTTTACTCCCTCTTCCGTAATCTCCATATTAGGTAATGTTTGAGAGCTAACCTGGCCCAAGCTTTCTCCAGTTACCAATGCATAACAGCCCTCCTTCTTAGCAATCTTCTCAGCAATTTGAAGCATCAATCTTCTATAAAGCAAAACCCTATAATTAGCCGGTGCTTTAGCTTTAATTTCCATTTGAATATCTTGAAAAGGAACAAAATATATCTTAACCTTCTTTTGATACTTCTCAAATACTTCAGCTAATTCTTTTACTTTCTCAATACTCTTATTAGAAACCAAAGGAAAACTATGAAAGTGAATCCAAACATTTTCGGCTCCCCTCTTAGCCGACAAATAAGCAGCTGGAACAGAATCTATTCCTCCAGATATCATTGATAGCACCTTGCCACTTACTCCAGCGGGCAAACCACCCAATCCTTTATTCTTTTTAAAATACAAGAAAAAACTCTTATCTCTTTTTTCTATAAATAACTCTTTCTTGGGTTTATCTAAATTTACTTTATTATTAAGAAGCTTAGCGACCTTATCAATAATCTGTCGATCTCTTTTCATTCTTATAGCAAACGTCTCGCCCTTTTTAACATAATCTTTATATTTAAAGCTCAAAAGTTCTTTCTCGTCAGAAAGATAAAAACATTCTGAAAACCAAGCAATACCAAACATTCTCTTTATTACTTTTTTTGTTTTTAAAAGCTGGCTCGTTTCCTGTCTGCCGGTAGGCAGGGCAATAAAGATTCTTTCTCTGGAAGCATTCATCTTAAAATCAATCTTTTCTTTTCCAAGAAAAAAACAAAGATTATTATCTAACTTTCTCTGAAACGATTTTCTGACACTCTCTGACTTCAGAAACATCTCTCCATATGCAATTAATATCCCCTTCT
>JAHJSY010000048.1 GCA_018830125.1 Patescibacteria group bacterium | reverse complement strand
TTCGTCTTTAGATATAATCCTTTCTCTGATATTTTCTAATGGGCCCAATGAAGAAATTTCAAGAGCTGCTTTTGGACCAACTCCACGAATGGTATTTAATAATTCAAAGAAGTCTAATTCTTTATCGCTCAAAAATCCATATAGAGCTAAGATGTTTTCTTTAACGTTCAAAAAACAATGCAGATTTAACTGATTACCTGTTTCTGGCAATTTGCCTAAAGTTTTCTTAGAAACAAAAACCTTATAGCCAACTCCACCAACATTTAAAATAATAAACTTGTCTTTCTTTATTATAATTTCTCCTTGCAAGTAAGATATCATATCAATTTCAGTATATTGAATTTTGCACTAAAAAGCAATAAAAAATGTGCCGAGAGCTACTCTCGGCACCTTGTTTAACGATCTTCTAATTTTTCAATAAATTTATCTACTTGTTGCCTTGTCTTCCATTTCCTCATAAGAAGATAGCCTCCGGATTTTACTACCTCTCTAGTCCATCCTCGATGCCAATTTTTCCACCCTCTAATGAAAAAATCTAGGGGGAAAATAATTGTTTTAATAACAACTCTGACAAAACTCAAGGGATGATAAAATCTACTCATAATTTTTAGAGGCAAATCTTGAAGTTCCTGTAAGCTCATATTGTCATCGGGTCTAAATAAAACAAATCTTCCATCATAATATCTCCAAGAAACAACGTCTTCTGAGAAAAGCTTTCCTTCTTCTTTCAATCTTTTGCGTAAATCTGTTCCGACCCCTGGGCCTGGAAGCATTACATGAACACTGTCTGGATGAGCCTTGCGAATAAATCTTCTAAAACGCTTAACGATTTTTTCAGCGCTAAGAAAAACGTCTCTTTCCTTTACTGGGTAGCCAGCAATAAGCATTATATGCGTCTTAGCATAACGCTGTAGAATCTTAAGCCATTCAAGCATTTTATCTGAGTTATACCCTTTTCTCATGGCCCTTAGGTCTTCGTCTATGGGCGACTCAACCCCTATGCAGACTCTTCTAACTCCTGCACCTTTTATGGCTTGCAAAAATTCTGTATTTTCCGCAATTTTCAGCCATAGTTGAATTGAGAAGTCAAGCCGATCTCCATACCTATCAGCAACCATATTAAAAAACTTAGTTGCACCAGCAAGATCTTCTTTCAAGCTATCGTCAACCAGAAAGAATCTTTTAGCTTTTCTTGTTTCCACCAACCACTTAACCGTTTCAAATAAATATTCCGCACTGGCCCAGCGAGGTTTTTCTTTCACACTACAAAACTCACAATTTCCGCTACATCCTTTAATACGACTAATGGGATAAAGTTTTATCCTGGCATATTTTAAAAGACCGAAATCTGGAAAAGGCAAATTACTTAAATTTGGATCTAGGCCAAAAACTTGATCAATTTTTGGAGCACTGGTCTTAAAATGTCCATTTTGCAGAAAAGAAATTCCAGGAATGTTTTCCAAAAAATTCTCTTTCCCTAAGCCACTAAGAATTTGCCGAATAGCTTCTTCCGCATCACAATGAACAACTACATCAATATCATTCTGTAATGTTTCTTCGGGACAATAATGAGCATGCCAGGCACCAGCAATATTAAAGGTTCCTCGCCGATGATAAAAATCAGCTATATCCCAAACTCGTGGTATTGTGCTAGTAAGTCCGCAGTAAAATCCAACTGCTGTCGCTGGATTCTCTTTTTGCAAAGCTACGTGATCAAGCAATCCATTTTCATCTTTAGGAGCCCCTGGACAATTGTTTTCATCTACCACTTCTACTCGCCATCCCAGTAATTTGTTGGCAGCTGTCGCAATCAAAATGGGACCCAAGGCAGTTGTCCTCTTAGCTTGCCTGGTAAAAATATTATCTCCTGGAAAAGCGGGCACTATCATTCTGAATAACGGTCTCATAATATATTCTCCTATAAAGTTTATTTTTGATGTTAAGGTACTAACTCTATTATGATAATGTTAACTTATCTGCTCAAAAAAAACAATAAATACTTGATTTATTTTTTAAATTCTGCTATCATATGAATATTATGCCAATAACAAAATCAGCCAAAAAAGCTCTTCGCCAAAACGAAAAAAGGAGAGTTCATAATCTAGGATACAAAAGAAAGATGAAAAAACTTGTCAAACAAGTGAAAGGTTTGGTTATTGAAAAGAAAAAAGAAGAAGCTAAAAAACTTCTCCCTCAAGTTTATAAAATATTAGATAAAACAGCTAAGGTGGGCATCATTAAAAAGAATAATGCCTCAAGAAACAAATCTCGTTTAACTAAGCTCTGCGATAAATAAATCTAAGGCAGTTGCCGGCTCTACTTGGCCGGTTTTTATTTGCAGGTCTATCTTAAATATCTTTTCATAGATATTTTTTAATTCTTGAAAACTAAATTGTTGAGCTGA
>JAHJSY010000012.1 GCA_018830125.1 Patescibacteria group bacterium | reverse complement strand
GGCTTATGGCAAATTCTTTACGATGCTCCAGATCGTTATTATGAAAAATGGATTGAGGGAAAGATTATTCTCTCATATTCTTTTGAAATAGTTTCTATCGGAGGAGAACCTCATTTCTATATCAAAATTCCTAAATCTAACAAAGATTCGATTGAGGCAGTTATTTATGCTCAATATCCGACAGCTGAAATTTCAGTTGTTGAGGATTATGTTAAGCGTATTCCTAGCGATATTCCTAATAAAGATTGGGATCTTTGGGGTGCGGATTATAAACCATTGAAACCTAGTCCTTATCCAATTAAAACCTATTTAGAGTTTGAATCAGAGAGAGAGGCCTTAGAAGAAAAAAGGATTGATCCCATAGCAACTTTACTTGAATCTATGGCTAAAATAGAAAAAGGCGAAGAGCTTTGGGTCCAAATAACCGCTAGTCCAGTTACCAATCAGGAAGTTTCGTGGGTAACAGAAGGAGAAAAAATAAGAGACGAACTTTCTAAAAGAATAGAAAAGAAACCACCTTATAAATCAATGCTTTTAGAAGCAGCCGACCTTCTTGTCGCCGGAAATCTTCCTGGAGGAGCTATTAAAGAAGAAAAAAAAGAACTCCTTCCTCCTGAAATGAAACTAACAATGGGAGAAAGAGACGTTGTTAGTGCTATAGAGAGGAAAATGGCTAAAAGAGGTTTTAATACAAACATTAGATTCATTTATCTTGGCAAGAAAGATGTTTTCTTTAAACCGAAGCTCCGTCTTGCCTTATCGTATTTTTCTAATTTTGCCACTCAAAATCTTAATATGCTTGTTCCTTATGGCCAGCCGTTCATAACAAAGATTCCTAAAAAACTGCTTTTCTTTAGAAATGTTTTTTATGAGAGAAAACTATACTCAAGAAAAAGAAAAATGTTTAGTAATTATGCTAAAAGGAATCACCCCTTATTTCCGGGAAGTAGAAAATTTCCATCTAGCTTTGTTTTAAATGTAGAAGAATTAGCCAGTATATTTCATTTTCCGGGAAAAAGCTCTGCTCCAGCCCCATTTATTAAAAGAATTGAAACTAAAAAAGGTGAGGCTCCTACGGGTCTGCCGACAGAATGATGAGTGAAATTAATTTTTTTGCACAAACTAATTTTAGAAATACCGAAAAAAAGTTTGGTATAAAAATTGACGATCGTCGTCGTCACGTTTATGTTATTGGTAAAACTGGCATGGGGAAAACGGCCATGTTGCAGAATATGGCTATTCAGGATATTCAAAACGGTAATGGTGTCGGCTTTGTTGATCCTCATGGTGAAGCGGCCGAAGAATTACTTAAGTATGTGCCTTCAAGTAGGATTAACGACGTTGTTTATATCAACCCCGGCGATCTAGATTTTCCGATTGCTTTTAACGTTATGGAGAATGTTGGTTTAGCTTATCGTCATTTAGTTGCTGGTGGGTTAATGGGTGCTTTTAAGAAAATTTGGCCAGATGTTTGGTCAGGAAGAATGGAATATATTTTAAATAATACTATTTTAGCTCTTTTAGAATATCCTGGTTCTACCTTGCTTGGAATAAATAGAATGCTTTCTGACCCTGACTTTCGTAAAAAGGTGGTTGAAAAAGTTACTGATCCGATTGTTAAATCATTCTGGGTTAATGAGTTTGCTCGTTATGCTCAAAAATATGAAACTGAAGCAACAGCTGCTATCCAAAATAAAGTTGGTCAGTTCATATCAGCTCCTCTTATTAGGAATATTATTGGACAAGTGAAATCAACTATTAATATGAGAGAAATAATGGATGGTAAGAAGATTTTAATAATGAATTTATCTAAAGGACGCATTGGAGAAGATAACTCTCGTCTTTTAGGAGCTTTGCTTATTACTAAGCTTCAATTAGCAGCCATGTCTAGGGTTGATATTCCCGAAGTTGAAAGAAAGGACTTCTTTCTTTATGTTGATGAATTCCAAAACTTTGCCACCGAATCATTTGCTAACATTCTTTCTGAAGCTAGAAAATATAGGCTGGCTTTGATTTTAGCTCATCAATATATAACTCAAATGGATGAAACGGTTAGAGACGCTGTTTTTGGTAATGTCGGAACCTTGATATCATTCAGAATAGGTGCTGAAGATGCGGAATTTATAGAAAAAGAGTTTTCTCCTGAATTCTATGCTACCGATATTGTTAATTTAGCTAAGTATAATATTTATTTGAAATTAATGATTGATGGTTTGGCTGGTCGGCCTTTTTCGGCAACAACTTTGCCACCATTTGAAGCAGAAAAGATCTCTAATGTTGATAAAATTATTAATGAATCTCGTGAAAGATATGCTAATTCTCGTCAAAAAGTTGATCAAGATATAATTGAATGGGCTGGACTTGAAAATATAATGGAAACATCTATGCCGATGAAGAAAGCTGAGCAGGTTTTGTATGACGCAGTTTGTGCTTCTTGTGGAAAATCAACGAAAGTTGTTTTTGAACCAGATGGGAAAAGACCTATCTATTGTAAGAATTGTTTGAAGAAAACAAAGAAGCCCGCTCCACAAGGGATTTCTCTAGAAAAGGCATTTGATCAAGAAGCAGTTTCTTTTAATAGAAAAAAAGAGAGGAAAAAGGTTGATTTATCAGAATTAAGAGAAAGCTTAAGTGAAGCAATGGAAGAAAAAGATGAAAATGAAAACAGTTAAAGATTTTGATGTAAAAAATAAGAGAGTATTATTGAGGGTTGATTTTAATGTGCCTTTGAATAATAATGGCGAAGTTCAAGATGACTTCAGGATTAAGCAAACTATTCCCACCATAACCTACCTCCGAAACAAAGGAGCTATTATTGTTTTAGCAACTCATCGCTCTGATGCAAGAAACTTGGCTTCTACATGGGAAAGATTGAGTAAATACATAGATATTAAGGACATAGAGTTTTTAGACAATTTAAGATTAAACAAAGGCGAAGAAGTTAACAGTCAATCTTTTTCAAAAGAGCTTGCTTCTTTTGCCGATATCTATATCAATGATGCTTTTGGTGTTTGTCATAGAAAACACGCTTCAATTGTTGGAATAACTAAATACCTACCATCAGGAGCTGGGCTTTTGCTGGAGAAGGAAATAGAAGTTCTTTCCAAGGTTTTAAAAAACCCGAAACGTCCGTTAACGGCAATAATTGGCGGAGCTAAGATTGAAAGCAAGGCCAAAGTAATTAAAAATTTCCTAGAGATAGCTGATAGTGTTCTTATCGGCGGGAAAATTAGCTTTGATTTAAAAATAAAATCTGATAAGCTATATACTCCCGTTGATTATAATAATAAGCTAGATATTGGGCCAAAAACAATAAAGATATTTTTGGATATTATTAATAAAAGTGAGACAATAATTTGGGCTGGTCCT
>JAHJSY010000047.1 GCA_018830125.1 Patescibacteria group bacterium | reverse complement strand
GGCGCTGATTTTACAACTTCCTCCGAGGCTCTAGAAGTTGTAGAAAGAATTAAAAAAAATAAAAACCTTCCTGTTTTTACCTCTTGCTGTCCTTCCTGGGTCAAGTTCTTAGAACAAAAATACCCGGAATTTATTCCTAATCTTTCTACCACTCGTTCGCCCCAAGTTATCTTAGGAGGTTTAATTAAGACCTATTGGGCTCAGGAAAAGAAGATAGATCCTAAAAAGATTTTTGTTGTTTCTATTATGCCTTGTACGGCTAAAAAATATGAGATTATTAGACCGGAAAATAATGTTTTAGGTATGAGGCCAGTTGATTATGTTCTTACCACTAGAGAATTTGCTAAATTATTAATAAGACACAAGATTGATTTAAAGAAAATAAAACCAGAAAAAATGGATAATATATTTGGAGATCCTTCAGGAGCAGGAGTTATTTACGGAGTTAGCGGTGGTGTTATGGAGTCAGCTTTTAGAACAGCTTATGAAAAGCTTACTAATACAGAATTAAAGAATGTTGAATTTAAACAAGTTCGAGGTATGCAAGGAATTAAAGAGGCAGAAGTAAAGATTGGTTCTAAAACAAGAAAAATAGCCGTTATCAACGGCTTGGGTTTAGCTAAGCAATTCTTAGATGAAATTAAATCTGGGGGAAAAGAAGGTTATACTTGTATTGAAGTAATGGCCTGTCCGGGTGGCTGTGTCGGTGGTGGAGGACAACCGATTCCGACAAACGTTGAAGTACGCGAAAAAAGGGCCTTAAGCCTTTATGCTATTGATCAAAAGAAAAAAATAAGGAAAGCTCATGAGAACCCAATTGTTAAAAAAATATATCAGGATTTTTTAAAAGATAAAAAATTAAATCATAAAATTCTTCACACTTCCTATAGCAAGAAGAAGAGGGGTTTGGTTAAAAAAATATGAAAAAAGTAAAATCCATCGTTTTAGATTTAGTTCAAAAGAAAGTTTTAGCCAAAACAAGTCTTTTCGCTATCTTTTTAGTTTTAGCAATCTTTGCACCCTTATTAAAACAACAATTTGTAACCGGTTCAATTGTTAACGCTCTTTTGTTTCTGTCAACTACCTATCTGGGAATAACAGCCGGATTATTAATTAGTTTTCTACCTAGTATTTTTTCTCTTTTTACTGGTTTACTTCCCTTGCCTCTTATTCCTATGATTCCTTTTATTATTGTTAGTAACGCTATATTGGTTTTATCTTTTAATTTTTTAAGAAAAAAGAGCTTTGGATTTTCGATAGTTTTAGCAAGCTTACTAAAGTTTCTATTTTTATTTGGAACGAGTTCATTTATTATTAATTTCTTTATTAAACAAAACTTACCCGAGAAGATAATTATGATGATGGCCTGGCCTCAATTGATAACAGCCCTAATGGGGGGTTTAATTACTTTTATTATCCTCAAGGTAAGCAAAGCTTAGCTTTGCATGTACTATTTTGTAGGTATTGACAATGGTATATGATTTGTTAATATAAAAGTAACATATAAATTTAATCTTTAATGTTAATATGAAAACAATACTAGAAAAAAATAAAACCCATTTAGTTTTTCCTAAAGATCTTCTTGAAACAATTGATGAAACAATCGGTAAAAGAAAAAGAAGTAGTTTTGTGGTAGAAGCAACAAAAGAAAAATTAGCCAAAGAGAATTTTTCAAGAGTTCTAGAAAAAACAGCGGGGGCTTGGAAGAATAGGAAAAACGATGTTAATAGCTATATTAGAGAGTTAAGAAAATCTTACATTAAAAGATTAGAAAGAATCCATAAGTAGCATATAATTATGTCTAAATTTTTAATTGATTCAGATGTTATTATCTGGGCGTTACGTGGGAAAAAAGAAACAATAGATTTACTTAGAAAGATTCAGCAATTAGGTGTGCCTGCTTGTTCGCCAATCTCTATCGTTGAAGTTCAGCTGGGTGTCAGAGAGGGAGAAGAGGAGGAAACCTTAGAATTTTTAAATTCACTCAATGTTTATAATATTGATAAAAATGTAGCCAACCAGACAGGAGAATTTATTAAAAATTATAAAAAGAAAGGTATTACCTTATCAGTTCCAGATGCTTTGATTGCAACGACTTGTATTCTAAACGATTTAACTCTTGTCGCATACAATAAAAAACACTATCCTCTCAAAGAACTAAAAATCTATTCTCTGTAAGATGAGTAAAGCTAAGCTTTACTCACTCTTAGTATTTTACATTAAACGTCACGATCGTGGCGTTTTATGTAATTTATAAATATGAATAAATATGTCTTAAATTTCCAGAATCACCAAAAAGAATTCTTAAACTTGGAAAAGAATTTGCTTTTGCCGCTCATCCCGATAAACACTTCCAGAATCTTATAAGACAAATGGGAGGGGCAATGGTGCTATATGGATATTATGGCGGAAAAGGGTTGGGTGCTTCTCTGGCATTCAATTATCACAGTGACGGAGAAGAAACACTTTCTTTGGATATTAAAGCGATTGAAGTTGTAGAACTAGGCTAGTTCAAAAACGGTCTTGCGAGAGTAAATCTTGCAGGGCCTTTTTATTTTTCTTCAAAATAGTGTAAAATGAATATATGAAATATGATTTGATAATTATTGGTGGTGGGCCGGCTGGGATATCAGCTGGGATATATATTGCTCGGTTGGGCGTTAATGCGCTTTTAATTACCAAAGAATTTGGTGGGCAGATTGGCAAAAAAGCTGTTGATATTGAGAACTATCCTGGGTTTTCTAAAATATCAGGCCCCGATTTAATTAAAAAGATGGAAGAACATTTAAAGAGTAATAAGATTGATATTGAGATGAACGAAGTTTTAAGGGTTGAGAAGAGAGATGAAAACTTTGTTGTTTTAACTAAAACTAAAAAAGAATTTGAAGCCACATCTATTATATTTGCTTCAGGGGCTGATCCTCGTCCGTTAGAAGTTCCTGGAGAGAAAGAATATATTGGTAAAGGTGTTAGTTATTGTGCTCTATGTGATGGACCAATCTTTGCTAATAAAACAGTGGCTGTTATAGGTGGAGGCAACGCTGGTTTTGAAACAGCTATATTTCTTTCAAAAATTGTTAAAAAAATATATATATTAGAATTTGGTTCAGAAATTAAGGCCTTTGAATCAAACCAAAAATTAGTTAATCAAACAGGTAAGGCGGAAATAATTACCAATGTTAAGCTGAAAGAGATTCACGGAAAGGATTTTGTGGAATATGTAACTTACGAAGACAAAGAAACAAAAGAAGAAAAATCAGTTGAAGTTCAAGGTGTATTTGTAGAAGTTGGCTATATGCCAGCAACTTCTTATGCTAAGGGCTTAGTTAATTTTAATGAAAGAGATGAAATTAAGGTTAAACCAGAAACATGTGAAACAAGTACTCCAGGAATTTTTGCTGCTGGAGATATGAATGAAGGAGTTTTCAAGCAAGTGGTTACCGCAGCTGGCGAAGGAGCTAAAACTGCTCTCGCCGCTCATAACTATATTCAAAGACTTAAAAGTAAATAAATCATTAAAATAATAGTTTTAAAATAACAGCTGTTCAAATTTCTGCGGAAATTTGCCAGCTTCGTTCTCGGACTTCTGCGGAAGTCCTCCGAAAAGCATTTTTAAACCATTATTTTAATGATTATAAATTAAGTAAATGATTAAGGACATAAGAGCAAGGGAGATTTTGAACTCAAGAGGGGATCCAACTATTGAGGTTGAGCTTGAAACAAACAAGGGTATTTTTAAGACCTCTGTTCCTTCAGGTGCTTCAGTTGGAAAAAATGAAGCGGTGGAGATAAAAACATCAAAAGCGATAGATAATATAAATAATATTATCGCTAAAAAATTAAAAGGGTTTAATGAAAAAAAACAAAAAAAGATAGACCGATTTTTAATTAAATTAGATGGAACTAGTAATAAAAGTAATTTAGGAGCCAATGCTATATTAGCTGTTTCTATTTCTGTTTGTCGGGCAGGAGCGTTTGCTAGAAAGAAGCCTCTATACGAGTATATAAAAAAAATATCTGGAAATTGGGTTCGGATTCGGACTATGCCAAAACCATGTTTTAATGTGATTAACGGGGGAGTTCATGCTGGGAATAAACTAGATATCCAGGAATTTATGATTATTCCTCAAGGAGAGACCTTTAAGAGTAATTTAAAAAAGGGAGCTAGAATATATCATGATTTAAAAGAAGTAATATCAAAAAAATATGGGAGACAATCAACCAATCTTGGAGATGAAGGAGGTTTTTCTCCTAGAATTAATGATGGCTTGGAAGTTTTAGAGTTATTAAGAAAAATAATTAGAAAGAAGAATATTAAAATTGGTTTAGATGTTGCCGCTTCGCAATTTAAGAAAGATAAATACGACATTAAGTTTTACCAAAATATAGTTAAGAAATATCCCATTGCCTTTATTGAAGATCCTTTCGGCGAAGAAGATTGGAGTTCGTTTAAGAAAATTACAACTAAGCTTGGAAAGAAAATAGCCATAGTGGGGGACGACTTGCTTACCACTAACATTAATAGAATGAGACTGGCATATATCAAAAAGGCCTGTAACGGAGTCATTATAAAGCCTAATCAAATAGGAACTGTCACAGAAACATTACAAGCCGTGAAGTTAGCTAAGTTATATAAATGGAAAATAATTGTTTCTCATAGATCTGGAGAAACTCTAGATAGTTTTATTGCTGACTTGGCAGTTGGTGTTTCGGCTGATTATATAAAATCAGGTGCTCCCGCTCGTGGCGAACGCCTAGCAAAATACAATAGATTACTAAAAATAGAATCTGAATTAAATTAACAAAAAATTTATGGCAAAGTTATTTTTATTGAGACATTTAAAATCGCAGTGGAATGAAGAGAATCGGTTTTCTGGTTGGACGGATATGCCGATTAGTTTAGAGGGAAGGAAAGATGCGGTTAAAAAAGCTAAGGAGATTTTCAAAACTCGTATAGACGAGGTTTTTACATCACCTCTTTTCAGGAATGTTGATACGGTGGTTCGTGTTTTAGAAGCCGGCAAACAAAAATATCCAATTTTTATTCCTCGGGATGGTGGAAAGGCCCAAAAATGGGGCGACTATTTTGAAGGTCCAAGAAACTTTATGCCGGTTTATGTTAGCGAAAATTTGAATGAGCGTCACTATGGATCGCTGGAAGGTTTAGACAAAAAAAAGACGATGGTAAAATATGGTGAAGAAAAAGTTCAATTATGGAGAAGAGACTATAATACCGCTCCTCCTGGAGGTGGAGAAAGCATGAAAGATGTTTATAAGAAAAGAATTGTTCCTTTCTATGAAAAGTATGTTGAGAAAGATTTGAAAGCAGGCAAGAATGTTTTGATTGTTAGTAGTCATAATCCTTTAAGAGCCCTGGTAAAGCATATTGAAAAGATATCTGACAAGGATGTTATTAATGTTGAAATTGGATACGGAGCTTTGTTAGAATATGATATTAATAAAGCGGGCTTGCCAAAAAAGAGATTGTTTGATAATATTAGGACATAATCCCGTAGAGAAAATTTGAATACTTTCGTAAATTGATTTTTCAACAGAAAAATCTTTCAAATTTCTTCTACGGGACATAATAAAGTAAACAAGTAGGACTTATATGAACAATAAATTATTTATACCAGTAGCCATTATTATAGTCGGTGTTTTGATAGCCGGAGTAGTTGTTTTTACTAATTCAAAATCTAATGGGGGAGAGATATCTTTAGAGGAGGCATCAGAAAAAGTAATGAGTTTTATTAACGAAACAGTACTGCAAGGTCAAGCAGAGGCCTCTTTAGTTGAAATTGTAGAAGAAAACGGGCTATATAAGGTTAAATTTAGCGTTGAAGAAGAAGAAGTTGATTGGAGAATAACCAAAGACGGTCAACTAATATTCCCTCAAACTATTAATTTAGCAGATTTTAATAAAGAGAGTGAAGAAAGTGATACAAGTACAACTATTGGCAATTTCTTTGTTAGTAATGACGAAGTTATTATGGAAGATGGAAAACCAGCTATTTACTTTTTTGGATCTGAAACATGTCCTCATTGCAAGTGGGAACATCCAATAATGGAAGAAGTGGCTAAAAAGTTTGAAGGACAAATATCATTCCATAATAATATGGATTCTGATGCTGATGGAGATGTTTTTAGTAAGTATAGTAAAGATGGATATATCCCAACTACAATTATAGGTGGTAAATATTATAGAGTTGGTTCTGGAGAAAATTTGGGGGAGGAAGAGAATGTTAAAAATCTTACAGCTTTAATTTGCAAGCTAACAAACAATCAGCCGGCTGAGGTCTGCAGTCAGGTTCAGGATTTAATTAATAGTATTTAATTTTAATTAATTATGGCAAAGGTAAAGGTTTATTCAACACCTAGTTGTCCTTATTGTGTTACTCTTAAGGAGTATTTAAAAGACAATAATATCGCTTTTGAAGGAGTCGATGTTTCTCAAGACAAAGTTCAGCTTGATGATATGATTAAGAAATCAGGTCAAATGGGAGTACCTGTTGTTGATATTGATGGAGAGATTATAATTGGGTTTGATAAGATAAAAATAGCTAATTTATTAAACATTAAGGATTAATTAATATCATGACTAAAATAGCAATTAACGGTTTTGGTCGTATTGGCAGAGCTGTGTTTAGAGAGATAGCTAAAAACTATCCCGACTTAGAAGTTGTTGCCATTAACGATTTAACTGATAACGAAACTCTTCTTCATCTTTTAAAACATGACTCTATATATGGAAAATATGAAGGAGGTATTAATGCTCAGATGTTGTCTGAGAAAGATCCAGAAAAACTTCCTTGGAAAAAATTAGGCGTAGACATTGTTTTAGAATGTACCGGTTATTTTAGAAAATTAGAGGATGCTCAAAAACATATTAAAGCTGGAGCTAAAAAGGTTATTCTTTCAGCACCGGCTAAATCAGAAGAAATTCCTGGGTTTGTTTTGGGAGTTAATGATAAAGACCTCGATCTTAAAGAATATGATGTTATGGATATGGGTTCCTGTACGACTAATTGCCTAGCTCCAATAGCCAAAGTATTAAATGACAATTTTAAAATTAAGATCGGCTTTATGACGACTATTCATAGTTACACCAACGATCAGAAATTACTTGATTTGCCCCACGAAGATTTAAGAAGAGCGAGAGCAGCTGCTCTAAATATTATTCCAACGTCAACTGGAGCCACTAAGGCAATTGGCAAGATTATTCCCGAATTAAATGGTAAACTTAACGGAATTGCTTTAAGAGTTCCAACGCCAACGGTTTCTGTAGTAGATTTGGTTGTTGAGGTTGAGAAGTCAACAACAATAGATGAAGTTAATAATGCTTTTGAGAAAGCATCTAAGCTAAAAGAATTTAATGGTATATTAAAAGTTGAAAAAGAACCGTTAGTTTCAACTGACTATATTGGTGATAGCTACTGTGCTACCGTTGATTCAGCTCTAACAGATGTTCACGGAACTCTAGTTAAAGTCATTGGCTGGTATGACAACGAACATGGTTATTCTTGCCACTTAGCTCAGTTTGCCAACCTCGTCGCAAGCAAGTTATAATAAAAACATGGAGAACGAAAATCAAAAACCATTAACATTAAATGATTTAACAGACTACACTCAAAAAGTGTTGCTTCCTGCTTTTGACGAAAGATTAAATAAGCTTATTACGAGAGATGAGTTTAATGAATATAATCAAAAAGTTTTAATCCCTGAATTAAAGGAACTTTTTGTTACAAAAAATGAATTTCGGGAATTTAAAGATGAAATTTTGACTAACGTGGATTCCTTATTGAAAAAAGTAGATATTCTCCTAGAAGATAAAGCATGTTAGACACCAGGTGTCTAACATAAATCATAAAAACTCACGATCGTGAGTTTTTGTGATTCTTGGCAATTTTTTTATTCACACTTTTTTGTTTTGTCTATTTTACTTAATAATAGTATAATGAATTAACATGGGAAGGAAAATTCCAATAGAGGTTTCGGCAAGACATATGCATATATCTCAAAAGGATCTTGAGAAGCTTTTTGGTGATGGATATAAATTGAAAAAGCTAAGAGAGCTTAATCAGCCATTAGATTTTGCTTCTAAAGAAGAACTGGTTGTTAAGAATGGCTCCAAAGAATTAACTGTTAGGATTATTGGGCCAGTTCGCAAAAACACTCAAGTAGAAATATCTTTAACAGATGCCTTTTATTTGGGGATTAGGCCACCTATAAGAAAATCAGGTGATGTTATATTCACTCCTGGCATTACCTTGATTAACAAAAAGAATAAAAAGAAATTAAAAATAAAGAGAGGTGTGATTATTGCTCAACGACATATTCATTGCAACCCAGAAGAGGCTAAATGTTTAAAATTAAAAAAATATGCTTCAGTTAAGGTTGGCGGAGATAGGGGTTTGATATTTGATAAAATAAAGGTAAGAGTAAGTAAAGATTTTAAATTATCTATGCACATTGATACTGATGAAGCCAACGCCGCTGGAATAAATAAAAAAACCAAAGGACATTTGATAAAAGAATAAATACATGATACTAATATTAAATTGTGGAAGCCAATCTATAAAATGGAAGCTTTTTGATAAAAATTTGAAGTTGAAGAAAAAGGGTCAGCCAAAAAACTTCAGAGATTTAAAAACTGACCTAAAAAATATAGATCAAAATATAGATTTGATTGGTCATCGTTTTGTTCATGGTGGAGAAAAGTTTAGAAAACCAGTTGAAATTAATAAATCAACTCTAAGGGCATTAAAGAAATTGAGAAGCTTAGCTCTTTTGCATAATCCTTTCAATATTTTAGGGATAAAAATTGCTTCTCAAGTGTTTCCAAAAGTGAAACAAATAGTTGTTTTTGATACAGGGTTTTACAAAGATTTATCTGACAAGGTGTCTATTTATCCAGTTCCGGGTAATTTTAAAAGGTTTGGCTTCCATGGTATCTCTCACGAATATGTTGGCAACAAACATCCTAAGAAGAAAATAATCAGCGTTCATTTGGGGGGAGGTGCGAGTATCACGGCGATTAAGAATGGTAAGCCGATTGACACTTCAATGGGCTATACGCCGATGGAGGGTCTTATGATGATGACTCGTTCGGGAGATATTGATCCATGTATTGTTATAAAACTTGGCAGAAAAGCAGAACATATTCTAAATAAAGAATCAGGCATAAAAGCTATTTGTGGAGAAGTGGATATGAGAGATGTTTTGAAAAGAAAAGATAAGAAGGCAAAGCTTGCTTTGGATATGTATGTTTATAGAATTCAAAAATATATTGGAGCATATTACGCAATTTTAGGTGGTTGCGACCTATTAATCTTTACCGGAGCAATCGGCTACGGTTCAGCCAGAATTAGAAAAATGATAACCAAAGATTTAAAGATATTCGATAAAACTAAAATCTTAGCTATAAAGCCAAACGAAGAACTAGCCATCGCCCAAAAGATTAAAAAATGATATAATATATAAAATAAAATAAAATATGATAAAGAAATTTAAATATATACTTTGGTACAAACAAATCAATGCCAAAGACGGAGCTTTAGTTGGAGGCAAAAATGCATCTTTGGGTGAGATGTTTAGAATATTAACCAAGCAAGGCGTAAACATACCAGATGGCTTTACCTTAACATCAAAGGCCTTCTGGTATTTTTTAAAAGAGAATAAAATTGATAAAGAAATAAAAGAAATATTTTCTAAATTTAATCCCAAAGATATAAATAATCTTATAAAAACAGGGAAAGAAGTTAGGGGCTTAATATTAAACGCAGAAATCCCCAAAGACTTAAAAAGGAAGATTTCTAGGTCATACGCAAAGCTTTCTAAGAAGTATCACCAAAAAGAGGTTGATGTTGCTGTTCGTTCTTCGGCAACAGCAGAAGATTTAGCGACAGCTAGCTTTGCTGGTCAAATGGAAACATTTCTTAATATTAGTGGTGACGAGGATCTATTTAAAGCCATTAAAGGTTGCATTGCTTCTTTGTTCACTAATAGAGCTATTGCCTATCGTGAAGAAAAAGGATTTGATCATTTGAAGATTGCTCTTTCCGTGGGGATTCAGAAAATGATTAGAAGCGATTTGAACGCTTCAGGAGTTATGTTTACCGTGGATACAGAAACTGGTTTTAAAGACGTTGTTTCTATAAGCTCAATTTGGGGAATAGGAGAAATGATTGTTAAAGGATTAATTACTCCAGATGAATTTTATGTCTTCAAGCCAACATTAAAAGAAGGATACAAGTCAATTATTCTTAAGAATTTAGGTCGGAAGCATAAGAAATATATTTATGCTAAAAATGGTGGATTGAAAGAGGTGAAAGTAAATCCAAAGGATCAGTTAAGATTTTCTTTATCAGATAAGGACATTTTAACTTTGGCTGAATGGGGATGTAAAATTGAAGAACATTATGGCAAACATCAAGATATAGAATGGGCTAAAGATGGGAAATCAGGAGAATTATTTATTGTTCAAGCAAGACCAGAAACAATCTATAATCCTAAACTAGGCAAGGTTTATCAAGAATACAAAATAAAGAATAAAAAAGCACCAATTTTAGAAGGCATCGCTGTTGGAGATAAAATTGGAATAGGCAAGGTTCATATTATTTCAGATGTATCTAAAATGAACCAATTTAAAGAAGGGGAAGTGTTGGTTACTAAAATGACTGACCCCGATTGGGTTCCTATCATGCGTTTGGCTTCGGCAATTGTTACTGACGAAGGGGGGAAAACAGCTCACGCAGCTATTGTTTCAAGAGAATTAGGCATTCCAGCTATCGTCGGAACTCAGTACGCAACCAAAAAATTAAAAAATGGTAAAGTGGTTACAGTAGATTGCACACAAGGATTAAGTGGAAGGATATTTGAAGGAGAAGTCCCTTTTGAGATTAAAGAATATAATTTGGAGAAAGTCCCTAATTTAAAAACAAAGATAATGATGAATATTGGGGCTCCGGACATTGCTTTTAAATCTTCTTTTATACCTAATAAAGGAGTTGGCTTGGCTAGAGAAGAGTTTATTATTGCTGAAAAAATAAGGATTCATCCATTAGCTCTATATAATTTTAAAACCTTAAAAGATAAAAAGCTAAAGAAACAAATAAGCGATCTTACTGTAGAGCATAAAGATAAAAGAGAATTTTTTGTTAAAGAGTTAGCTGAGGGAATTGCCCAGATAGGAGCGGCTTTTTATCCGAAGGAAGTTATTGTTAGATTTTCTGATTTTAAAACCAATGAATACAGAAATTTAATTGGAGGGGAATTATACGAAGGCGAAGAATCAAACCCAATGATTGGTTTTAGGGGCGCTTCAAGATATATTGATGAACAATTTCAGCCAGCTTTTAAGATGGAATGTCAGGCGATTAAAAGAGCCAGAGAAGTATTTGGTTTAAAGAATATTACTATTATGGTTCCATTTTGTAGAACTGTTGAAGAAGGAAAAGTCGTTAGAGGCCTAATAAGTAAATTTGGTCTTAAGGATATAAAAGTATATGTGATGTGTGAAATTCCTTCTAATGTAATTATGGCCGATAAGTTTTTAGATGTTTTTGATGGAATGTCTATAGGAAGTAATGATTTAACACAATTAGTATTGGGAATAGACAGAGACAATGCTCGCATAGCTCACATGACCAATGAAATGGATCCAGCTGTTATAGAAATGATTACTAGTGTTATTAAGACATGTCAGAAAAGAAAGAAATATATCGGAATTTGTGGCCAGGCACCTAGTGATATACCAGAGTTCGCTGAATTTCTCCTAAAAGAAGGCATAGAAAGCATGTCTCTAAACCCCGACACCGTAATAAAAACCATCCTGAATCTTTCATCAAAGAAAATAACAAAAACAAACAAAAACAAAAATAGAAAACAAAATAATCATGGAACCGTGGACTAGTCCACGGTTCCATAAAATAAATATATGAAAATGAGAAATAAAACATTAAGAGGATTTACATTAATAGAGTTATTGGTAGTATATCTAATTTCCGCGTGGCTTCAAATAATTTTAATGGATATATAGACAATGTTAGAATTTATGACGAGGCTTTATCAGAGGCACAGATTAGGCAGTTGTATGTTGAGGGGCTGGAGGAGC
Organism: Patescibacteria group bacterium; assembly: GCA_018830125.1. Taxonomy (GTDB): domain Bacteria; phylum Patescibacteriota; class Minisyncoccia; order Minisyncoccales; family GWA2-38-27; genus JAHJSY01. Next base: position 7,346 of record JAHJSY010000047.1, on the reverse strand, counting down.
ATAATGTGGTTTTAAAATAGATATATGAGTTTATCCACAGGTTCAAGAGTTGACTTTAATTTAGGTTAAACTAAAATGAAAGTGTAGTTATAGAAAAGTTTAAACATATAAATATGATAGAAATAAGAGAAAAAATATATAAAAGAAAAGTAATAGACGAGATATTAAAATATCTTGATGAAAAAGAATTGCTTATTCTTTGCGGAGCTCGACAAGTTGGAAAAACCTTTATTTTATATTGGCTGAAAAATTTTCTCCTTCAAAGAAAGAAGCAAGTTTTTTATCTTGATTTAGAAGAAAGAAAATATTTAGAACTTTTGAATCAAGGTCCAGAAAGCTTAGAAAAGATCCTTTTAGAACAAGGTTTTGATTTAAATGAAAAAATTTTTGTTTTAATTGACGAAATTCAATATTTAAATGATCCAACAAATTTTCTGAAATTAATTAGCGACCATTATGGAAATTTTAAATTAATTGTTTCTGGTTCTTCTACTTTTGAAATAAGAAAAAAAATAAGCAAGGCCTTAGTTGGTCGTGCTTTAGTTTTTGAAATTTTTGGTCTTTCTTTCGAAGAGTTTTTAATCTTTAAGAACTATAAAAAAGGATTAAAATTAGTTTTAACTAAAATAAAAGAACAGGAATTAAGAATTTTATTCGAGGAGTTTGTTCTCTTCGGGAGTTATCCTAAAATTTCTTTGATTTCAGAGAAAGAAAAAAAAGAAAAATATCTTTGGCAAATCGTGGATACTTATCTGAAAAAAGATATTAGGGACTTGGCCGAAGTTAAAGAAATAGAAAAATTTAATAAACTTTTAGAAATTTTAGCATCTCAAACGGGGAAACTTTTAAACGTTGAAGAATTGGCTAATACCTGTCGATTAGCTAAACAAACAATCCAACACTATCTTTTTATTTTAGAAAATACTTATGTTATTAAATTAGTTAAACCGTTTTCTAAAAATTTGCGTTCAGAACTTTTTAAAACACCGAAAATATATTTTTACGATTCAGGTCTTGCTCATCTTTTATGGTTAAAAATAATTTCCCCTCAAATTTTAGGAGAGATTTTTGAAACCACTGCTTTTTCAGAATTAGTAAAAAATTTCGGTAAGGACTCAATTAATTTTTGGCGGACTAAAGATAAAAAAGAAATTGATTTTATTTTAAAGATTCAAAACAAAATAATTCCCATTGAAACAAAAATTAATTTTAATTCTTTTTCTAAGAGATCAATAAATTATTTTTTGGAGAAATACGATTTGAATCAATATTTCTGCTTAGGGTTAAGAGAAAAGAAGAAGGAAAATAAAAACTTTATTTATCCCTGGGAATTAAACAATATTAAATGATTATAAAATATGTATGATATTATAACATTTGGATCGGCGACTTGGGATACTTTTTTGGATTTGGAAAAGCCTCATTTTGTTAGAAGTAAAAGGTTTATTAGTAGCAAGGGACTTTGTTTTAATTTGGGATCTAAAAGAGATGTTAGTGATATAAACTTTGCTTCTGGTGGAGGTGGAACAAACACCTCGGTTTCTTTTAAAAAGCAAGGATTTAAAACGGCTTATTGTGGGGCGGTAGGAGATGATGTTTTTGGTAACGAAGTTATTAACAAATTGAAAGAATCTGGTATTGATTGCAGTTTAGTTTTTAAGAATAAACTAAAACCAACCAATTATTCAGTGATTTTAGATTCTGGCTCCGATAAAGACAGAACTATTTTGGCGTATAGAGGAGCTTCTGAAATGCTAAGTGAAAAAGATATTCCTTGGAGTAAATTAAAAGCTAAATGGTTTTACTTGGCTCCGTTGTCTGGAAAGCTTGCTAACATAACAAAAGACATTGTTGACTTCGCAAAAATTAATGAAATTAGAGTTGCCTTTAATCCAAGTAATTCTCAGCTTGGTCTAAAAAATCTCAGAAAAATTATAGATAAAGTAGATGTTTTGCTAATAAATCAAGAGGAGGCCTCTATTTTGACTGAAATACCTTTCAAGAAAGAGGCGGAAATTTTTAAGGCGATAGATAAAATGTGTCCAGGTATTGCTATAATGACTAAGGGAGCTAATGGCGTTGTTGTTTCTAATGGAAACTATCTTTACAAAGCAAAACCTGGTAAAATAAAGATAGTGGATAGAACTGGAGCTGGCGATTCTTTTGGCTCAGGTTTTGTTTCTGGTTTAATAAGATTTAAGGATAACATAGAGGAGGCTATTCAATTAGGAATAGCTAACGCTAATTCTTGCCTACAGGAACAAGGAGCTAAGAATGGTTTATTAAAAAAAGAAGATAAATTTAAAAAGGTCAAAATTATAAAAAATAAATTGTGACACAATTTATATAATTATGCTGAAGGAAGTATTAAAAAAAGCACAAGAAAATAAATATGCTATTGGGCAGTTTAACTTTTCTACTCTTGACCAATTAAGGGGGATTTTAGCTGGAGCCAAGAATTTACAAGCACCAATCATATTAGGAACATCGGAAGGGGAATTAAATTATATAGGACTTGAAGAAGTAGTGGCTTTGGTAGAGATTTCTAAGAATAAATCCGCCAGCTGGCGGAGGGGATCAGCTCCTATTTTTTTAAACCTTGATCATGGGAGAGATTTAAACTTAATTAAGAAGTGTGTTGACTATGGTTTTTCGGCTGTTCATTTTGACGGATCTGACTTGCCTCTTGAAAAAAATACAGAATATGCTAAAAAGATAGTAAGGTATGCTCATAAGAAAGGGGTTTTAGTTGAAGGAGAAATAGAATCAATAGGTCAGGAGGGTCAAGTATCCCTAGAGGATATTGAGAAGTTTGTTAAAGAAACGGGGGTAGATAGTATAGCACCATCTGTGGGCAACATTCATGGAATGCATAAAAAGGTTAAACTAGACCTTAAGAGATTAAAAGAAGTTAGTAAAATAAACTCTTTTATTGTCTTGCATGGAGGGTCAGGTATTAGTAGATTGCAAATCAAGAAGGCTATTAAGCTTGGGGTGGTGAAGATCAATATCAATACTGAAATAAGGCTTATTTGGAAACAAAATTTCTTAAAAGCTCTAAAAAAGAAAGAAATTAAACCATATAAAATCATCTCTGTTGTTGAAAAAGCTATCCAAAAAAAGGTCGAAGAAAAGATAAAATTATTTGGAGGTAATAAAAAATGAACAAAAAAGATTTTTTAATAATAATAGCTGGTTTAATTATTTTAGTAATTATAGTAACACTTTCTTTTCTAATCCCTAGAAATGTTGAAGGCGTAAAAGTTAATACCGACGGTAGTGATTATTCAGTGGGCGATAAGTTAAGAATTAAAATAGAGAATAATCTAGAAGAGAAGATTTGTTTTTCTTCTTGCTATCCATATTACTTTGAAAAAAATGAAGGTGCATGGAATAATTATAGATACAAAGAGTGTCCTGAAGAAGATATAATTTATGACTGTGTTGATTCAAATAAAGTTAAAGCATTTGAGCTTGAAATTCCAACTGTAAAAACAGGAATTCATAGAATTGCTTTGCCTGCCTGTATAGGCTGTAGTGCGGACGACTTGTTTAACGAAAATAACAGGTTTTATTCAAACGATTTTAATGTAAAATAAGAAACTTATGAGAATAATTCAAGAGCATGAAAAATGTATTGGTTGTGGCTCCTGTGCGGCAATTTGTCCTAAATATTGGGAAATAAGTGACGACGGAAAAGCCAGGCTAATTGGGGCTAAGCTTAATGGTGTTGATTTTGAACTAGAAATAAAAAAAGTAGAATGTAATCAGGAAGTAGCTGATGCTTGTCCTGTCCAATGTATTTATGTTAAATCTTAAAGTAAAAAAAAGAGAGATTGTCGGAGATAAAGTAGAAAGATTAAGAGAGCAAGGTATCTTGCCTGCTGTTTTGTATGGTCCCAAGGTAGAGAATTTAAACATCCAGTTAGATTCTAAGATGTTTGATAAAATATATGAAGAGGCTGGAACAAGCACTTTAATCTCTTTAGAAATCGAAGGAGAAGAGTTTCCTGTTCTTATTCACGAAATCAGAAGAGACCCAATAACAGGAAATCCAATTCATGTTGATTTTTATCAGCCAATTCTTACCGAGGAAGTTGAAGCAACAGTGGCTATTGTTTTTGAAGGGGAAGCACCAGCAGTTAAGGATTTAGGAGGAATGTTAGTTAAAGAATTCCAAGAAATAGTAGTTAAGGCTTTACCTCAAAACCTTCCCCATGAAATTATTGTTGATGTCTCTAGTTTAAAAACTTTTGAGGATGAAATTTTAGTAAAAGATTTAAAAGTGGCCGATAATGTAACTATTCAAAAAGAACCAGACGAAGTTGTTGCTCTTGTTGCTCCAGCTGAAAAAATTGAGGAAGAACCAGAGAAACCAACTGAAGAGGAAATAAAGGAGGATGAAGAAAAGGAGGAAAAACCTGAACAAAAAAAGGAAAATGACGAGAAATAAATTACTATTTATTGTATTTATTTTAATTGTTCCTGTTTTTGTATCGGCTGAAAATTTAGAAGAAACTTGTAATTTAAATACAATTGAAAATCAGTGTAATGTTCTTTCGGCAACTCAATGTCGTGTACTTCTGGAAAAATGTGAACAATATTATAGTGCTCAAAGCGATGAGATTGCCAAGGATCTTAACAAAACAGAAGCAGAAAAAAAGACATTAGAAAATAAAATATACAGTTTGAACAAGAAGGTTAAAAACTTAAGTTATCAAATTAGCCAAAGCAATGTAATAATTAAAGATTTGGGCATACAGATAGAAGATACTACGGGATCTATTGTTAATACCGAGTCAGAAATAGATAGTTCTAAAAGAAAATTAGGTAGTATTTTAAGATCTATTTATGAAGAAGACCAGAAGCCAATAGTTGAAATACTTCTTGCTGAGAATTCTCTCTCGGGATTTTTTGACAATCTAGCCCTTTTAGAATCCTTAACTTCTAAGAATAAGGATTTATTGCAAAATATTAAAGACCTGAAGATAAACTTAGAAGATCAGAAAGTATCTTTAGATGAAGAAAAAGAAGACCTGGAGAATATGGTTGAGATTCAAACAGTTCAGAAACAACAAAACTCTAGTGCCAAAAAAGAACAAGAATATTATTTAGAAATAACCGAAGAAGAATATCAAAAATATTTGGGAGAGAAAGAAACTGTTGACCAAAAAGCCTCCGAAGTTAGAGCCAGAATTTTTGAATTGATTGGTGTTTCTAAAGCTCCAACTTTTGGAGAGGCCTATGAGATAGCAAAATATGTAGAGAGTATTACTGGAGTTAGACCTGCGTTTTTGTTAGCCGTTTTAACCCAAGAATCAAATATCGGAAAAAATGTTGGCCAATGTTATTTAAGTAATTCTGTGACAGGAGCTGGTCAAACAATTAAATCAGGAAGAACTCTTTCTAAGGTTATGAAGCCAACGAGAGATGTTCAACCATTTTTAACTATTACTAAAGAATTGGGTAGAGATCCATATATGACGCCTGTTTCTTGTCCGATGAGTTATGGTTGGGGCGGAGCAATGGGTCCGGCTCAATTTATTCCAGCAACTTGGATGATTTATAGAGACGAGTTAAAAGAAATTACTGGAAGCCCAGCCGATCCATGGGATATTAAAGATGCTTTTTTAGCCGCCGGTCTGTATTTGTCTAAATACGGAGCTCAAAAACAAACTTATGATGGAGAATTTAACGCTGCTCTAAGTTATTTCGCTGGTCCGGGGTGGTATAATTCTAGCTATAAGAGCGTTTATCAACGCGACTATGGTTATCCGATTATGGCTATAACTAAACGTTACGAATCCGACATTGCCAAAATTAAATAATTATGATACCATAAGTGATTATGGCAAAGAAAGATATACATCCTAAATATTTTGATAAAGCAAGTGTTACTTGTGCTTGTGGCAATTCGTTTACCATGGGTGCAGCTAAAGAACACATAGAAGTTGAGATTTGTTCTCGATGCCATCCTTTTTATACTGGAAAAGAGAAGATTGTTGATACATTAGGAAGAGTAGAGAAGTTTAAGAAGAGATTGGCTAAAAAACAGCCGGTTAAGAAAAAAACAAAGTAATATGCCTTCTTTGGATAAAACTAAAAAAGAATATAAAGAACTTCTAAGCCAACTCAGTGATCCTGAGTTGGTTTCGGATTGGGAGAAGTTTGAGCAACTTTCGAAAAGAAAAAAAGAATTAGATAAAATAATTGAAAAAGATAAAGAAATAGAAGAAATAGATCGAAGGATTTTAGAGAATAAAATTATTCTTAATGCCCCCGATGATGAAGAGCTTAATTCTTTAGCTGAAACCGAAACCAGTCAATTGCAAGAAAAAAGAAAAAAATTAGAAAAAGAGCTAGAAGATATGTTAAAAGGTGGGGGAGTGTCTAAAAAATCACATTCAGCTATTATTGAAATTAGGGCTGGAACAGGTGGAGATGAAGCCGGTTTATTTGCTGCTAACCTATATTATATGTATTCCAAGTACGCCGAATTGCAAGGATGGAAGCAAAAATTATTAGATTCTCATTCAACGGGTGTTGGAGGTTTTAAGGAAGTAGTTTTCGAACTAAGGGGTAATGTTTTTGATAATATGAAATATGAGGCTGGAGTTCATAGGGTTCAAAGAATTCCCGAGACCGAGAAGTCGGGAAGAATTCATACTTCTACGGCGACGGTTGCTGTTTTACCAAAGCCCAAATCAACGGAAATAAATATTAAGCCGGATGATTTAAAAATAGATCATTATCGGTCATCTGGTCCTGGTGGCCAAAACGTAAACAAAAGAGAAACTGCTATTAGAATAACTCATATACCAACTGGTTTGGTTGTTACCTCTCAAACAGAAAGAAGTCAATTATCTAATAAAGAAAATGCTATAGCGATCTTATCGGCTCGTCTTCTAGAAAAGAAAGAAGAAGAAGAAATATCTAAATTAGGTGGAAAAAGAAAAGAACAAGTTGGCTGGGGAAAAAGATCAGAGAAAATTAGAACTTATAACTTTCCTCAAGATAGAATAACCGACCATCGGATCAAGAAATCATGGTCTAAGATAGAAGAAATAATGGAAGGCAAGTTAGATAAAATCATCAAAACTCTCCAAGACAAACTAGAATATTGACTATTTTTGGAAATTTGTTTAAGATAAGAATATAAAATAGATAAAAATATATGAGCACCGTTATTAGCATCCCAAGAGAATTATTAAAACAAGGAGAATTAGTAATAATGCCCCGTAATGATTATGAGGAGTTTTTGCGTTTAAAAAAAATAATTCCTTTAGTAGATTTAACTCCATCTGAAAAAGAAGCACTCAAACAAGGAAGGAAAGAAATAAAACAAG
>JAHJSY010000046.1 GCA_018830125.1 Patescibacteria group bacterium | reverse complement strand
CACCAAACCAGCAATGTCAACAAATTTTATTGTTGTATATATTTTTCTAGCTGAGTTAGTTAGCTCCGCTAATTTATCAACCCTTTCGTCAGGAACAGTAACAACGCCAATGTTTGGATCAATGGTGCAAAAAGGATAATTTTGACGATCAATTTGTTTTTGAGTAATTGCCTGAAATAATGTTGATTTTCCAACATTAGGCAATCCTACTATTCCTATAGATAAAGACATAATATAACCAAAATACCATTTTCTTACCTAAAAAACAAGTGTTCAAAGCTCGGCTTTGAACACTCTGCCTTAAAACATTTTTGGTTGGCAGTGAGGGATGAAAATGGATAAAAAGGTAAAAAAGGTACCTGACCCCTTTTCTTCTTTTCTTCAGAAGATTCTTTTTTTGAACCGAATAAAAATCAAGAAAGGCAAATATTATTTTTAAATTGTTAAAAATATGTAAAAGAAGTATAATAAATTAAAATAATAAAAATAAAATAAATAATTTAAAATTATGAAAGAAGCAATTAAAAATTTTCCCAACCAATTAAGATTTGAACCAATAATTGAAAATAAAAAAACATTAATTTCAACTAAAAACTTTGTCGTATGCGGAATGGGCGGATCGCATCTTGCTGCCGATTTATTAAAAACATGGAATCCCCTTCTTAATTTAATTATTCATCATGATTATGGTCTACCGGTGTTAACCAATGGCCTAAACAATTATCTAATAATTATCAGTTCTTATTCCGGAAATACCGAAGAAGCAATTGATGGCTTCCATGAGGCAATTACCAAAAAACTCCCCGTCGCCTGTATTTCTACTGGAGGCAAATTATTAGAATTAGCGATTAAGTATAAAAAACCATATATAAAAATACCTGATACTGGCATTGAGCCTCGTTCTGCTTTGGGTTTTAGTATGGTTTCTTTGCTTAAATTAATGAAAGAAGAACAAGCTCTTTTGGAAATCAAAAGAACGGCCGATATAATTGATATGAATAAAACCGAGAAAGAAGGCGAGATATTGGCTAAAAAACTTAAAGATTTTACACCTATAATATATGCTTCTACCAAAAATGAACCAGTCGCTTATAATTGGAAAATAAGGTTTAATGAAACAGGTAAAATTCCGGCATTTTATAATACTTTTCCGGAACTTAATCATAACGAAATGGTTGGTTTTGACGGAGAAAAAAAGACAGAGAAACTTTTAAAGAATTTCTACTTTATATTTCTTAAAGATAAAGCAGATCATCCGCGAATTCTTCTCAGAATGGAAATTTTAAAAGAACTTCTTAAAAAGAAGGGTTTCCCTGTGGAGATTTTAGAATTTGAAGGAAAAAATATCTGGGAAAAAGTATTTTCCTCTTTACTTATAGCTGATTGGGCCACCTATTATATCGCCCAACAATATGGACTAAAAGCCCAGGAAACAGAAATTATAAATAATTTTAAAAATACCATAGAAAAAAAAGGCCAGAATTTATGAAAGGAAAAGCCCTTGTAATTGTAGCCCACCCTGACGATGAAACTATTTGGATGGGTGGAACGATTATTACCTTGAAAGATATAGATTGGACTATTTTTTCTCTTTGCAGAAAGAATGATCCTGACAGATCGCCAAAATTTAAAAAGGTTTGTAATAACTATAACGCTCAAAGCATAATTTCTGACTTAGAAGACGAAGGCATAATGAATATTAAAGAAAGTTTGCCAGAAATAAAAAAAAGAATCATCAAAGAATTTAGTAACAAAACCTTTACATATATTTTTACTCATGGCTATAATGGAGAATACGGACATTTAAGACATAAGGGGGTTCATCTTGTAGTAAAAAACTTGGTAAAAAATAAAATAATAAAATGCGATCAATTATTTTTTTTCGCTTACAACCTTAATTCGCAAAAAACAATCGTCAATCAAACCAAAAAATTTGTTGATTTAAGAATTAAATTAAACTACGATACATTAAAAAGAAAAAAGAATACTATTAAGAAACTCTATGGTTTTAGTCAAAAATCTTTTGAAAATAAAAGTTGCTTGGCCGAAGAAACCTTCTCAACTATATGAAAATTCTAATTTTAGCTGAACATCCAAATAATTGTGGCAGTTTATCTATTCAGGGAAATCTACTTTATAAAGGATTGATTGAAAATGGTGTTGACTGTCGGATATGCCATTACAAACACAGAAGAAAAGAAAAAGAATGGCATTTTAAGATCTTTAAACCTGATATTGTTATTGGTATAGGCTGGTGGGTTGATACGCCAACCATTATTAATAATCCCTTAAAATTTAACCTACAGCCCGTTCCTTGGCTTTTAGCTGATGGCTGGGTCGCGAATTATCATCAAATATTGAGTAACCTGCCTCTTGTTTTCACCACTTCAAACTGGGTGAAAGAAACATACAAAAGAGATGGAGTTGATATTAAAAATTATGAAGCCTTACCTGTCGGCTACGATGCTAAAAAATTCAAACCAATAAACGAAAATGATTTGGGGATATTAGAGATAAAAAAGATGTTTGGGTTGAAAGATGGTGAAAAAATGATTTTAACCGCGGGCGGAGATGCCACTTCAAAGGGAGGACAAGAAATGATTAAGGCCTTAGCAAAAATTGACAAACAGTTTCCAAATTATAAATATGTTTGCAAAGCAACGGCTAGTAAGTGTGCCAGAGATCACCACAAAGAGGAACTTGCCTTAATAAATGATTTAAAGCTTGATCCAAATAAATTTGTGTACGTTGAAGATGATTTTCATCATAATTTTATGCCCTACTTGCTAAATGCCTGTGATATTTATGCCGGGCCTAGCCGATTAGAGGGGTTTGGAATGATTCAAGTTGAAGCAATGGCTTGTGGTAAACCAGTAATATCTATTGACGCTATGGGGCCTAAAGATACTGTAGTTCATGGCAAAACAGGCTTTTTAGCAAAGGTGGGGTCAACAGTAGATCTAACTGAAGAGTGGGTTAATAAAGAAATGGGATTTAAAGAAGTTTTCAGGATGAAATTTGATAAACCAAAAACACTAGCATATAGAGCTGATGTTGATGACTTGGCTAGATTTACTTTAGATTTGTTGGCTAATGATAGCTTGAGAGAAAAAATGGGGGCACAGGCAGCTCAACATGCTTTAGATAATTTTCAATATCAAAATTTAGCTCAAAAATGCGTTAATATAATTAAAGAAAAATTAAATATTAGTTAAAAAAGAATCTCTTTTTTCTTTAAACAATTAAAGGCATAGATATAAGCTCCGGCTGACCAACCTTGATAAGGAACTCCTTTGGGTTTTCCGTTTTCCCCATCAAGCCACTCGTTAAATTCCCATTCTTTATCTTTTCCCAGTTTATTGGCTTGAGCTAAATTAACCAACTCTCTCTCTGCCTCTTTATAATTTTTAACTTTCACTAAGGCAACAACATAAAAAGCTCCAATAATCGGCCAAACTCCCCCATTTAAATACTGGTAAGGATCTTTTGCTAAACATTTCGAAAAATATGAATGCCATTCTTTTTCTTTAGGCCTAATAACGGGATATATTGCTTTGCAAGGATACGGTTTATTAATTTTTTTGTTTTTGATGTGTTTTAATATGCTTTTAGCTATTTTAGGAGTCGCCAGCCCTGAAACTATCGCCAAAAGATTTCCTAATGTATCAAACCATTCTTCCTGTTCTCGATCTCCATCATGATTTTTCCAAACCCAAGGAAGATAATGACCTAATTTTTTATCGTATAATGACAGATACTTTTCAATATCTCCATTAATTACTTTTTTGATATGTTCTGCTAATTCATTCTGGCCGAACATTTTAAGAGCAATATAATAAAGTGCTTGAGTATTGATCGTATGGCCATATTTATGAGGAAAAGCATCTTGCCAATCCATGGTTGGCTGTTGAGCTAAAAGCTTATCTTCGTTTGGATCTTGATAAGAAAGCCACAAAAATGCTTTATCTATGTTCTTTTGGTATTTTTTTAAAAGAGTTCTGTCGTTATAGGTCTTAACGTATACAGAATTTCCTATAATATACCACAATGTCGAATCAATGGTGTTAAAGGTAACTCTTGACTTTCTATCTGTGTTGTAATCCCCAACAGCATTTGGTATCTGGCCGAGTTTGGACTGATTACGACTTAATAATTCTAAACTATTTTTAAATGTTGTTTTAAATTTTTCGCCTAAAACACTTGCACCTAAAGACGTTATCATACTATCTCTTGACCATAGACCATTATATCCTCCCTTTAATCCAGAAGCATTAAAACCAAATGACCTTGAACAACTTTCTAAAACTTTTATTGCTTTATTGTAGGCCTCTTCAGTTATTTTCATAATGTTTTAATTATATTATTTATTTTTTGGTCTTCAAAAGAAAGACGAGCCATTAGGTAAGAAATGGTTGATTCAGCTCCTTGATTTAAATTTAATTCGTGTTCGCCAAGTCCATCATTACATCCACCAGTTGCTTCATCGTAGACCATTAATCCTAAATAATTTTTTCCCAAAAACCAATGAAAAATTCTTAAAGCTTCTTTTAAGTGCTTTTTGTCTCTAGTAATTTTATATGCTACTATCTTTGTCTGAACCATTGAAGCCGTATCTTCTGGTTGCTGATCAAAATATGATCTTTGTTTATTTTTAAAATACCAACCCTTTTGACCTATTGGTATATAATATTCAGAACCCAAAGTAATTGATTCTAAAAAATCAAGAGAAGATTTAGCGGTTTTTAAATAAGTTTTGTCTTTTAATAAATCATAGGCACAAAAAAGAGCTTCCGGTAATTTACTATTTGAATAAGTTAAACCTTTTTCGAACCATCGCCAATCTGAGCAAGCATTGTTTTTATAAAATTCGACTAACTGACCAGAAAAATCTTGGAATATTTTTTTTAATTTATTATCCCGAGAAAAGGTCTTCAAATAAAAATAAAGCCCTAGCATCGTGAAAGCGATTGAACGTGGAGCCTTTATTTTAGGAAATAAGGAAACGGACGATTGGAATAATTCTAAAGATTCGTCTTTTATTTCTTTTGGTAAATAATCTTGAGCTAAGATGTACCCCAAAGCCCAAATTATTCTACCCTGAACATCTTCTTCTAAAATATTATCCTTTTTTCTTTTATAAGAAATTATATTGGCAAAACTCTTATCTTTTCTTTTAGCAAATTCAATAAATCTTATATAAGTTTCCATCAATTTCTTCAATTGATCGGAAGGATTATCCCTGTAATACATTGCACAAGCAATAAGAGCTCTTGAAACATCATCCAAACTATAACCAAACCTTTTGTTCGGATTATTATAATTAGCATGTTGAATTATTCCAAAATCGTCAGTCATCTTTACAACATGATCAAATTTAATTTCTGGGAGTTTATTTTCTTCTATTTCTAATTTGGCGAATTTTTTATAAAGTTTTAAGTAGGACTGAGCAACATTTGGCCATATCATCGGTCTGGTATCTTTATATGATTGGGCCGCCATGGCCTTGCTAGTTTTTTCATCTGAAATTAATCGCAGAATTCCTTTCGTTATCTCTTCTGAATTCTTGGACGATACTAAAATACCGTTTTCTTTATTGATAATATGTTTTGCATACTCTGTTTTAGTGCTAATAACCGCTTTGCCACAACCCAAAGCATAAGAAAGAGTTCCACTGACAGATTGTTTTTTATCAACACATGGACAGATATATATATCTGTGGCTTGAAGAAAACGAATTAATTCTTCAAGGATCATATATTTATTAAAAAACTTTACATTATTTTTCAGACCCAGTTTGTCTATTTCGCGATAAAGAAAATTTCTGTATTTTTCTCCTTGTTCATTTTGAATATTCGGGTGAGTCTCGCCGATTATTAAATATATCACATTTGGAAATTTGCGGATAATTTTAGGCAAAGCTCTAATAGCATACTCTATGCCCTTGTTTTTACTAACAAAACCAAAGGTGGAAAGAACTATTTTCCCTTCATACCCCAAGTCTTTTTTATATTCCTTGCTTGACTCATATGTAACCTGAGGTATGCCATGAGGAATATAATTTATTTTGGATTGCGGAATTTCATAATCATTTTCTAATATCTTTTGAGAAAGGATATTCATCACAACAATAGTTTTACATTTAGCCGTTATTGCTTTAACAACTTTTTTTAAATTAACATCCGGTTTTGATATTACAGAATGAAAAGTTGTAATTGCCGGTTTTTCTAGGGTTTGTAAAAATGGTATTAAATAATCACCATATCTTCCCCCGAATAATCCAAATTCATGCTGAATATTAATAAGCTTTATGTCATTCCTTAAATTAATTTTTTGGGCAAGGGAAACATAATTCTCAATATCAGAGGCATTAATTTGATATATTACATTACTATTATAATTGTAAATATGATCATTTAGAGCGCAAATCTCAGTTTTAACAACAGGGTTAAACTTTTTATTAAAAGCACTACTTAAATCCTGAGTAAAAGTAGCGATGCCACATTTCCTTGGAGGATATGAGCTTAAAAACAATATCCGATTTGATTTTTTTGCTATAGGGGGTTCCATTATTTATTTTTGGGGAGTATTTTTCAATTTTTTAATTAATTCATTAATATTAGTTTTAACTACAGCAATTTTATCATCAGATGCTCCATAATAAATATACAAGTCCTCTCCAAAAACAGCAGTTCCGGTGGGAAAAACAACATTATTAACAAAACCCTCTTTCTCCCATGATTCTTCGGGTGAAAACAAAGGCATATCTAGCCGTCCAATCACCTTAAGCGGATTTCTTTTATCTAAAAGTGCTGCTGAAGCATGATAAATTCTGGCTTTATTCAATTCTTCAACAGTATGAAATATAACCAGCCAACCGTCTTTTGTATATATTGGAGGCGACCCTCCGCCAATGTTTCTGGACTCAAACCAATACTTATTTTCTAAAACTACATTTTTAGAAAGTTTTTTTAAGTATTTTTTCCAAAATTTTCTATCTTTTAGTTCTTTAAAATTACGGAAAAATACTATTTGGATATCAGGCAATATTCTAATGAGCATTGCAAAATGGCCATTAATTTTTTTGGGGAATAAAAAAACATCCTTAAACCAAAGCAAAACATCTTTGCCGGCTAATTCTTCATAATAGGCCTCGAACATAAAATATCTATCTTTTAATTTTTCTTTTCTAAAAAGCGAAGCTGCAAAATCATAAGTAATCAAGGGACTAATAATACCTTTCTTTTTCCAATTTTTTAAATCAGGACTTGTTGCATAGGCTGTTTGAGCATTCTTACCGTCATGAGCTACATAAGTTAAATAAAAGGTTTTTCCAAGCTTTACAATTCGAGGATCTTCTATTCCTTTTTTCTCATAATCATAAGTTCGCGGAATAAGAGGAATTTCTTTTCTTTCTATGACTTTTGTCGGACCTTTTAATTTCGCATATCCAATAGTTGAATCATTATTATCATCTATTGCTCTATAAAAAACATGAACAAATTCTCCTTCTTGATAACAAGCAGGATTTAAAACAGCTCTTCTTTCAAATAATCTTTCTGTGGGCTTTAAAATTATTCCTAATCTTTTTAAGTGAATTTTGTTTTTTTTCATACACTTTACTTTAATTTTCACACAAAATACTTAAAAAAACAAGGGGGAATTGGCACTATTTTTGTAAAAGAAGTATAATAAAAAAATGAATAATGAAAAATTAATAGTAGGCGTAGATATAGGTGGATCAAAAATCAACATAATAGTTTGGGATGGCCGTAAAGTTATTGACAGCTGGCAAACAAGTGAAGTTAGCTTGAAAAACTTAGAGAAAGGTATTTCTTATTTCAATATCTCAAAAGTTGGTATTGGCGTAGCTGGTGTTTTAGATTATAAAACAGGATGTATTTTGAACAGTCCTAATTTGAAATTTTTTGAAGGTTTTTGCTTAAAGAAATTTTTAACCAAGAAAGTCCGTTTTGATAATGATGTTAATTGTTTTTTAAGAGCGGAAGCTAAATTAGGATCAGCTAAGGAATTTAAAAATGCTTTGGCAGTGGCTATGGGCACTGGAATAGGAGGATCCGTAATGATAAATAAAGAGCCTGTCTATTTAGGAAGCCACGGATCAGCTGGAGAGTTTGGCTTTATGATTATAAAAGATGGAAAAACTTGGGAAAAACTCTATCAAGAAACAAAAGATAGCCCTCAAAAGCAAAAACAAATCCATGCTCTTGGCTTTGCTAATTTAATCAATATTTTCGATCCAGAGATTATTGTTTTGGGTGGTAGCGGAGCAAAACTACCCAATCAAAAATTAATGGAAAAATTTATTCTTTCGCCCTTAGCTAAAAAAACAAAGATTGTTTTCAGCAAACTTGATTTAAACGCAACTGCTATTGGCGCTGCCTTGCTTTGGACTGATAATAAATAAAAATTAGTTTATCTTATTGATTTGTATCCCCCTAAAACGCCTTTTTTAGAAAGGACTATTTGCCACAATTGAATCTTTCTTGCCCGAAATGCTCCCGCACATGATAATAAATAGTATCTCCACATTCTATAAAATCTTTCGTCATAATTTGATTCCATCTTGCTGTAATTT
>JAHJSY010000045.1 GCA_018830125.1 Patescibacteria group bacterium | reverse complement strand
TTATAATATTTTTAAAAAGCTACATTGTTTCAGTCTATCTTAATTGGAAGCATCTTGTCAATGCTTTAAAAGTTTTATATAATAAATTTAATGAAAAGAATACTTAATAAAGAGACAAATAAATATTTAGATAAAAAGGTTAAAACTGCTGGTTGGGTTGATTCTATCAGATCTCATGGCAAAATTACTTTCATTGATCTAAGAGATGTCAGTGGTATTTTACAATTAGTTTGTAAGGCAGACATTGCTAAAGAAATTCGTCCTGAATGGGTTATTGAGGTTGAAGGAAAGATTTCTAAAAGACCTAACAAAATGATTAATCCTAAACTAAAAACAGGGGAAATAGAACTTTTTATTGATGAATTAAAGGTTTTATCTGAAGCAGAAACTATTCCTTTTTCTATTGAAGGCGATGGATACGACATATCAGAAGAAAAGAGAATGACCCATAGATATATTGACTTAAGGAGACAAAGATTGAAAAGAAATATTACTGATCGGCAAAAAGCAATTAGCTTTATAAGAAGTTTTTTAGAAGAAGATGGGTTTGTGGAAATAGAAACTCCGATGTTAACTAAGTCAACTCCGGAAGGAGCAAGGGACTTTGTTGTCCCATCAAGATTGCAAGCGGGAAAGTTCTATGCCTTGCCCCAGTCGCCACAGCAATATAAGCAGTTATTACAAATAGCTGGTTTTGAAAAGTATTTCCAGATTGCTCGTTGTCTTCGAGATGAAGATCCAAGAGGGGACCGTCAACCAGAACATACCCAATTAGATTTAGAAATGTCTTTTATTGATCAAGAAGATGTTATAGAGCTTATAGAAAAGCTATTTATTTCTCTTGTTAAAAAGCTATATCCGGAAAAGAAGATTCAAGAAACACCATTTCCAAGAATTACCTATAGCCAAGCAATGAAGAAATACAAAACTGATAGGCCCGATTTAAGAAATCCGCCAGCTGGCGGAAAAAAAGATCCTAATTTACTTGCCTTCTGCTGGGTTATTGATTTTCCTTTCTTTAAAAAAACAGACGGAGACGGCTGGACATTTACTCATAATCCTTTCTCAGCTCCAAAACCAGAATTTATGGACGACCTACTTAAAAAAAAGAATGTAAAGAGTATTCTAACATCTCAATATGATATTGTTTTGAATGGTTCCGAAGTTGGTGGCGGTAGCATAAGAAATCATCAATCGGAAGCACTTGAAGTTGTCTTTGAAATAATTGGCTATAAAAAGCAAGAAGTGAAAGAAAACTTTGGCCATATGTTAGAGGCCTTTAAATATGGCGTACCGCCTCATGGTGGAATAGCTTCTGGACTTGATCGTCTTTTAGCTATATTGCTTGGAGAAGAAACCATTAGAGAAGTTATTGCTTTTCCTAAAACAGGAGACAGTCGTGATTTAATGATGAACGCTCCATCAGAAATATCCAAAACTCAACTAAAAGAATTAAAGATAAAACTGTGGGAAAAATAAAGGTTCTATCACTTGTTATTGTTTTAAGTATGGTTTTTGGGTGGGGAGCCAGTGTCTTAATGGTCTTTTCAGAAGATTTTTGGTATGAGCTAGAATTGACCAAAACACCGGAATTGTTTACGGCTGATATGACAGAAGAGTTTATTAATCAGCAAGTAGAGAATCTTAAAATTGACAGGGGCAAAAGAATAAGCTTACAAAACGCTAATATTAATACCAGGGTAGCTATATCAGTTGAGATTAATAAAAAAGGAAAGGAAAAAGTTTTATTTTCATTAAATTCTCAAGATCGTGTTCCAATGGCTTCAATTTCAAAACTAATGACCGCCTTGGTTGTTTTTGATAATTACGATTTAAATATTTCAACCCAAAAGCTTATTAATGCTATGCTAATTGAATCTAATAACAATGCCGCTGACTCTTTAGCGGGATTAATTGATTACGATGATTTTATTAATTCAATGAATGATTATGCTGAAAAAATAGGACTTGAAAATACTTATTTCGTTAACCCAACAGGTCTTGAGCCGGATGACCCAGAGAAAGTTAAAAACTATTCAACGGCTGAAGATCTTGTTAAGTTAGCAAAATATATATTGAAAAATCAGCCAAAAATATTTGAGATAACCGCCGATAGAAAGTTTGCTTATATGAGCACTAATAAATTATTAACTAAATATCCTGAAATAATTGGTGGTAAAACCGGTTATAGTCCAGCCGCTGGTGAATGCTTGTTAATAGTTCTGGAAAACCCAGGAACTGGCACTCGTTTTATTAATATAGTTCTAGGTGCTCGTGATCGTTTCCTTGAAATGACTAAAATAATAAACGCTCTTAATTCGCCCACGAACCCACCCCTCGGTGGTTAGACTTGACTTTTTCTGAGAATTCACTAAGATATAATATTCCCCTAATTGTTCTTTAGTATGCGAATGGCCTACTACGAATAGGCACACGCGAATGCTCTTTATCTCGTAAATGCTCTTTTTTGAAACAGGGGAGATCATTAAAACAAACCTATATTTGAGACTATTTCGTTAGTTGCTTTTTAGGTTTTTATTTTATAAATAATGAATAATATGAGAAAAAAAAGAATATTATGTGTTACGGCAATAGCAGTTATATCTGTTATGGCTTTCAGTTTGGTTTCTCAAACTGTGTTAGCGACTCAAACCTATTCAATATCCGGAGAAAAGTTTAACGACGAAAATCATAACGGTATTGATGATGGGGAACCTAGTCTAGAAAACTGGGGGATTAGTCTTGAGTCAGATGTTTATCCATATACGACAACTTTAACTGATAGTTTAGGTAATTATAGTTTTACTGACCTTCAACCTGGAACTTATAATGTTTGCGAGATAGAGAATGAAGATTGGGATCAAACTTATCCTAATACTTGTGACGGTTGTCATATAGTTGAGATAGTAGACCAAAATCTAGAAAATATTGATTTTGGTAATTATAACGGAACTATTCGTGATGATTATTGCGACAATCCTTGCGGAGAACCAGAACCTGAACCAGAACCTGAACCAGAACCTGAACCAGAACCTGAACCAGAACCAGAACCTATCGTTCCTCCGGGAGGATCTACGCCAGAACCTAAATTAACCATTGACAAAAGTGTGGACGAAGAATTTATTAATCCGGGAACTGTTATAACCTATACGATTGTAATAAAAAATACTGGATGGGGAAAAGCAACGTCGGTTGTTCTTTGGGATGAATTGCCAAGTGGTTTCACTTATGTAAATGGAAGCTTAGAAGGGAAGTGGGAAATTGGAGATCTTCTTAAAAAAGAAGAAAGAACAGTTTCCTTTGATGTTTTGGCCCCTGAAGACATTTCGGCAGGTCTTTATACTAATATAGCTAAGATAACATCTAGTAATTATATGACAGTATCAGATGATGCTGAAATTGAAGTTCGTGTTCCTGAAGTAAAAGGTGAAGAAATTATTGTTGCGGTAGAACCAGATTCAGATCCAATAATAAAAGTTCTTCCACATACAGGAGTAAGTTCATTCACTTGGTTTATTCTTGGTGGATTAGGTATTCTTCTTGTGGGTATTTTAGGATTTATCAGTATCTTTACTAAAAGATATAGACAATTGATACAGTTCTCATTATTTGGTATTCTGATAATAGGGTCTTTAATTGCTTTAGTTTATCCGTTTATACCTGTTATTAAATATAATTTATCTATTCCAGTTGTTGAAGCTGATATAGAGGAAGCAATTGTAGTAGAAACGATAGAAGTGGAAGGTAATTGGCTTGTAATTCCAATTGTTGGGGTAGAAATTCCAATTGTCCTAGGACAAGATGATTCGACTTTAGAGGAAGGAGCTTGGCTCCTTCCCGATGGGTCAACACCCGATCTCGGAGGAAACACTGCTTTAGCCGCTCATAGATTTAAATACAGACCACCACACAAGGAAACTTTTTACCTTTTAGATAAAGTTAAGCCAGGCGACCATTTTTATATTTATTGGGAGGGAATTAGATATGATTACACTGTTGCTTATACAAAAGTTGTTAAACCCGAAGCAATAGAAGTTTTAAGTCAAACAGAGAAGTCAATCGTTACATTAATTACTTGTGAGCCACTTTTTTCAGACAAGAATCGTTTAATCGTTGTTGGTGAATTAAATAAATGAGATTTTTAGACAAAAAGTATTTAATTTTTTACGCAATTATTTCAGTTGCTCTTTTTGTGGTATTATCACCAGCTTCAAATGTTAAAATAAATAATCTTTTAGCTGGATTGACACAGCAACTTATTGTTCAGGAAGTTAATCCGGTTAGAGAAAGTTACGGCTTTTTAGATTTAAATGTAAATGAAAAGCTTACTCAAGCGGCTTATTTGAAAGCTCAAGATATGATTGAGAGAGGTTATTTTGATCATGTTGGGCCAGAGGGAGAATTACCTTGGACATGGCTTGATCTTGTTGAATATGATTATGCGGCAGCGGGAGAAAACTTAGCCATTGATTTCAGCGATCCGATTATGTTATTAAACGCTTGGCTTAATTCTCCGTCTCATGCCAAGAATATTCTTAATGGCTATTTTACTGATATTGGAATTGGTATAGCTGAAGGAGGAATGAATGGAAGAGAAACAATAGTCGTTGTTATGTTTTTAGGAAGAGAAAAGACGGCCAGTTTAGCAATGGCTTCTAATATAACGGACGAGTATAAAGAAATTATTATTTCTGAAATTGACAAAAGTAGCAAGCCAGCATATCTTGATGTTACAGAGGAAGAGCTAATTAAAGACGTTGATCCTGAAGATTCGGTTATTATTAAAACAGTTGATGAGAATGAACTTTATAAAGAAAACTTATTTTTGGCTATAACTGAGAAAGGAAGCGATATAGGTCAAAAAAGACAATCTGATACAGACATAACTGTTTTCCAAATGTTTCTGTTAAGTGACTCTCCTCAATTAATTAGATTGTTTCTAACTGTTCTATATGCTGGTCTAGCTATTCTTGCTTTTGTCGGTATGATTGCCAGAAGAAAAAGAGAAACAGCTGTTATTTTCCAATCCATCTTTATTTTATTATTAACAATCTTCATCTGGTTACCAGATATTATATAAATAAATAGAAAAACCGTATCATACCATCTTTTTACAAGGAGCTTAGGATGTTAATCACTCGGTGTCAAACACCGCAGTGTTGGTCACCGAGTGTTGAACATTCGATTAGAAACAATTATTCGAACATTTCTTTGTCTCGCGTAAAATGAGCAAAGCTCGGCTTTGCTCATTTTATTCATGATTCCTAATTCTTGGTTCATAATTCCCCGCAGGTTGCGTTGGTGAGGGATTTGTGGTATGGTGTAGGTAGTGATGGTTCTTTAACTTAAAAATATTTTAAGGGAGATAGAAATGATAAGTAAAAGAAAAGTCAATCTAGGTATGATATTATTATTTTTAGGGGTCATGGGAGCAATGCTGAACACTTTTGATCCCTACTTAAAAGGCAAGGTACCGTCTATTGTTAGCATAATCTTAATCTCAATAGGGTTCCTAACGGCGATTATGAAATGGTTAGAGATACGAGCTATAAGAAAATCTTAACAGGTGCAGAGTTTTATTTCTCTCTGCACTTTTTTCTTGACATAAGTTGTGAATAAATTAGAATTAAAATATAGTTAATACAGAATCAATACAGAATTAACATGGAAAATAATAATCAACAACAAAATAATATTTCAAGAAAGGAAGTTCAGGAATTGTTAAACCAACAGACAACAATTATTTTGAATGCACTTAGTGAAGAAATAGATGGAATGAAAAAGAAACTAGCTGATAGTGAATTAAGAATAAACGAAAGCATCAATAGGCTGGCGAATACCCTAGATGCGTTTTTAAAAAGAATGACAGACATGGAAGACGAATTTGAAGTAATGAAATATGAAGTAAACAAAATGAAAGGGATTCTTAGAGAAAAACTACACGCAGAGATATAATTAAAGAGAAATGAGCAAAGCTAAGCTTTGCTCATTTTTTGCTTGATTTTATTTTTGAATATGCTATTATTGAAACTACTATGATAGGGGAAAAAGTTAAGAAATATAAATATAATATTGATGTTTCAGAAATGACTGAAGCTGGTTTGCATTTTGGGCATAGAACCTCAAGAATTCATCCTAAAATAAAGCCATATATTATTGGAGTGAAAAACACTGTTCATGTTTTTGATTTAGAGCAAACGGCAGAAAAACTTGAAAAAGCCTTAGGATACATTGAAAAACTTATTTCAGAAGACAAAAAGATTCTTTTTGTTGGAACAAAAGTCCAGGTTAAAAATTTGTTAAAAGAAACGGCTGAGGAATGCAAAATGCCATACATACACGAAAGATGGCTTGGCGGAACTTTTACTAATTTTGGAACTATGAAAAAGAGAATAGATCATTTTAAAGAATTGGAAGGAGAGAAAGAGAGAGGAGAGTTAGAAAAATATACTAAAAAAGAGAGATTAGTAATAGATAAAAAATTAGCAAAATTAGAAATTAAGTTTGGAGGTATTAAAAATATTGTTGGCTTGCCTGACGCAGTTTTTGTTCTAGATATGAAAAAGGATTCTTTAGCTGTTAAAGAGGCGATAATGAAAAACATTCCAGTTATCGCCATTGCTGATACTAATGTTGATCCTAATTTGGCTGATTATCCAATCCCAGCCAATGACGACGCGATATCATCTGTTAAATATATTTTAGAAAAAGTAAAAAGTGCTATAATAAACAAAAAGTAAAATAAACCATGATATCAATTGAGCAAATTAAAGAGCTTCGCCATCAAACAGGCGTTTCAGTATCAGAATGTAAAAAGGCTCTTGAGGAAGCCGACGGCGATGATGAAAAAGCTAAAGAGATTTTAAAAAAAATGGGCAGAGAGCTTGCTAATAAGAAGTCTTCGAGAGATGCTGGCATTGGTATAATTGATACATATGTTCATCCTAATAAGATAGTTGGTGTCATGATTGAGCTTCGTTGCGAAACAGATTTTGTTGCTAAATCAAATGACTTTATAGATTTAGCCCATGAGCTTTGTTTGCATATCGTTGCCATGAATTCCGAAGAAGAGAATTTATTATCTCAAGATTGGGTAAAAGATCCAAGCAAAACAATAAAAGAGTTAATTGAAGAATACATTGCTAAAATCGGTGAAAATATCATTTTAAAAAGATTTACAAGATACGAGATATAATGTTAGAAATACTTTTTATTTTAATTTTATTGGGTAGTGCTACAGCTATGGCTGTGATGATGTTTGTTAAGATTCCAGCTCTTGTTAAATTGAATCCGTCAGCTGACGGAAGAAAGTCTGACTCCTTCCAGAATATTAAAGAAAGAAGTAGAAGTATTTTAAAACTATTTTCCAAAGAAAGATTGCTCTATAAGTTCCTTTCTAGTTTTAAAGTTTTAATTTTAAAAACCGAAAAGAAAACAAGTACATTGCTTGCTAATCTTCGCCAAAAATCTATTGATGAAAAGAATAAGTTTTCAGACGATTATTGGAAAAAATTGAAAAGGAAGAAGTAGTTTACATTGAGTCCAAAAGACGAAATGCCTGAGTAGCTCAGTGGCCAGAGCGACGCTTTTGTAAAGCGTACGTCGTCGGTTCGACTCCGACCTCAGGCTCTTGTATTTGACAAAAAGATACAAACAAGTAAGATTAAAAGGTAAGCACTTTGTAAATTTAATACCAAGCAATTCAATTCAATATTTTAGAGTTGCTTTGACCTATTTATTTTTTTTAGTTTAATTTGAGCTACAAAACTTTTTTTGAGAGTTTGATCCTGGCTCAGGATGAACGCTAGCGGCGTGGATAAGGCATGCAAGTCAAGGGGGTTGTCTTCGGACAACAACCGGCGAACGGGTTAGTAACACGTAGATACGTACCTTAGAGTCTCGCATAACCTGGGGAAACCCAAGCTAATTCGAGATAGTTCCCGCAAGGGTAAAGATTTATCGCTCTAAGAACGGTCTGCGGTCTATCAGCTTGTTGGTGAGGTAATAGCTCACC
Source organism: Patescibacteria group bacterium (assembly GCA_018830125.1). Lineage (GTDB taxonomy): Bacteria > Patescibacteriota > Minisyncoccia > Minisyncoccales > GWA2-38-27 > JAHJSY01. Next base: position 451 of record JAHJSY010000045.1, on the reverse strand, counting down.
AAGGCTATGACGGATAGGGGACATGAGAGTGTGATCCCCAACAAGGGTACTGCGACACGGACCCTACTCCTACGGGAGGCAGCAGTCGAGAATATTCCACAATGGGCGAAAGCCTGATGGAGCGACGCCGCGTGCTTGAAGACGTTCTTCGGAATGTAAAGAGCTTTTCTATCTGAGAAACCTTCGGGTGATGTTAGGATAGGAATAAGGGGCTGCTAATCACGTGCCAGAAGCATCGGTAATACGTGAGCCTCAAGTGTTATCCGGATTTATTGGGCGTAAAGCGTCCGTAGGCGATTTGTTAGGTCTTCTGTTAAAGATCAGGGCTCAACCTTGAAAGTGCAGAAGAAACCGGCAGAATAGAGGGCATTAGGGGCTGATGGAACGGTCGGTGTAGGGGTGAAATCCGTTGATATCGACCGGAACACCAAAAGCGAAGGCATTCAGCTGG
>JAHJSY010000044.1 GCA_018830125.1 Patescibacteria group bacterium | reverse complement strand
CTATAAAATCAAAATTAAGAAGTTAAGTTTTTTGTGCTATGATGAATAAAAGAAATAAAATCCAAAAACAGCGACGACAAACCCGTTAACAAAACCTGAAATAGAAGTATATAATATCATATATCTTTATTTATAGCTTGAAATAAAAACTTGCTTAAAGCAAGTTTTTGTTCTATCGTCAAATTATGTCTCTCAAACTTTTTATCTTTTGCAATAATTAATCTCATATTTATTTCCTACCTTTATTATACCCTAATAATGGATAAACAAAAAGAATGGAGCCAACCCCATTATTTAATAAAAACTATATAATTAAAAAGTAGAATAATGTTTAACACTCGGTGTTGAACATTTTTTATTAATTATTATAAAATTTAAAGATTTGCCATTTTAATAATCCAACTATTTAAATCAGGATTATTTTCCCACAAATCTTTGCCTTTTAGAATAAGATTTTTGTGGTCTGGATAACCAATGTTTTTTATTTTTCCATGCAATTTAATAAAATCATCCGTATCTTGAATCACCGCATTAAAAACTTCTGCTAAATCCCAAAGCTTTCCTTTTTCTGTATCCATTCTCTCAAAATCTTTTGAAAATTTCTTTTGAACAAAATCATAAAATATAAAGTGAAGCATTTCATGAAAAATAGTAAAAAGCTGGAGATTTTTATTATCATAAATAAAAACTTGGAATTCTCCGGAATCAAGAAAACGAGGACAAAAATCAAATATAGATAAATATCCGATGAAGCTATTTTTAGGCCATGTATATTTTTTAAATATCTTATCTACCGTTAAGAAAAACCCCTCTTTTTTTTCGTTAAGATTTTGAGCAATCTCTCTTTTGGCTTCACTTATTTCAACGGCATTGATTCTGTAAAAATCTAAAATATATTTATTCAAAAAATCTTTTTTATCTTTTACTAAACCAATTTTTAATAGCTTCTTATGATGTTTTAATGCTCTTTCTTCCCAAAAATTGCAACCACCAATTTCGGGATTAGAATAAAACTCCCAAGCTAAATCCTGGTCTAATTCTTGATCAATTTTTATTATTATTTCTGGATATTTCATAAATAAAAAACCCACTAATATTTTACCCTTTTTACGAGAATAAAACCAGTGGGTAGTAAATTTAAGTTTCTTGTGTTTTCTCAAAAAGATCCCAAATAAGCCATTCTAAGGTCATTTTTGAATGAACACAGAAACGCTCATCAAGAGCCCAAATAGATCCTTTTTTAATTTCCGCCTGAAAAGGACATCCCCCTCCACATATACCTAAAGCAAAACAGTTTTGACATTCAGGAATGTTTAACGGAGATCTTCTACTCCATTCTTCGTAATCTCTGTCCTTTCTTATGTCAAACTCCTTATCATTAACGCTTGTTGGAAAATACTTTCTTTCAGCAATAAAACCATGGCATATGCCAACATCTCCGTTAGGAGCAATGACAATTTGATTTCCACCAGTTGCCCCGCAATCAAAAGGCCAAACCGTGTTTTCTAAAAAAGCACTGGCTTTTCTCATTATACGATCTTCGTAAACTCCTCTTTCTCTGAAAACTTGGAAGGCGTTTATGATGAATTCAGCTGCTTTTTCGCTATATCCCTCTTCTAATTTTTCTTCTCCAGAGATCATAAGATTCAGGCCCAAATTGGTCACCCCACATTCATCGAGAAGAACACTCATCGTGGTATTAAAATCGGAAATACTAGCCATCGACAAGGTACAAGAAGCCCCTATATTCATTCCAGCATCTTTACATACCCGAAATCCTCTTTTTATATCTTGATAAACAGGCCCTCCATCCCCATAAACACGATTAAGATTGGTCGCTGAATCATCGCCATCAATTGATATTGAGACTTGAACGTTATGCCTCTTAAGAATTTTTGCCATGTCAGAAGTTAATAAACTTCCATTAGTAACCATATTGAGCGTTGTTTTTCTGGGAAGTTTCCCCTCTTTAATATATGCTCTTATTCTACCAAGAAGCACACTAAGAACTGACCAGTTCAATAAAGGTTCTCCCCCATAAAAAACGATCGTTTTTTCCAGATCGAATTGTTTGGAATCTTCCGCAATAATCCTACAGAAAAAATCAAGTCCCTTAAAAGCGGTTTCTTCCGTCATGTCTTTTTCGTTATATTCCTGTTCTTCTTGATTTTTAATAAAGCAATATTTACAACGAAAATTACATCTACCAGTTAAGATAAAATAGGCTAAATGAGGATATGGCTTTCCGGTTAGTTCTCTAAAGTAATTAATAACATCTTTATCTTCCTTAGGATCTTCAATCAAAACTTTTACTTTTTTTAAAGCTTCGACGGCTGTTAAGAACGTTCTTTTTTCTTTTTTAGTAGCAAAACTACCTGTTAGATTTTCCAACACAGCGCCTTCATTGAATCTTTTAATCATGGGTAGCAATGCATCTGGAATATATACAGGCATTATCCTCAAAGAGTGATAGCAAGCCGTCACGAATGCTTTTCGAAAAAAATGAGCATACTTTGAAAGAAAAAGCATTGTTTTTTTCATAGCTCAACCCTTTCATTCTTAGATAGACTGATTATAGTTTAGGTGGAAAGAGAATTAAATTTTCGCATTCTCTTTCCACCTATCCGATTACCACGGTGTTTTCTTGGGGTTATTGTTGTACCGACATGCACATTTACATGCACACGTACCGCACTTGGCAGCATGACTTACGTCGACAACATTACCAAGCACCTTAGCAACATCTTTCTTACCAGGCACAATAACCTTCATATTGATTACCTCCTTTCTGTTATAAAGTTATTAAAGAACTCTGTTGAAAAACATTTTCAACTTCTAAGCACTTTTTAGCAATAATAGACATATCTGTCAAGCTCTAGCGAGAAAAGAGGAAAAGGGAGGAAAAGGAGTCAGGTACCTTTTCTAGGTCTTCCTCTAGAATTTAATGTTGAAACAAGACTAAGCTTCTCTGTTGACGACTG
>JAHJSY010000043.1 GCA_018830125.1 Patescibacteria group bacterium | reverse complement strand
TCTTCGTAATACGGATTTATTACAGGGTGATGAGGTAGAATTAGAGAAAAGTAATAAAAAATTTATGGAAAAAATAAACATCAAATTTATAATGATTCCAGCAATAATAGCTTCGGCTATATTGTTTCTAGCTCTTTTAGAGTTTCCTTATGGATATTATACTCTTTTAAGGATAGTAGTAACTATTATTTCAATCTATTATGCCTATTGGATATATGAAACGATAAAAGAGCAAAAATTCTGGTTTTGGGGATTAGTTGTAATAACTATCCTTTTCAATCCTATTTTCCCAATCCATCTTACCAAATCAATTTGGTCAGTAATGGATATAGTCGCAGGCCTATTTTTCATTAGTTTAATTATTAGATATAGAAAACATAGAAACATGAACACGAATGAAAAAAATAAAGGGTTCATCTCACTCTTTGTTATAGCAATAATCTCTTTGATAGCTGTATCTACAGTAACAACTGGAGCTGTCTTGTATAAAAAGGGAATATTTAAATCTACTGCGAGCATTTCAGAATCAACAACCAAAAAATCTGAACCAATGGAGAATACAGAAGTTATTGAAGCAGAAGAAACAGAATCTGTGGCCAATTTAGAAGAATTAAACAAAATTGAAGAAGAAGCTGAAAAAATACGACAAGAAGCTGAAAGATCAAGGCAGGAAGCTGAAAAAAATAAAAAAGAACAAGAGCAACTAGAATCCGAACAAGAAACTAAAAGATTGGAAGCAGAAGCTAAAAAAATAGCGGAGCAAAATAGAATAAAAGAACAAAAAGAAAAAGAAGAAATAGAAAAGTTACTTTTAGAGCAAGGAAAACAAATGGCGGAGCAAAGAGAAAGAGAGCGTCAACAAGGAATTGCAAGAGAGTATAAAATAGCATATGAGAAAAGAAGTGAAGAAAGGAAGCTGGCAGAAAAACTTGAAAACCAAAAAAATGAAAAGGAATTAGTTATAGGGCAAATAACAAATTTTCTTAACGAGGTCAGCGATGAATTAAATATTGCCTATGATAAAGTTCAGGAACAGGGCGAGAAGATAAAAACGGCAAGAGAAAGCGGAAGTAGAGGGGGGATGACTACAGCTTATTGGAACTCATATATGAATGTAGAAGGACTTATTTATAATAATCTAATAAATAAACACAACTCTCTTTTAGACGTTAAAAACAAAATATCAACGATATTGTTTGAAGTAGAAGATTATTATAAACATGGAACAATAGTTCCAGCTTCAAGCAGATCATATTTATCTTCTTTGGGTATCTATTTATAAATTATATATTAGTAATCTCAGTATTTTTTAAAAATTATGAAAAATAAAATTGTCTTAATAGCGATAGCGATAATAATAGCGATTATATTAATAATATTTGCTCTAAATTATGAAAAACAAGATAATGCCTTGAAGGATACTTGGAAGGGATTTTATTATCCAAGAGGTTGTGTTTCGTGTGAGGAGGAATGGATATATAGTCCTTATTTAAATAGTTATGATGATTGTGTAGATTGGGCACTGTCAATTCAATATAGTAGGGTTCAGTCTGACGGGAAAGATCCCTTAGATAAATGGGAATGTGGTTCTAATTGTATATATGATATAGATATTAATATGTGGATGTGCGAAGAAACTAAAGGAACCCCTGGAACTTCTTTATTTAATTAAAAAATAATAACAATGATTAAAATAATTTTAACAACAATAGCGATAATAGTAATAATTGTAATTGCCTTTTTCTTTTACTTATTAAGTGTTGAGAATAAAGAGCAAAAGAGGAGAGAAGATTTAACTGAGTGTAAGCTTCAATGTAGGGTTGAATTATCAGAACCTGATAATTGTATTGAAAAATGTATAATGAAGTATAATCAAATTAAATAAGTAATTATGTTTAGTGAAAAAGAACAATCAATAATCCAATATGGAGCAGATAATGGAAAATCTGGAGAAGAAATAAAAGAAGCAATCATTAATTACAGATTAGGAAGACCTGGAACAGAAACAAAACAAAGTGCAGAGATTGGAGAACTTCCCAATACGGAAACTAATACAGGGTCGGGGGATATGTTTATAGGAGTTTTGGCTGTCGGTATATTCTTTGCTTTGATATTATTTTACTTTTTCGGAAAAAATAAATCTAAAGCTCCTTTGACTCAGGACCCTTGGACTAAAGTTGATTTACCAAAAAATAATAAAATAGACACCTTAGATTTAAGAAATACTCAACCTAAACAAAACGAAGTATTGAACGCTGAACCTATTAGCGAGCATAAGACAAATATGAAACTATCTTATAAATTTATGCTCCCAGTTGGGCTTATACTTTGGTTCATTTTTGGCTTTGTTGCTAGCGAGGTTGATTCTGGAGATGCAGGAGCGTTTGTAGGAATATTAAGTTTTACGGGAATCGTTTTAACTTTTGTGGGAATAGCTGACTTAGTAAAACAAAGCAAGAATAAAAAGAAGTTAAAGAAAGAAAAGATAAAGCTAGAAAAATTAGAGCAAGAACAAAAAGGAATGAAACAAGAAAAAACATCTAAAGAAGAAGTAAAAGAGGGATTACAAGGGCTAACCATTCTTGCTCTTATAATAGGTGGTATTATATTAATTATTTCTTTTTTTGTAGCCTTCTGGTTTCCAATATTAATCATATTAGCGATGTTAGCATTTCTTAAAATTATAGCTTCATAATGGATAATAAAAATTATGAAAAAAATAATATGAAAATAATAATTTTTGATGTTTCCAATTCTGCCTGTAACCTTGCTATGTGTCCGAATGGAAATAGTTTAATGATTGATTGTGGAAGTCATAATGAAAAAGATTGTCCAGTTGATATAATCAAGCAGATGAGAACAGGTAACGGATGGCTTTCGGGGATGAAAGACTATATAACCACTGCTGGCTTGTCTTACCCTCTGACTACTTTATCAATATCACATCCCGACTCAGATCATATAAATAACTGCGAAAAAATAAAGGGGGAATTGACTCCTTATCTACTTTCTAGAAGGTATCTCGAAGATTTTCCAGAAGGGGTTATCGATTGTTCTATCGATAGTTTAAAAAAATATAAGGAACAACTTTGTGATAAATATAGGAGTAATAATATAGAAGAACCGAATTGGGGATTTACCGAAACGGTATTTTCAATACCAATGGATATATTAAGAGATGAATCATTTTTTGAGACGTTTAGAATAAAGAACAATTCTAGCTATGTCCATCTACTGAATTATAAAAATAAATTCAGAATCATTTTCGGAGGAGATATGGAGGAGGTGGGGTGGAACTGGCTTTTAGATAATAATCACAATAATTTTAAAGATATAATTTCTGATGGAATTGATGTTATGGTAGCATCTCATCATGGACACACATCAGGATATTCTCAGAAATTATTTGATTCAATGGGTGCTCCGAAATTATCGATTCTTTCTAAGGGGTCGGAAGAAAATAAAGAAGGGACAGATGTTACAAGTAGTTATTCTCAAAAATCAACTGGTCTAATGGTGCGGTCTATAGCAACTAAAAAAGATGAAAGAAAATATTCTTTAACAACCAGGAGAAATGGAAATATATATATTGACGTCGATTCTTTGGGTAACTCAACAATTCATTCTGATAAATAGTAACTTATGGAGAGAGAGATAAATTATAACAATGAGAAACAAAAAATGCTTGCTGATATTGAAATATCAAGAGCGAATTTATATGTGTTTAAAGATTCTTGCGAAAAAGAACAGTGGTCACAATTATTGGATAAAGCCGAACAAAAGATAGAGAACATTGATTATGCCCAAAAATTAATAGATCGAGTTAATAACGTTATTGATAGTGCGTGGAGAAGAATTTTCAGATGGCAAAATTTTCAAAAAAAAATTACAAAAATATTTATTTTCGCCATTGCAGGAGAATTGATTATTATTTCAATTTATTATTATTTCGTTGATGTATTAACTTACGGTTTTTTATCTAGTATCATTTTCGGTTTATTGGGCGGAACCTTAAGTGTAGCTTTAAATATCGGAAAAGATTTAAAAGTTGAGAAATCAAATCGCTTACAGATGTTGAGGTTGATACTAAGACCATTCATTGGGGCAATTGGAGCCTTGGTTTTATATTTATTGCTACAGTTGAATATGATAACAATCTTGCCACAATTAAACGAAGAGTCTGTTTTAATAATCTTAAGCATATTTGCTGGTTATTCCGAAAAATTTATTACTAGAACAATGAATAATTATATTCCTCAAATTTTGGAAAATAAAAATAAATAGAATAAAAAATCGTTGGGTCGCAACCCAACGATTTATGTCGTCGTCATAAAAATTTTTCGGCTGGGGGGAAACGGCCAACGTCGTCGTCGGCAAGCAAGGCAAAAAGGAAGGGGGATGGGGGGAAGGAATTTTTGCCTGCTTGCTTCCAGCTCCATCGCAATGGAGCTGGAAACGGCTCTGGAAAAGGGCTCGTGTGCTAAGTTGAGCTTTATGGTTAAAAGCCCTTTTCCAGAGCCGTTCAATTGATAGATCAATGTAAATTTTTTTTCCTGGATTTGTGAATTAGATTCGGCAAAACAATTGTGAAAGTTTGATGAGATTTAACGATCGAAGCATAGTATGTCCAACACCTGGTGTTGGACGTTTCGTCGTCGGAGGTCCGTCGGACCTCTACGCAACTCTTTCGTTACGACGGCAAGCCGAAAATTTTTATATCAAACGGAGAGCATTCCGTTTGGCGATTTTTTAGTTTACGATTCGTATGTTTCCTGTTAGAATGAAGTAAATAAAGCAAAGAGGTAAATAAAAAATATGAACGATTATACAAAATTAAGCATTGAATATGCTAATCAAAGAAATTATTTGGATGACTTATTTAAAGTATATCCAACCATTCCAGAAGGGATAAGGGATATGAATGAGAACTTATGGAAAGAAATTGAAAAAGCCTTTAATAAGCGTAATAATATCGATTTACTAAAAAGCTTGCTTAATCTTGATCTTTTTCCCATAAAAGACTCCTACGTTGCATATTTGAAAAGAGATAGTTCGTCTATTGAGAGAAATCCAGAAACTGTGAATCGTCTGTGTGGTCGTCTTTACGAAATGGGTCTAGAAGATATTTTTTCAAAATGTTCTGAGCCAAAAGAAACTAATAGACAAATCGGTCCATTGTTCAAGAGATGGATTAACAAAAAATCCCTAGGTATGCAGCCTGTAAAATTAGAAGAATTTTTAGAAGCAAAGGGAAATGCAATCTTGGATGGAAGTGACGCAGAGATGATGTCTTTCGCAAAAAAGTATTTGAATTATAAAAGAAATAAGGGCTTAGACTTTATTGGATGTTTCAATGGAAAATATGTTATCGGTGAAGCCAAATTTTTAACTGATTTTGGTGGTCATCAAAATGCTCAATTTAACGATGCAATCGCAACAGTAAAAGTAAGAAATGTTAAAGCTGAAACTGTGGCGATTCTAGATGGTGTCTTGTATATCAAGAGTAAGAATAAGATGTACACAGAATTAACTAAAAAACTTAAAAAATATAATATTATGAGCGCTTTAGTGTTGCGTGACTTTTTATATCAAATTTGATAATCAAATTATGAATTTTTCCTATAAAAATGAAAAAATTGCAGAAGATATACTAAGAAATACTCCTAATGTAGTATTTAAATGTGTTGCTGGGATTAAGGATTCAAGAAACAAACTTATTCATGGAGATAATCTGGAAGCATTAAAATCATTATTAGTAGACCACGGACTGGGGGGCAAAATTGATTTGATCTATATTGATCCGCCATTCGCAACAAACGGAAATTTTAAAATAGGAGAGAATAGGGCAAATACTATAAGCCAAAGCAATGGAGATGATATTGCTTATAGTGATAAATTAATTGGATCTGAATTTCTAGAATTTCTTAAAGAACGTTTAATTCTTTTGAGAAAATTAATGTCAAGCAGAGCTTCTATCTATCTTCATATCGATTATAAAATCGGGCATTATGTTAAAGTTTTAATGGATGATGTTTTTGGTAAAAATAATTTTCGTAATGATATTACTCGTATAAAATGTAATCCCAAAAATTTTCAAAGAAAAGCTTACGGAAATATAAAAGATTTAATTCTATTTTATTCTAAGTCGGAGGATTATTCGTGGAATGACCCGCAAATCAATTTTACAAGCGAAGACGTTGAAAAACTTTTTAAGAAAATTGATAAAAATGGAAGAAGATATACAACGGTTCCTCTGCATGCTCCCGGGGAAACTCTTAATGGAAGAACGGGAGGGGAATGGAAGGGCATAAAGCCACCAAAGGGAAGACACTGGAGAACTAAACCAGAAGCTCTAGATAAGCTAGATGAACAGGGACTAATCGAATGGTCGTCTTCCGGAGTGCCAAGAAAAATAATTTATGCTGACGAAAGAGAGGGAAAGAAAATGCAAGATATTTGGGAGTTCAAAGATCCTCAAAATCCGTCTTATCCAACTGAAAAAAATCTAGATTTATTGAAAACCATTATTGAAGCTTCGTCTAATGAAGGGGATTTAGTATTAGATTGTTTTTGTGGTTCTGGTACGACCTTAGTCGCAGCTCAAGAGCTAGGACGTAATTGGATTGGGATTGATAGTTCGAAGCATGCTATGAAAGTCGTAGAAAAAAGATTGTCTAAAATTCCAAGAGATTTATTTTCTGATAGAGTAGAATATAAATTTTTAAAACATGAAATTTAAAAATACGGAAAAGGGGACGCGGAAAAGGGGACGTTTCCCTTTTATTGGGGAATCAGGCATTTTACGAAAATCACTCCTCAATGTCCCACCTTTTCCGTCGCAATGAATGAGGTTGAGCCTCATTTACTCATTCATTGACTCCTCCTCAAGGAGAGACCTTTTCCGTGATTTTTACGGTGATGATCTCAATGTGCTTATCCCGGTTAAGCACATTTTATTTTTGGCTTTAAAATGGTAAAGTGAAGTATGGGAAATAATTAGAATAAATGTATGAAGAATAAGAAAAATAAGAAGGTAGCTATTTTTGATATTGA
>JAHJSY010000042.1 GCA_018830125.1 Patescibacteria group bacterium | reverse complement strand
TCACAGATGAAGATCCGATGTCTACGCCTAAAAACTTCTTAGGCCTAATCCCAAATAATTTACTAAATTTTCCTAGCATTAATTAATTTTACCATATAATAAAAAAAGCAACAAAAAACAACATGTGGATAACAAAAAATGTGCAAAGCTCAGCTTTGCACATTTTTATACATTCCAGCGTGGCCAGGAATAATATAATCAGCTAACTCTAAAACCTTCTTTCTGCTTTTTTCTAACTCTTCTTTATCTGAAGCATAGGGATCATCTTTGGGAAGACTCTCTTTCCAAAAAACATCTCCGCATATGGCAACAATACCTTCGTTTGTTTTTACCAGCAAAGTTAAGCCATCATAGTTATGACCCGGCGTCTTTATAATCCGAATATCGTCCGTAAATTGTTCTTCCCAATCTTCGCAAATATTACCTTCCCATAATCCATAATATTCCAAAGCTTTGGCCATAGGGAACATCCCAATATTTCTATAATGATCAAGGTGAGAATGAGTAATAAAAACGATATCAATATCGTTAACACCTAATCCTTCTTTATTTAACGCATCAATCAATATCTGTTGATTCTCTAAAACCCCCGGATCAACAACTATATTTAAATCTCCGTCTTTGATCAAGCTAACAGTCGCACAGGTCTTTTCCTCTTCAGAACCATCCGAAGTATATCCCTCTATTAAAACTTTAACTTCCGCCATATTATATATTTTTCTTAATTTCTTTAATATCAACTCCGCCGGTTTTTATTTTAGTGAAATCAATTACTGGTTCCCAAACATCTATCATTTCATCTTTTACAACTTCAAAGATTTTTTGATGGCCAGCTGAGTTCGGATGCAAACCATCGGGCAAATCTTCTAAATTAATAATATTATTTAAATCAATAAATTTCAAGTTATGCTTTTCAGTTACTGATTTAATAATAGCATTATATTTTAGAATATTTTCGTTATCATAAAACTTACCCTTCCTCCGAAGAATCGATGTTGTTTTAGATTCATCAACTGGCAAAAGACCACAAAAGACAATGTCGTTTGTGAATTCTTTTGCTTGAGAAATTAAGGTTTCTAAGTTTTCCTCAAATTTTTCTATAGTAGTTTTTGGATGCTTTTTGGTAAGAATATATTGAGAATCATTTGTTCCTATTCCGAATATAATCTTGAAGATCTTCTCGGGCTTTCGTGCTTCACATTCCACTTTAAATCTTTTTAATAAATCATCTGTAGTATCTCCAGACACTCCTAAATTATATATATCAACATCTTCCTTCGTAGATTCTACAAAAGTTCTTAATCTCTGAACCCAGCCTCCTTTTTCCACATCAGAGGCACCCCATGTTATGCTAGCTCCAAATACACAAATATTCATAAATTCCTTGCTTTCTTAATAAGATCTCTAATAGCTTCGTAAAAATATTCTAGTTCATTTTTACAAACATCCAAAGAAAGTATTTTGTATTTCTCTTCTAATTTCTTTTCGGCTTGATTTAGAGAATCTTCAAAATTAGGATATCGTTTACCCAAAACAGTTAAATATGAAAAGAATCCTTTAGGATGAATAAACTTATAACAATCAGCATTAGCACAAATCTCTGCTTCAATATATTTAAAAGGAATATCTTTATGATGAGCTTCAACACAATTAATTATTTTGTCTTTTTCTGTATCATCTATATCAAAACCGTTTAAGAATTCTTTTGACGCTTCAACACTCATAGCCACATGCTCGGAAAGTCTATCTTCTTTTAGAGCCTGCCCCAGCTTTAGATCCATTAAATAAACTCCAACTAGAGCTATCTTCTTATCTGCATTAAGCTTTTCAGCGAGCTCCGTTGCTTTCTTTTCTACAATCTCAAAATGAACCAATGAAGGCGTACCAAACTTCTCCTTCTCAGAAATAGCGTATTTTTTAGCTTCTTGAATAATATTCATGGTTTTATTTGATTTTGATTAACTTATACATACTTGTACATTTTTGGCTTGTTTTTTGGTCTTAACTTATACATACTTGTACATTTTTGGCTTGTTTTTTGGTCTTAACTTATACATACTTGTACATCATGATTTCAATTTAAATTTTCCTTTATCGGTTATTATATATTTTTGTTTTGGTGTTTGAGGTACGTGTGGATAAAGATATTTAATATAGTTAGAATCAATTAAAGGCTGTAAATGCTTTTTTGCATTTTCTTGACGATTTTCTAAGCCGATATATTCCATTATTTCTCTCCTTGATTTTTCTTTCTGGCAAAAAATTAATATACTTTTTTTATAATCATCTAACTCTAAATCTACAAACGAATAATTACACGGCAACACAGTAAGAAAATATGTTGAATTAGCATCGGTTTTAAATGTGGGATCAGGAGATCCATTTTTTTTCATGCTTTTACGTATTTTAGGAAAACCTGTTCCTCTTCCTTCTGTAAGATGTAATTCTTTTAAAAAATCTCCGATTCTTCTATTCCTATAATCCCGTGCAATTACTTTGTCCTGCTTTAGCATTTTATTGTTTACTGGTGGTAATGGACCTGGAAAACTTAATATCTCTATCTTATCACTTCTGATATTTATTTCTATTGAACTTTGATGCTCATAGCTTCTATGATAAATTGCATTTGCAAGAGCTTCTTCAACTGCGCTATAAGGATAATTATAATTTCTTATTGACTCAGCCACACCTTCAACTTTAACTATTTTTTCTTTTATAATATTTGACTTTATATAATTCAAAGAATTTCTTAGTTGATCGTGAACTGGACCAATAAATTTTGATTCTTCAAATTCGTCGCCAACTTCATCTTTATAAACAATTAATTCTGTTATACATCCTCTGAAATATTTATCGGGTTTTTCGGTAAAAAGAAGAAGGCCAACATTCAATGGTCTCAAATTCTCTGTGGCACCTTTGGCAATATTCATCTTTCTGCAAAGCTCCCCAAAAGACATTTTTGAACTTTGTTGATATAATTTACTTCCAACTTCTTTTAAAAATGACTGCATTAACGGAAGACTTAATTCATCAATTGAAGCCTGATGGCAAATTCTATCATCGAAAGGAACCTTATTCGCTAATTCAAGAAGCTTTTGCCTGTCCTGTTCGTCTGCAATTACACTAGCGGACCCTTTTTTCACCCAAAAAACTTTTTCGCTTCTTCCATCTCCAAATGTTCTTGGTGCTCTATAGGGTCGGTTATCGCCTCCAGGAACATAAATAACAAGAATTTGTTTTTCTTGATGTATTTCGGGACTTACAATCGGGGTACAACTTGGAGTAATAATGTGACAAACTTCTATTAATTTTCTTTGATAACTATCTATCTGGTTTGTTTCAAGTCCTACAGGAGGCAATTGAGGCACACCATTTTTCTCTTCTATTCCAAGAATAATATAACCACCTCCCCAATTATTAATGTCATTGGCAAAAGCACATATCGAGTGTATTATCTCTTGAGGATTCCATCCCTTCTTGAATTCAATTCGTTCGGATTCAACAGTTTCTCTCGCAATCAATTTTTGGATATTAATAGGTAAAGCCATATAAAGTAAATTTAAATATTTTGGCGGAGGGGGAGGGATTCGAACCCTCGAGTCCGTGAGGACGGCGGTTTTCAAAACCGCTGGAATAAGCCGCTATCCGACCCCTCCGTGTTTTATCCTAATTGCTGATTACTTACACTAATTACTAAATATTTAATTGTGTGAGTTTGAGTCTTTAGTATTTAGGGATAAATTTTTGCTGATACAAAAATTTATGCGG
>JAHJSY010000011.1 GCA_018830125.1 Patescibacteria group bacterium | reverse complement strand
GAAAGCTATTAATTGGGCTTTAAGACAAATTGGCAAGAGAAATCTTGCTTTAAATAAAAAGGCTATTAAGTTGGCTAAAGAAATTCAAAAAATAGATTCTAGATCGGCTTGTTGGATAGCTAATGATGCTATTCGCGAATTGACAAGTGATCCTGTTCAACAAAGGTTGAAACAAAAATAATTCTATGGTTGTATTAATACTATGAAGATGGGTTTGTCTGATAAAAAGGATGAAGATATAGCCAAGCTAGTTCAATCTGGGGAGATTGAGCCTTTTGCTGTTTTAGTTAATAGATATGATGAGAAGATAAAAAGATATGGTCGGAAGTTTCTTTCGGGCAAAGAAGACATAGAAGACATTGCTCAGAAAGTATTTATCAATGCTTATAAAAATATTCAAAGTTTTGATGTTAAGAGAAAGTTTTCTCCTTGGCTTTATAGGATTGCTCACAATGAATTTATTAATGAATTAAAAAGGAAGAAAAGAGAACCGTTCAAGTTTTTTGATCTTGATGTTGTTTTCCCTCATCTACTGGCTTATAAAGAAAAGTATGGTCAAGCTACTGATCGTTCAATAATTAATAAAAATCTTGATAAATTATCAAATAAATATAAAGAGATCATTGTTCTTCGCTATTTCGAAGAATTAAGTTATAAGGAGATTTCTGATGTCTTGGAAATACCGATTTCAACAGTAGGCATACGTTTAAAAAGAGGAATCAATAAATTAAGAGAAATTTATGGATAATAAAGAAATCATAGAAGAAATAAAGAAAAAAGAAATTAAGATGCGTCCTAGGTGGCATTTCATCTTGAGGAGTATTTTGATTATTGCTTTAGGTATTATTTTTTCAATTATTGCTCTATACCTTTTGAGTTTTATATTATTTTCTTTTAGGCCTTTTCCCTGGTTACCTTTTGTTTTTCTATTAATCTTTATTATTTCACTTGAATATCTACTTAAAGAACTTAAAATTGTTTATAGAAAACCAATCATATATTCTTTATTAATAATTATTTTTTTGTTGTTTATGCTTGGCTCTGTTTTAAACAGGGTTAACTTTCATGAAAGAATGGAAAGAAGAAATTTGCCCGGAACCCGTCAATTTTATAAAAGATATCCTAAAAGGATTATTGAAAAGCCTAATTTTGAAATAAAAAGAATTAGAAGGTTGTAGTAATGGTATGGCATTAAAAATAATTAGATTAGTTTTTAAACATAAGATAATAACTTCGGTAGTTATTTTGTTATTTGTTGTTGGATCAATTTTTACTTTTAAAGGCTTGGATAAAAATAAAAATGAAACACAATATATAACTGGAGTCGTCAGAAGAGGATCTATTATTTCCTTAGTATCTGGTGTTGGACAAGTTTCCGCTTATAATCAAGCAGACATTAAATCGGAAACTTCTGGGAAAATAGTAAGCATTGGGGTGGTTGATGGAGAAGAGGTAAAAACAGGTAGGTTCTTAGTCCAGATTGATATTAAAGACGCTAAACAATCAGTTGCCGATGCAGAAATAAGTTTAGAAACAGCTAAAATTGAACTAGAGGATCTTTTAAATTCTCCCGATGAATTAGAATTACTTAAAGCAGAGAATACTTTATTAGAAGCTTATAAATCTAAAGAGAATGCAGAAAATAGCATTATTGAGGGATATGAAGATGCTTTCAATAAATTAACTAATATGTTTTTAAATTTACCTGATATAGTATCTGGTTTAGAAAATATATTATATAGTCGTGAAATAGCTGAAAGCGAATCGGGAATTAATAATACTTACGATAACATATCTATTTTTAAAAACGGGGTTAAATATGAAGATATGGTTATTCTTAATCCCTATATTACAAAAGCTGAGAACGATTACACTATAGCTAGAAATAGTTATGATGAAAGCTTCGGTTATTATAAAAACTTAACCAGATATTCAAGCTATGAAGAAATAGAAATGCTTTTAGAAAAGACTATTAAGACAACTAGATATCTTTCAGATTTAGCTAAGAGTGAAATAAATCTAATAAGTTATTGGATAGATTACCGATATCAGAAAAATTTATCTATTTACAATATGGTTTCTCAATATAAGTCAAACCTAGGCTCATATACATCTACTGTTAATAGCTATCTTACCAGTCTTTTATCTGAGCAAAGAAACATAAAAGATAATGAGGACGAGGTCGTAAATGCTAAGCTTAATATAGAAGAATTAGAATTATCTTTAGCTGACTTAAGAGATGGAGCCGATGAGCTAGAAATTAGAACTAAAGAGAATGACATTAAGAAAAAAGAAGAAACATTAAAAAGTGCTAAGGAAGAGCTTGCTAGTTGCTATATTTATGCTCCTTTTGATGGGGTGGTGGCAACTATAAATTATGAAAAAGGGGATGATGTCTCTTCTGGTTCAGAGATTATAACGGTTATAACTAAAAAAAAGGTAGCCGAAATTTCACTTAATGAAATTGATATTAATAAAATTAAAATTGCTCAAAAAGTTAATATTATTTTTGATGCGATAGATGATTTAAATATAACAGGTGAGGTTATTGAGATAGATACTTTAGGCACAGTAAATCAAGGAGTGGTTAGCTATAATATTAAGATAGCTTTTGACGTAGATGACGAGAGGGTAAAAAGTGGAATGAGCGTAACGGCAGATATCATAGTTAACTCAAGACAAAATGTCCTTGTGATTCCTATTAGTGCAATAAAAACCATTAATGAAACTAGCTATGTTCAAACATTAAAGAATAATTTACCGGTTCAAAAAGAAGTAGAAGTAGGCTTAGCTGACGATATATCTATAGAGGTTCTTAGTGGTCTTGAAGAAGGCGAAGAAGTTATTACTCAAAGTGTTTCTTCTAGTGATTCATCAAGTTCTTCTAATACTGAAAAATCTTTTCAGCAAAGACCTGATAATGGAATGATGAGAATGAATATAATGAGGTAGCTTATGATTAATTGTAAGGATATTACTAAAATATATAAAACAGGAGAAATAGAATCAAAAGTTTTAAAAGAAGTTTCTCTTAACATAAAAAAGGGAGAGTTTTTAGCAATCATGGGTCCTTCTGGTTCTGGGAAATCAACTTTAATGCATATCTTAGGAGCCTTAGATAGACCGACAAGCGGAGAATATTATTTAAGCGGCAAGAACATGCTCGAGCTTTCTGATGACAAGCTTGCCGAAATACGATCTCAAAAAATAGGTTTTGTTTTTCAATCATTTAATCTTTTACCTCGTTCAACTGTTTTAAGGAATGTAATGATGCCGTTAATATACGACAGCAATACACCTGTCCAAGAAAGAGAAAAAAAAGCCGAAAAAGCTTTAATTCGTTCAGGGCTAGATAAAAACAGATGGCACCATTTATCAAATCAATTATCTGGTGGACAAAAGCAAAGGGTTGCTATCGCTAGAGCCTTAGTTAATAATCCGTCGCTAATATTAGCTGATGAGCCTACTGGCAATTTAGACTCTAAGACAGGAGAGATAGTTTTAAATACTTTTAAAAAATTAAATCGTGAAGAAGGGCACACGATTATTTTGATTACTCATGAAAAATATGTAGCTGAGCATGCTGATAGAATAGTTCAAATAAAAGACGGTGTTATTTATTCAGATAAAGATGTAGATAAGTCTATCTTAAAAAATAAATGATTTTACTTGATTTATTAAAAGAAAGTAGCTTCTCTCTAAGATCTAATAAATCAAGATCTTTTTTAACTATTTTAGGTATTGTTATTGGAATTGGTTCGGTTATTGCTATGATTTCAGTTGGTCAGGGAGTTACTAAAAATATCAAAGATAATATTCAGTCTCTAGGAACTAATCTCCTAGTGATTTCTCCGGGCTCTACTCAAGGAACGGTTAGGGGTGGTATGGGTTCGGCGGAAACATTAACCATTGATGATGCTGAAGCTATTGCAGATAATATCTCCAATATTGCCACCGTTGCACCCTTAGCAACCTCAAAACAACAATTAGTTTATAAAAAAGAAAATACTAACGCTAGTATCTATGGAATAGATGGAAATTATTTGATTATTAAAAATATAGAAATTGAAACAGGCCAAATTATTGGTGAAGCTAATGTAAAATTAGCGTCAAAGGTTGCTATTTTAGGTTCAGGTGTAAAAGAATCATTGTTTGGTGATGATGTCGACATTTTAGGAAAGAAGATTAGACTAGGCGATCAACAATTTACAATAATTGGCGTTGCTAAGGAACAAGGAGGGTCAGAAATGAGTAGTCTAGATGATTCAGTCTACATTCCTATTAGTACGGCTCAACAATATTTAACAGGAAATAATTCAGTTAGTAGTATTAACGTTGAAGTAACAGAAGAAGAATTAATGGATAAAGTTGAGACCGAAATTGAAACTCTATTACTTTCTAGACACAATATTGTAAATTCAGAAGAAGCTGATTTTAGCATTATGAACCAAGGAGACATTCTAGATACTATGTCTTCAGTTTCTAGTACTTTAACCTTGCTTTTAGCATCAATTGCTGGTATTTCATTAGTAGTAGGTGGTATAGGGATTATGAATATGATGCTTACAGTTGTAACCGAAAGAACAAGAGAAATAGGTTTAAGAAAATCATTAGGCGCTAAAAATAAAGATATTAGTGGACAGTTTTTAGTGGAAGCGATAATTTTGACTTTTCTGGGAGGAATTATCGGAATTTTATTAGGAATTTTAGTTTCAACTTTAATTGGAAAATTTAGCAGTATAACAACCTCAATAACTTCTTGGTCAATTTTTCTTTCTTTTGGGATCTCGGTACTAATAGGTATAGTTTTTGGCTATTATCCGGCTAAAAGAGCATCTAGGCTTGATCCAATAGAAGCTTTAAGGTACGAGTAAATTATAAAATAATAAAGAAATGAAATAATTATATATTATCTTTTGTAGTAATAGGTGAGGTCGGCGTATAAAAAACATAAGAAACAATGTAATATTATGAAAAAATATTTATTATTATCTGGTTTAGCTATTTGTGCTCTATTAATAACAGGGGTTGTTTATGCTCAAGTTAATAATAGTAATAACCCTTTTATCGAAAAATTAGCTGAAAGATTTAATCTTAATATTGATGAAGTCCAAGAATTCTTTAATGAAAATAAGCCTCGGTTTGGTGGAGATAAGCCTGAATTCGCTGGATCAGAGAAGGGGCTAGATAATTTAGTGGAGCAAGGAAAGATAACCGAAGATCAAAAGGAACTTATTATAGAAAAACATGAGACAATAAAAGAGACAATGAATGGATTAAAAGATCTTTCATTGAAAGAAATGCAGGAGAAGATGCGAGGGTTGGGAGAAGAGATGAATCAATGGGCAGAAGAGAATGGAATAGATATCTCCTTTATGGGGCCAATGGGTGGTCCAAAAAAAGATATGCATGGGGGAAGAAGATATCCTTATCAAGAGACCGAATAAGATAAGTCATACAATGTATTTAAAACGATCTTGTGTCAACAAGGTCGTTTTTTAGAATATTTCACTGTAATTTTAATCAGATTTCAGATGATTTAAATAAGTATTATTTTTTTGTTTTTCTTTTTATGATATAATAAATTAATATAAAATAAATAATATATTTATGTCAAAACAAAGTATTATTATGGCCGTTGTTGTTGTGGTTTTTGTTGCCTTGATATCAGGTTATATAATTTATCAAAATGTAACAGGGAGATCAGTTAAAGAAGAATCAAAAGACGAAATATCGTTGCTCCTAGAAGATATAGAAAATGTTACGGGGTTAGGTTTTTCAAATGAGCAAGAAATGGAGTTTAGTTGGATGGTTGAACAAGACGGAGAGATAAAAGAATTTCCT
>JAHJSY010000041.1 GCA_018830125.1 Patescibacteria group bacterium | reverse complement strand
TTAGCTACTCCTGTAAACGGTTTTTGAATTTCTCCATTGGCAGACCTTGTTCCTTCAGGAAAGATGCCAATCACCCTACCTTGATCTAGAGCAGAATAAACTTTATCATGCACTCCCTTTTTATCATGAGATACACGTTCAACTTTTATCTGTCCAGTCAAATTCATAACTGGACGCCACATTCTACTTTTATAGAATTTTTCGGCAGCTAGATAATGAACCTTTCTTGGAGAGGCGGCGATAAAACAAAGGAAATCAAAATAACTTTGATGATTAGAAGCGATAATGATTGGTCCGTCTTTAGGAATATTTTCTAAACCTTCAATTTTATCTATCCAAATCTTACGAATTAGGGGACTAAGCACTCCCTTAAGAACAGAATAACCAACCTTAACCCTCCTGGTTTCATTAAAGCTAGGCCTTACTTTATTTCTTTTATACATAATATATTCTAATATCATTGTGCTAATTATACCATAAAACTTATAATTTTGCAAGCCAAGAATTGACTTTTGACGTGTTTAGTTTAAGATTAATTTGTTTAGTTCATTAAATTATATATAAGGAGAAAAAGATGGAAACAAGAGATAAGGAAAAGAGAGAATATTTTTGGTACGTGCAACCGTTAGATAGTCATACGAATGAAGTGGTCTCTGCACAGTTGCCAGAAAAATCAGAAGATTCTTTTAGCAAAAAAGGAAGTTTATGGGAATGCTCTATTGAATTCGTAACATCTTTGTATGCAAGTAGAGCAGATTTTAACTTAAAATTTGAAATTTGGGGGAAACAAGGACATCAAGGAAAAATGACAAAGAAAACTTTTCTTTTTAAGCCCAAAAACAAAAGATTGAAAATGAGAAAGAAGAAAACAAAGTGTTAGACACCAGGTGTCTAACACTTTTTATCTGTTGTCACCGTCGCCATGAAGGGTGCCTCTTTGCTGTCTTGATGCTAACTTTTCTATGTTATAGGAAGCCACTTCGTCAAAAGATATTCCTAATTCTGTGGAAAGTTGAGCCAAATACCAAAGAACATCGCCTAGTTCTTTTTTTAACATTTGCCTTCTCTCTTCATCAAGAACGCCATTGTTATCTCTAAAGATCTTTTTAACCTTTTCGGCTATTTCTCCGGCTTCGCCAACTAGCCCCAAGGTTGGGTAAACATAACCCCTACCTATCTCAGGATAAATAGCTGTCTTTTTAACTAATTTTTGGTATTCTTCAAAATTCATATTATTCACATCTTTTTTAGAAAATCTTCTTCATTAATTTCTGCTAATTCCAACACTCCCTTTAAAGTGCCAGGGGACAATTCTTTGTGGAGAGGTATAATGGTAATTATTTTCCGTCCCATATTATCTTTTCTTAATTTAACATGGCTTCCTTTTTGTGAAGCAAAATAAAAGCCGTAATCTCGGCATAAAATTTTAATAACTAATTTTGCTGAAAAAATCCTAGGCATGTGTCAATTCAAGTGTAGTGATTAAAGGTGCTTTTTTAGAAAAACTCCTTTTACTTTTAGGATAATCTTCTATATAAAGCTCAACTGCTTCTCTAAGATTTTCTTGGGCTTTCTCAATTGTTTTACCTTGACTTACAACGCCTAACTCAACGCAACGTGCTACATACCACTTATCTTCTTTAGTAATAATAGTTGTAAATTTATAGATCATGTTTTTATTTTATTAAAATTTTCGGCATTTGTCAAATTTCGAAACTAAGCTCTTTAAATTAGGGTTTGTTTTATTCGCTGAATTTCATTTTTTATTAAAGCTCCGTCATATTCGGCAGCATGATCATGAGCCGTTTTATAAACAGGTCTTTTTTGATCAAGATGCAAATCAAACATTAAATTGTCTCCATCTAGCTTAACATATAAATGAAACCTTGGATAGCCACCTCTTTCCAAAGGACGAACAAAAGAGACCTCACTACCTGAAGTCTCTTTTTGAAGAATATAGCCAATATCTCTTCCAATACTAACGGAATTCTTCCCAGAATTTTTAATATTAAATTTCATGTTATTTAAAAACAACTGGAATTTCTAAAGCATCTTCATTTTCAGGTAACCCAGAGGGGTTATCTTTACGTAAAATTAAAGTTCCTCTATTATTTTCTGGTTTTTCAAATTCAAGCAAGGTTTCAAATTGAACAAAGTCCTCAGTCATCCATTCTGTTTTAGCAGTAGCCACTCCTTGAACAATAATTTCTCCATCTGAATTAATTAATTCAATAGGGAAGTCCCCCTCAAAAAACCAATACCCTCTTGCTTCTCCGTTAATAGCAAGTGGGCTCTGTATTTCCTGATTAGGACGAGGATTGTCAATTCTTATTAGATCTGCCTTTTCTAATTCATTGCCAATATCTTCCACAAACAACTCACCATCATCTGTTCTGCATTGTCTTGGATAACTTTCCATCACCGCAAAACCAGCCAAAAGACACTCATCAAAACTATTAACAATAACATCATCAACCAGCTCTTCGTCTATATTATTATCTATTTTGCTCAAATCTTCTATATTAGAAATAACAAACAAAACTATAATAAGTCCCAAAACGACAACTACCGATAAAAAAATTATTTTCTTCATATTTTTATTTTTTTCATAAGTTTGCATAAGTCGGACTTATGCATATTTATTTATAATATGTCTAGATAAATTCCTGCGATGAGAGCGGCTAGGGAAAGAATAAAGATAATGGCTGAATTCCATCTTGATTTTGAAGTTAAGCTGGTCTGAACCAAGTAGTGAAGAGCTATCTTTTTTTGGGGATCAATATCATAAGTTTCATCTATCGCTTGAACCAGCTTATAATCCCTAACTAGTTTAGCTCTCTTTCTGGCGACATTAAAACGATGACCGAAATAAAGAATAAAACCAACCGTTCCAATATACCAAGAAATCTTTACCCATAGGGGACTATAGAAGTTTAAGAAAATAATTATCCTATAAGCGATGGTAGCGATAATGCCTGTCCAGAAAAAGAACCAACGAATGGGCTTAGGACTCGGCTCTATAATCTTCAAAAGCTTATCTTTCTTCATATTCTTGATTATAACTTATTGTTGAGATTTTGCAATTTTGACTTTTGCAATTATTAGGGATAATATTAGATTATTGACGAAATGCTCATTGATAATTAAGGAGATAAAAAATGGATCTAAGAAATTTACTTTTGATTGAGTTCGAAGAACTTGTTATGCCGTCTGGGGCTTTTATTGCCGCTCCTAGCAAAAAGTATAACGCCTGTTGGTTAAGAGATCAGCTTTATTGTGCAATTTCTTATTACTATTTAAGAAATTACCCAAAACTAATAAGGAGCTTTCAAGTAGTTTTTGATATTCTAGATAAATACTATCTAGAAATTAAAAGGGGTAAAATTATTCATGCTAAATACGATGCTATTACTTTTGAACAAATAACTAAAGATTGGGGCCATCATCAGTTAGATGCAATTGGCTTACTGCTCTATTTTTCTGCCTTTTTTGAATCTTTAGGAATAAGAATTTTGAGGAAAAAAGACCGAGAAATAATTAAGACTTTAATCTCTTATCTGAACTTACATGAATATTGGGAAAAGCCCGATAATGGAATATGGGAAGATAAATTAAATCTTCATGCTTCATCGATCGGAGCAACTTTGATCGGCCTTATCTACACCACTAAAAAAGATATTGAGTCTGTACCAAGACACATGATAGAAAAAGGATGGAGGTCTCTTGAGAAAATCCTTCCCAATGAATCGCCTGACCAAGAAGTGAATATGAGCCAACTTTCTTTAATCTGGCCATACAATATTGTTTCTAAAAAAATAGCTAATATTATTCTTGAAAGAATAAAAGAGAAGCTTGTTCAAAAACATGGCCTGAATAGATATTTAGGTGATGATTATTACCGGTCAGACGATGGTATTTCTGCCGAATGGTCTCTAGGCTTTTTCTGGCTTGCAATAGCAGAATTTCAAAGACGCCATATTAAAGAAGCTGAATATTGGCTAATTAGAGGTCTTGATCAAATGACTGATAATAACCATATTCCCGAACTTTATCAAAATGGGAAACCTAACGAAAATACTCCGCTGGGTTGGGCAATGTCTTTTGCTCTTATCGCCTTAACGTTAATCAAATCAAAAAGCTAAGCACCCGCTTAGCTTTTTTCAAATAAAAAAGGACCCCTATTCCGAGTAGCAGGGGTCCCGGGAAATGAATGGCGCAACGAGCGCCTAGTAAATCTTCCATGTACTATCTGCAATTATATACTATAACTAAAATAAAGTCAATAGCTAGAGCTGGCGAATGCGGTTTATGACGTAGTTAGCTGGTTGATTGTAGTCCTCAACTTCTTTAATTATTTTAGAAGGCAAATAGAATGGCTTGCCTATTTTTATTTTTATTTTATATCTTTTTAGAAGTCCTTTCATTAAGCCCATCTTCTTAACAGGAATTGTAATCCTGATCGGTAAAATCTTGACTCCTGTTTTAAGAGCTAAATAAGCAACTCCTCTTTTGGGTTTTAAAGCACCTATTTTCCACTCTCTTCCCCCATGAGGAAAAATACCAACAACCCCCCCTTTGTTTAAAATCTTTATTGGGGTTTTTAATGCCTTATCTAGTCCTATCTTTCTTTTGACCGGAAAACTTCCCAGGCACCATAGAAGAAGGAGAACAGGGAGAAAATAATAAATTTTATCTAGAATGGCATAACGGATAGGAAAAATCTTAGCACCAAAAGAGAAAGATGCTCCTATTAAAAAAGGGTCCGCTGCTGAAACATGATTACTAGCAATTATCAATGGACCTCTAAGTTTTTTTAAATCAACTTCTGTTTCTATTTCAACACGCAAAAAAATCAACAGTAAAAGCTTTGCGATAATCCAAAATAAGTTAAAAAAAGCTTTTGATATCATGTAACCCAGTACTTTTGTTTAGTCATTTTATCTTCTTTCATTATAACCTCTTCCCGTTCTTTGCGCGAATTTTCAGTCAAGGAGCTAAGCTCTCTATCCGAAAGCTTGCCCAGTTTTTTAATTTCTTTTTCTAAATACGCCTTTTTATTATTTTTAGGATCTATTAAGACATAACCCAACAATATATCTAAAACTTGCCCTATCTTGGGATCCGGCTTAACATCTAATATTCTCATAATATCCTGTCCGTTTATTTTAAGCATCTTTACAGAGACCGGGTCTCTGGAAGCTTTCTCAATAATATATTTCATATGACGAAGTTTGTATGGTTCCGCCTTAGGAACACCCGAACCAATTCTATCAGCCATTCTTACTTGTAATAATTCTTCTATGCTTTCTGGGCCTACTTTACGAACTAACTTTCTAACCGATGCCTCAGTAACTTCATCAACATTATAATAAAACAAATGATATCTAATCAATTTAGTAATTTTTTCTATTTCTTTTTTGGAAAATCTTAAACGACCCAATATTTGCTTTGACATTCTAGCGCCAACAACTTCGTGTCCATAAAAGGTAGCACTTTCACCAGACCCTCTTTTAGATTTTGGTTTGCCAACATCGTGAAGGAGGGAAGCGATTCTGACATCCCTGCTAAAATTCTTTTGAGCGGCATATTTTAGAGAAAGTATTGAGTGCTTATAAACATCATATGTGTGATGTTTTGACTGGGCCACCTTATAGCCATCTTCTAGCTCGGGGATAATATATTTCAGCAAACCAAGCTCTCTTAACATTTCTATACCATCAGAAGCATTATCTGACATAATGATTTTTAACAATTCATCTCTTATCCTTTCTTTAGAAATAGCTTTCATCCATGGTGCATTCTTCTTTATAGCATCAGCTGTTTTTTTATCTATTGTAAAATCTAAAACACTGGCGAATCTAACTGCCCTCATCATTCTCAAAGCATCCTCATTAAATCTTTCGTTTGCATCTCCCACAGCTTTCACAATTCCTTTTTTGATATCTTCTTTACCGTCAAATAAGTCAATAATTTTGAATTCTGAATTCTGAATTTTAATTGCGATTGAGTTTATGGTGAAATCGCGCCTGGAAAGATCTTCTTCAATGGTCTTGGCCCATTCAACTTTATCTGGATGTCTCTTGTCTGTATATTTGGTCTCTGTTCTAAAAGGAGTAATTTCAACACTACCCAAAACAGTTACTGTGCCAAATTTATTGTTCATAAAATTATCGGGGAAAATCTTTTGAGTCTCTTCTGGAGAAGCATCTGTTGTTATATCCCAATCCTTCGGTCCGCCAGCTGGCGGATTACCCATTAATAGATCACGAACACAGCCTCCTACAAGATAGGCCTTATATCCATTTTTCTCCAGCTTCTTTAAAATACCTTCTATTTTTTTGGGTATATCCATTATCTTCATCTTATCTTAAAAATTGATTTATTTCAATTTTCCTGGTAGAATCATAATGGAATGCGCCTGTAGCTCAATTGGATAGAGCGTTAGGTTTCGGCCCTAAAGGTTGCGGGTTCAACTCCTGCCAGGTGCTCAAAAGAGGGGGCGCAGCTCATTTGGAACAGAGCGGTCCGACGGATTATTGTCGGACAGGTTGAGGGTTCGATTCCCTCCGTCTCCAATCAAAAAGGCAATGATACAATCATTGCCTTTTTTAACATTTACCACAAATTGTGGCTTCGGGATATATTCTCAGACGTTCTTCGGGAATAGCTTTATTGCATTTTTCACACTTACCATATTTATCTTTTTTAATCTTAGTCAATGCTTTATTTATGTCTTGAAGCCGAAGTTCCATATTATGTTCTACCGGTAATAAATTGGCATACTCTGTTACTTGATCGGCAGCATCTTCTAAAGCCGAGCTTCCCGAAGATCCATTTGCTTCGGGAAATTTAGTATCCCAATCTCCATCAAGCTTTTTATCTTTTCTGGCAAACTTTCCAAGTTCCGCTTCTAGAGAGACCTTCTGTTTTTCTAATTTTTCCTTTAATTCTTGCTGTAGTTTTTTGTTCATATTTCGTTAATTACTTTATTAACATAATCGGCTGGTACCCAACCCTCTAAATTTTCCTCCAATTGTATCTTATACCATCCGCTTAACTCTTCTAAAAATTGATAGCTCTCATCTTTAAATATCCTTCTTAACGCTGGAGATTCAATATCTGGTTCTTCTCTTGCTTCCAACCAACCTGTCGAGACAATGACCATAATTATTTCTTTGGAAGCTTCTTCTACGACTTCTTCCTCAATAATTTTTTCTTCTTCTACTGCTGGTTGCTCTAGCTCTATAATAGTTTGATTTCTCACTTTAAGATACCAATACCAAAATGTAAGAATGGCTGTAAGTAAAATTATTACAAAAACAACAATTATTATCCTAAGCCATATTTTTTGTTTCCCAGTTGGTTTTTTAGGAAGCGACTTAACAAACTCAGCTGGTTTTATAGAAATAGACCTTCTTTGCTGAACAGCTAAGGGCGACTGTAATCTTCCTAATAGTTCTTTTCTTCTTTTTTCTTTTTCCTCCAAATCAATTCTGATTTCTTTTTGTTCGATTTCTTTTTCTTTCACTTTTATTTCTATATCCCTTTTTTCATCTGTTGGGGTTCTCTTTTCTTCTTCTTCTTTCTTCTTTTCCACTTCTTTCCCATCCTCACCCGCTGCGACTTCAGCTCTTTTGAGTGCTTCTATACGCTCTCTAGCTCTTTTTAAACTCAATTCTCTGTCTGCAGGGAATGAAGATGAAATTAATTCTTCGGGTTCTTCAACGAGTTCTACCGATTTAACAGGTGCTTTCCCAACCGGCTCTATTTTCTCCACAGGCCTCTCTATAGGTTTTTCCACAATAATCGGTTTAATCGGTTCTCCTATCAGCTTTCTATTTATCTCATCTAATTTGATAACCGTACCTTCTTCTTTCTTAAGAAGATCTTCGAATCTACTTTCTATTTTTTCTAATTTATTCTTTGCTTCGTCGATTCTTTCATCCAAAACCCATCTCTTTTTTTCAATATCTCTTCTTTTTTCTTCTATGCTCCATCTTTCTTTTTCTAGCTCCCTTTTCTTGTTTAGGTCTTGAACCGATGCTTCTTCTTGTTCAATCCGCTCTTTTTCTTTTTCTATCTCATTCTCCTTACCCATGACGATTTTTAACTGATTGCTAATTTCCTCTTTTTCTTTTTCTATCTCAACAGCTCCATTTTCAAGAGAATATTTAAGATCCGTTATATCATCCAACCTCGCTTCTAGTTCTATTTTTTCTAGCTTCAATTCAATCTCATTCTCCCTTTTAGCAACTTCTCTCTGTTTATTTTCTAACATTAATCTCTTAGAATTTAAACCAATCAATTGATTTTCAATTTCCTGTAATTCAACATCTAATGTTTTAATTTTTTCATCCCATGGCCATCTCTGCTTTTCAAACTCTCTTCTTTTTTCTTCTATGTTCCATCTTTCTTTTTCTATTTTCTTTCTTTCTTTGGCTACACTAGCACTCATTTCTTTCCGTTCAAGATCTTGTTGTATATTTTCAATCTTTTTCTCCTTGTCGGCAATAGAAAGAAAACCCTTTTTGACTCGCTCTAATTCAGCAAGGATTTGATTCCTTTTAGCTTCTAGTGGATATTCTGTACCTAGAAATTCTCTAAGCTCTTTTCCTGCCACTATTTTTTCTTTTTCAATTTCTTCTTTTTCTCTTAAGAGAACCTCTTCTTCTGTTAGTTCTTTAATAGGAACTGACTCAGGTTTTGGTATTGGGATAGGTCTTGGCACAAGCTTTTGCTCTGCTCTAGGTCTAAATCTAGACAATACTCCGCCAACCTTAGAGTCAAGACTATCTTCTGGTTTTTTCTTCACCCCAGATACTTTTAATCCTTCCTGCATTTCTTTTTTTATTTTTTCTTCTACGTTTCGTTTTTTTTCTAGCTCTCTTTCTTTTTCCATCATAACCTCCTTCAATCTTTCTGCTTTTCTATCTCTCAGCAATTGCTCTTCTTCTTGTTTGATTTTTCTTTCTTCTCTCTCTTTAATTTTTTCTTCTATTTCTAATCTTTGCCTATCCTTTTTTTCTCTTTCTTCTTGCTCTGGAGAAGGTGTCGTAACACCGTCTTTCCCTTGAAGACGCTGAATGTCTTTTTTCATAGTACGAATACTATTGCTTGTTTCTTGATCCATAAATTTAAAAATTAAAAGTTGGTTTAATTCATTATACCCCGTAGAAGAAATTTAACAAAGGTTTTTTGCGAAAAACCTACCCCGAAGGCAGTTAAATTTTCTCTACGGGGTTATAACATTATAACATAATAAAAAAAATAAAATAAATAGCAAATAAAAAACAAGGAGTCGAACTCCTTAAATCTCAATAAGCCTGGTTTAGAAAAACTATTCAGCCTTATACTTTAAAAACAGGATAATAGTTAGCAATGGGGTGAAGAAAAGCACCGCCATATAAAATAAATCCGATACTTTTCCTATTAGGCTCGTTTCGTTCGCAGTTAAAAAGAAAACGATACCTGAGGTAGTAAAAAATTGCACAATAAATAGACCAAGCACAATGACATTTAACAAGATTGCTAACTTTCTTAACATAGATTTATTTTATATTTATAATATGTTATCTTTCTTTTTCAAAAATTCTTGAGGCGTTATTATGGAAATATTTTTAAACTTCTTTACCTTAATTAAGTGCTTGTCACCAGATATAATAAAAAATGCTTGGCAGGCCAATGCACAAGCTAAAAATTTGTTGTCAGATTTATCTTCTTTGATAATTGATAATTCTGGCGGATTAGAAATTATGTATGCTTTTTTGGTTAGAGTATTAATAAATTCCTCTATGGAAAAACTTAAATTTTCTATATGAGAGCTAAATTGTGGATATTTCAGAACTTCTTTTAACTCATTCAATGTTTCTTCGCTAAAGCAAATTGTATGCTTTAGATATATCTTCTCTAAAACTTCTCTTGGATTGCCACCCCAGAACAAAGCCGAAACAATAACATTCGTGTCTAAAACAAAAAGCATGTAATTTATTTATTTCTAACTGAACCAATAGCTTTGTCTAATGTTTTGCGAGAAATATTTTTACCTATCTCATTAAACTCATTCAACATTTCCTTAAAGCTTAACTTCGGTTTGCTTAATCTCTTAATAAATATTGTGTCTTTCTCTCCTGAAATAAAAATATCTGCTTCTTTCCAGCTTTTACGCAATTCTTTTGGAAGAGTAAATGTTCCATTTTTAATTTTTGCTGTTTCGTTAGTCATTTATTCTATTGATTATTTTTCAAATCATATTTACTTTATTTATGTTTTTACTATATCATCATCCAAAAAATAAATCAATGAATCAAAAACTGCCCGAGGACGGGCCTCGGGCAGTTTTTGCGATTTTATTTCTTGATTAGTTGAAGGCTTATTTTTCCTTGGGCATCTATGGAGAGAACTTTTACTGAAACAATCTCTCCTTCTTTAACGATGTCTCCAACTTTTTCTACTCTTTTATCAGATAATTTAGAAATATGAATTAGACCATCTTTACCGGGAAGAACTTCAACAAAAGCACCAAATTCCATAATCTTTTTTACCTCTCCTTCATATATCTTTCCTATTTCAGCTTCTTCAACAATACCCTTAATCCAATTAACGGCTTTTTCGGCTGATTCGCTATTGTCAGAAGTGACAAAAACTTGACCTGAATCTTCAATATCTATTTGAGCTCCTGTCTCATCAATAATCTTGTTAATAACTTTTCCACCCGGACCTATTATTTCACCAATTTTGCTTGGATTTATTGTAATAGTTATAATGCGAGGTGCATACTTAGAAGGTTCAGCTGGCTTAGAAATGGTTTTTTCCATAACATCTAATATTGAATAACGTGCCTTTTTAGCCATCTTTAATGTTTCTTCCATAATGGCTCTGGTTATTCCTTCTATTTTTACATCCATTTGAATGGCTGTAATTCCTTCACGCGTTCCAGCTACTTTAAAATCCATATCACCATGATGATCTTCTGGTCCCTGAATATCAGCTAGTATCTTGTACTCTTTATCATCTTTAATTAACCCCATAGCCACTCCCGTTACCAACCTTTTAATTGGAACTCCAGCATCCATTAAAGCTAAAGCAGAACTGGAAGTAGATGCCATAGAACTAGAACCATTTGAAGAAAGAATTTCAGATACAATTCTAATAGTATAAGGATATTCTTCCGAACTAGGAATGAGCGGCGTCAATGCTTTTTCAGCTAACAATCCGTGGCCGATTTCCCTTCTTCCGGGACCCCTCATGAAACCAGTTTCTCCAACAGAATAAGGAGGAAAGTTATAATGATGCATAAACCTTTTATCTTCATTTACTTCCATTCCGTCAATTAACTGTTGATCTCCAGGAGATCCTAGGGTTAATATTGATAATGATTTAGTTAAACCTCTTGAAAATAATCCCGTTCCGTGAGTTCTCGGGAGAACAGACACATCAGCAATAATCCTTCTAACTTCGTCTAGCTTTCTTCCATCAACTCTTTTGTTTTCTTTTAACACCCCTTCATGAACTAATCTATCTCCTTCTTTGTCTAAAAAGCTAAAGGCATACTTCTTTTTATCGTCTTCGGGATATTTCTCGTCAAGAAAAAACCCAAGTTCCTTCGTTAAATTCTCTATATCTTTTGATTTTTTTGCTTTATCCTTTTGGAAGAATGCTTTTTCGTATTTGTCTCCCAAAAAGTCATTTATTTCTTTTTCCAATTCAATATCTTTTTTAGCCGGCTCCAAAACATATTTTTCTTCTCCGATTTTATCTTGGATTTCTTTTTGGAAATCAAGCAGTTTTTTGATATATTTTTCGCCAAAATCGTAAGCATCCATTATTGACTTTTCGTCTACTTCTTTACAACCACCTTCAATCATATTAATGACAAATTCTTTTTTCTCATAAAGCCCAACAAACATTATATCCATATCATTTTCTTTACGTTCTTCATAATTGGGGTTTAGAATAAACTGATTGTCTCTACGACAAACCCTAATGGCTCCCAAAGGACCATTCCAAGGTATATTAGAAACTGATAGGGCAGTAGAGGTAGCTATTAAGCTCAAAACGTCTGGATCGTTTTCCCCGTCCCAAGATAAAACGGTCGTGATTATTTGAACCTCTTTAGTCAACTCTTTAGGAAATCTTGGGCGAATAGATCTATCTATTATTCTAGCGTTTAAAGTTGCTTCATCAGAAGGCCTGGCCTCTCTTTTCATAAAGCGACCACCACCAATTTTTCCAGCAGCATAATATCTTTCTTGATATTCCACAGTCAAAGGAAAAAACCCACGATCTTCTCGATCTTGTTTATCCATTACAGCTGTCGCTAAAACCATTGTGTCCCCGCAACGAACCAAAGCACTTCCGTTGGCTTGTTCGGCTAAGCTATTAGTTTCAATTTCAATATCCTTTCCGTCTAGTTTTAAATTAAATTTCATATACTCGATACCAATACACTAATAATTCACCAATGTTACGAATATTCGTGTCATTGGTGTCAATTCGTATATTGGTGTCGTGTTAACTTATTTTTTCAACAAATACTTTCTAGGAGTTGCTCCTAAGTCAACAAACTCGTCAGCTATTTCTCTTAACTTGGAAGAAGCTGATTTTCCAAAAGCAACTACTTCTACTCTTTTTCCTTGATTTTTTAAATATTCCACTAAAGAAATAAAGTCTCCATCTCCAGAAACTATTACCAAAGTGTCAACGCTAGGAGCAATTCTAATAGCATCTATGACTAAACCGACATCCCAATCAGCCTTCTTTGCTCCTCCGTAAAACTCCTGTAATTCCTTAACTCTTGTTTCAATACCTAATCTAGTTAAGGCCTCGAAAAAGGGTTTTTCTTCTCCCGTTTTGGTACTTATAACATAAGCAAAAACCCTGATTAAACTTCTTTCATCAATTGATGTCTTCAAAATCTCTTTAAAATTAACTCTGGCGTTATATAAATTCTTGGCTGAATGATATAGGTTTTGAACATCCATTAATACTCCTACGCGTTGTCCAATATGTTTTATAACCATGGTGTCTAAAAATTATCGTTTAAGCCCTACGGCTTTAACGATCTTATTATATCTTTTTTCGTCTTCTTTTTTTAAATGTTTTAAAAGTTTTCTTCTTTGGGAAACCATTTTTAAAAGACCTTTTTTAGAGTGAAAATCTTTAGGATGTTTCTTCAAATGAGAAAGCAATTCTTTAATTTCCCCTGAAAGCAAAACAATCTGAACATCGTCAGATCCCGTATCAGCATCATTTATCTTGTGCTCTTTAATTATCTTTAATTTCTCTTCTGTCTTTAACATGTTTTTTAAGCATATCATATCTCCTCAAAAAAAACAAGGAGTCAAGATCTAGATCTGTTGTATTATTATTCAAATTAAAGATTTTTTATTTTTTTTCAATAAAGCTCACAAATTTTTCTGCCATTTTGATCGCTTCTTCTGTTTCTGATTTGGAAAACTTTCTCAAAAATTCATAATCCGCTTCTTCCCTAGTTCTTTTAACTCTTTTGTATAAACTAAAAAATTCTGAAGAAATTTCTTTATTTCTCCCAAACTCTAAGCCGAGTAAAAGCAAAACGCCTCCGTGAGTTTTAGCAGTTTTTCCTTTGGTCAAGAGAAGAGCTTTGGCTGCATCCAAAAAAGCGTAATAACTTCGAGAAATTGCATCACGATATTAATCTTCTTTTAATAAAATATTCGCTGATTTTATTCTATCTCTAGCCGATTTGAGAAGAATGACAATTTCCTTTTTTGTTGGATTTAAATCTTGATAATTTTTCATAACGCAAAAGCTTCTTTTTGTATAACTTGCATAAAAACACTTGGAATTTTGTTTAAATAAGAATATTCCTTTTGAGAGTAAATATGAGGAGAAATATCTATCCCGTATTCCAACAAAATTTTAACCGTTAGGTCTATTATAAAGTTTTCTTTTTCTCTTGATTTAGATTTAAGAACAACTAAAATATCAATATCTGAATCTTTTCTTGAGTCACCTCTAGCCTTTGAACCGAACAGTTTCAATTCTAAAAGCTCACCAGCCAGCTACTGACTAATTTCTTGTTTAAAATCGTCCAGAACTCCTTTTTCTTTTTTAGTTAGATAAGAAAACTTGCTCATTATATTATTATATCTTAGCTTAAATATAAAAACAAGGAGTCAGAGGGAAAGGGGACGCAGGGGAAAGGGGACGCATCACTTTTAAACAAGGTTTTAGTCATTTTACGAAAATCGTTTCCCGAGGAACGACGGAAGAGTTGCGTAGAGGTACGGACCTCTCGACGACGAAAGACTTTCCGAGCACTATTGAGGTTCAACCTCAATATCTTCTAGAAGAATGTGCCCCCACCAGGACTTGAACCTGGAACAACCGGCTTAAGAGGCCGTTACTCTACCAATTGAGCTAGCGAGATGTTTAAAGCTAAGCTTTACTCGCCCAAGCTTTGCTTCCCTCTTTCATCATTTTCTTTCTAAAACTAAGAATCCTGCGATTACAGAATCGCAGATAAAGTTCTCTAGGGGGATAAAATTTTCTTGCAATTGAGATTTTCGAAGGGCGGAGTTATAAGAACGTTTTTTCCGTTGTTTGATAATGGCTGGTGGTAAGTTACATTTCAACAACATAGCAATTAGAATCAATCTTCCTATCCTACCGTTTCCATCAGAAAAAGGATGAATTTTCTCAAAACAACTATGTATGTTACTAACATGAAAAATAGCATCTTTATTTCTATAATTAATGTCTTTAATTAATTTATCTATCAGCTGAGGAATTTTTAAATAATTAGCTGTTGGGACATTTGTTCCAACAATACGCACCCCATGCCTTCTCCACGAGCCAGCATCGTCTCTTATCCCATTCATTAGAATACTATGAAGTTTCAAAATCAATGTTTCGTTAATCCTAGATGAAGATAAAGAAATATAATTGAACAAGTAATTTAAAGCTGTTTGATGATTTTTTGCTTCTAACTGTTCTGTAATAGTTTTATTTGATAAGGCAACATTATCAAACAAGATTGCCTTAGTATCATCTTCGGTTAAAGTGCTTCCTTCTAACCGGTTCGTATTATAAGTTAACGCAAGTAAGAATTGATCACAAATATCAGGATTTTTCAGAATCTCTTTCAAAACATTTTTGTATTTCCTAGCTTTATGTTTTATTATTTCTTTTTTTGCTTTTAATGGATCCTCAATGATAATTTTCTGACCAGCTTGCACAGAATATAAGCTATCAATATTTTTTTTTGCTTTCCTTCTTGGTTCCGATTTGCCGTTAATCCAACTATTAAAAGAAACAAAAGAAACTCCAAGCTTTTTAGCTATTTTTTCTTGAGTTAAGCCAGAAATATTTTGGATAATTTTTAGTTTTTCTGCGACAGTCATATTACAACCATCATAGCAAACTTTATAAAGTTTGTCAAATCCAATAACTATATAAAGTTACGGAAGTGTGCTGTATTATAAAAATAGCTCGAACGCGTTTCGCCACCTATCTTGTTAAATAGGCGAATAGATAAATGGAGGTCATTATTAATATAAAGATTAAGCCAGCTAAAAGAAAACCCTTGAATCCTAAATCCTTATCTTTGGGAATTTTTTTCTTAAGCAGAGCAGGGAAGTTTATAAACATTAAAAGGCCACCGGGAACCATTATAGCTGAACTCATCCACGAAAGATAGACACCTTCCCCCAGCGTTATCACAAGAGATAAAATATTCTTTTTCATCTTCTTCTATTATATCATAAATTAAATTCAAAATAAAAAATCGCTTCCCAAGAAACGACCTTCTGAGTTGCGTAGAGGTCCGACCTCTCCGCTAATCGCTAGAGGTACGGACCTCTCGACGACGAACGACTTTCCGTGATTTTCTCTTATGCTCCGCATCGTGAACAACGTTAGAACCATTATTCAACAACAGAATGAGTATATCTATATCCCAGATTTAATATTTTAGGGCTTACTCTGCCTCGCTTTCACTATTTTACTTTCTCCAAAAAGGCTAGATCTCTTTTAACAATAAATTTTCCTTCATAATCATTTGGTTTATCTTCTTTGAGCAATTCTATTGCTTCATCTTTTGATACCCATAAGGGCTTAAAGCCATCTTCTAGTTCTCCTTTATCGTATTGAGGTTCAAACATTCCTCCTATTGGTTTTGCAAGATAACAGTATGATATTTGCAAAATATCTAATTCATTTCTATATTCGATAATCATTCCTATCTCATCTATTATTTCTATATTCTCACAACCAGTTTCTTCTTTAATTTCTCTTTTTAATCCTTGCAATATGGTTTCTCCCTCATTTATTCCACCTCCAGGTAGCTTATGATAATTATATTTAGAATTAAATTGAAAGGCTATTTCGTTTTTATCATTAACAACAATCGCCCTAGCTGCCTTTCGTAGAGTGTAGGGCTTATTAAATCTTTCAACTGAACCATTATTTACATCTTTATCTGATATTTCTAATAGAAGTTTCATATTATTCTATCTTAACAAAAAATCGCTAAAAAAGCGAGAAGAGTTCCCTGCCCGTCGGCAGACAGGTAACCGTCCACGACGAGTAGTTAAATTTAAGTTCATTAAAAACTATTACAGAAATTTTGATAATATTATATCTTTTTATTACTAATCAAAAAAAACAAGCCTGCTTGCCAATAGGCGGGAAGCTAGGCTCCTTAAACTTATCAAAACTACTAAAAACTAACCAATAACTAAAAGACTCTTTAGTTCTTTTATGTCTTCTTCTATCTTCTCTATTCTTATTCTATGACCTTTAATTAAAAGCTTCTCAATCGTTTCTAAACGATCATCTATCCGATTAAAGCGATGATCTGCTTGGTTAAATCGCATATTAACCTCTTCTTTTTTGGCCGTTTCTTCAAACCCTTTTTGAACCATTCTAGCCAAATCTCCAATCGTAACACTGCTATTTTGATTGTTTTGATTATTCATTAAATCCATATTTCCATTATAATCCACCAACATCCAATGTCAACTATTGAGGTTCAACCTCAATATTTTTTTTATTTGTGCCCCCACCAGGACTTGAACCTGGAACAACCGGCTTAAGAGGCCGTTACTCTACCAATTGAGTTATAGGGGCATTTTAATATCCTACATTATTTTACGCAAAAAAACAACCGAGATTTACCCCATTTGTTAATAATGTTTTACCTTAAATACATCTTCATATTGCTCTATTGCCTTGTCTATTTCATCGGTAGTAGGTGCTGATGATTCCGAAGATGATGATGTGGTGGGGCAATTGATTTGCCACCAACCGCCGTCAAAGCCATCCCATCTTGATATCCCAACCACCATAAAAAACGTATTAACAATTAACCAAGCACTGTAAGCTATTAAAAGCCCTATGGCAACTGATGAAAATATCTTCTTGGCACTAGCTAGTTTTTCAGGCTCACCTCGACTAATAAGATAATATACTCCGCCAACGGCTATCATCAAACCTGCTAAAATAGGTATGATATCTTTAAATAAAAAGGTTGTTATATTATCAAATAAAACAAAAAGGTCGCAGAATGTACAAGCTGGTTTACCGTCGCCAGTCAGACTACAATGAACCAAAGGTTGAGCTAAAGCAATGCTTGGAAGAAAAAGCCCACCAATTAAGAATATTAAAAATGCTTTTTTCATATATTATTGAAAGGGGTTGCGAGCTCCACGGACGTCAAAATGGACATGACATCCAGTTGATTTTCCAGCACCAGTTGTTCCTGGTTTTCCGCCGACTAAAGCAATTCTTTCTCCTTGGGAAACATTTTGACCTTGAACGACTAAGCTCTTTTGGATATGTCCATACATTGTAACAACTCCGTTAGGATGTAAAATTCTAAGATAATTTCCCGCTCCTCCGTTCCATCCATATTCTACTCTCTGAATTACTCCAGCGGCAGTGGCATATATTGAAGTTCCACAAGGAGCAGCAAAATCAATAGCATTATACCAATGAAGTCCTTGGGTAATTGTATATCTGGCTAAAGGAGCAATAAAATAACTTGAGCCAACTGGGATATTAGCAGCGTAGGTACTTGACCCAGAGACCGGTATTTTTCCATTAGGAATAACTAAAATATCTCCGATGAATATGTTACCCTCGCCAGAAAGATTATTAACAGCAATTATTTCCGTTGTTTTTCCTTTATAAGTTTTAGCAATATCACCCAATGTATCTCCATTTTTAACATGATAAATAACACCCGATACTGGAAGAATAATAAGTTTTTGACCAGGCTTAATGGTTGACTTAGACCCGAGATCATTAGCTATTAAAATTGTACTTAAAGAAATATCAAACTTGTCGGCAATTGTTGAAAGAGTGTCATCTGGCTCAACAATATATTCAAGAATTTCTTTCCGAGTACCATCGTCTTCTTCAATACCACCGATCATGCTTCCCAAAGTATTAACATCAATCGTCATTGGAGGAGCGACGGCAACTAAGCTATTATTTTGAACAAAATTCATATTAGGGGACTCTCTAGCAATATTACTAGATCCTGCGACAAATAATTCCTGACCCGAGTCCACAGCTGAAGCTAAAAGAGAAAAATCTTCAAGAGATCTTAACACCGAATTTGAGCTGAAAATAAAGAAGCCGAAGATTAAAACGGCTAAAACGATCAATAATTTACCTAAATAAGAACTTATCTTATTACTCATTTTATTTATACTACCTTTTCGGAAATATCCAGTCAACCCCCTTTTCCACACCTCAGAATAAAGTGACCGAGTCACTTTTAGCGAAAAGTGACTCGGTCACTTTTATCTGTTATTATTAAATAATGCAAATAAAACCAATAAAACATTTCGGCCAAAATTTCTTAATTAACAAAAGGGTTATCTCTAATGTTATTAATGGAGCTAAGCTCCTTAAGACAGATAGTGTCTTAGAGATTGGACCAGGCAAAGGGGCCTTGACGAAAGAATTAGTTAAAAGAGTTAAAAAGGTTATTGCTGTGGAAAAAGACCAACGCCTCGTTGATTTTCTCAAAGAAGAATTAAAAGATTTTGACAACATAAAAATAATCTACGAAGATATTTTAAAAATATCTAATTTCCAATTTCCAATTTCCAAAGTCGTTGCCAACTTGCCTTTCTATATAGTAGCACCCGTTATTAGAAAGTTCTTGGAGAATCCGCCAGCTGGCGGATCTCCAAAAGAAATGACTCTAATAGTTCAAAAAGAGGTTGCTCAAAGAATATGTGCCAAACCGCCCAGAATGAGCATCCTAGCTGTTTCTGTCCAGTTTTACGCAACCGCCAAAGTTCTTTCATATATATCTAAAAGATCTTTCAAGCCCGTTCCAAAAGTTGATAGCGCTATTATTCAAATAACCCCCAAGAAGAAACACGACATCAATCCCGATAAGTTTTTTAAAATTGTCAAAGCTGGATTCTCTCAACCAAGAAAACAACTTATTAATAATTTATCAAAAGAATTAGAGATAAATAAAGAAGAACTTAGCTCCTTGCTTTTAAGCAAGGGGATTAAGCCGACTCAACGCGCCGAAACTCTATCTGTGGAAGACTGGCTAAAATTAACAAAAAAAGGCGGACTCTAAGAGTCCTGCCCTTTCGGTAGTTTCTAGTAAAAACCAAAAGCCCCCGAAGGGGCTAATGGCCAACCAACATATAACACAAAGAAGAACTTTAAATGTTATATATTTTGTGAGTTCGAAAGCATCGAACTTATACCTACTACCTTTATTATACCATACAAGAAACTTTGTCAATAGTGCAAAAGTCAAAGGTGAGTGTGGACGGGATGGGATTCGAACCCACAATAAATAGGTATAAGTTACTTGTGATGCCGTTTCACTACCCGCCCATTCTCACAATTATATTTTAACATATATGAAATACACAATAAAGCAATTTTAATTATTATTGCACTAGTTGAGTGGGGGTGGTATAATTATTTAATGTTGGGGAAAACTAAAAAACTTTTCTTATTTTCTTTTATTGCTTTTTTGTTTGCTATTTCTATATATTCTCTCGTCTTAGCCCAAGACCTGGAAATTGATTATCCAGATATTATAGGTAAAGCTCCTGAGACAGTTCAAGACGGATTACCTGCTTATGTAAAATATATATTCAACTTTGCTATTGCCATCTCAGCTTTCCTAGCTCTAGCCTCTTTAATTTATGGAGGCATATTATATATAACTTCGGGTACCGATCCATCCAAGTTAAAGGCTGCTAAGGATCAGTTAACTGGTGCTCTCTTGGGAATAGTTATTCTATTTTCTTCTTATTTAATTTTGGTCAGTATTAATCCTCAATTATTGATTCTTGAATTTGGTCCATTAACTCCAGTTGATCCAGGCAGTATCAATACTTATACCGCACCAGAGAGAGAAGTACTTACTTGGATTGTAGCTGAACTACCATTAAAAAGTGCTATGACAACAGCCACTGTTTGGGAAGAAGAAAGAACCGAAGAATTAGAAACTCTTATTACAGACTTTGAAGGTTTTCTTAAAGAGGAAATAGATGTGGACGATCCCAACCTGGAGAATGATAAACTTAATAGAATTTCGGACTTAAATAAATATCTAAAAACGGTAACCGATGAGTGTCGATGTGAAAACACCAAAGCTCTTTGCACAAAACCCCAATCGGGTTCTATGCCCATTGGTTGTTCAGGAG
The DNA here is from genome assembly GCA_018830125.1 of Patescibacteria group bacterium. Lineage (GTDB taxonomy): Bacteria > Patescibacteriota > Minisyncoccia > Minisyncoccales > GWA2-38-27 > JAHJSY01. The sequence continues at coordinate 43,142 of JAHJSY010000041.1, read as the reverse complement.
ATCCTTGTGAAAATGATGACGATAATCCGACAGCCAGAGAAAGAATAAAAAAGGTTCTGAATATAGACCGGGAGAAAATAAAGACTCTTTCCAAATATGAAAAAAAGGTTTCCGAGCATAAAGAATTATTAAGAGAAGAGTTAAGAAAATTCCAAGAAATAGAAGGAGAAATTATTTCTTGCCGAACCCAAAACCAGGAGTTTATGACACGCAACGATCTCTTGTTAGCTAAGCAACAATTTGAAGAATTAGGAAATCAAGTTATTGAAATATCTGGTTACAAAGAAGCCGGAGATGAGGCTTTAACCTTTTATTGTTCTGTGGGAGGAACCATTTATGATGCTCCATATACTCCCCAGAAAATAAAAGAGCTTTCCGAAGAAACTCCATCTTCTGAAAAAGTAGCTTCTCCGTATGAGATTCAATTAATTAGTTGCCATACCAGAATACCAACAGGAGAAACGATTGATCAACTCAGAGAGTTAGCAATTATTGCTATCTTCAAATTAGAAGAATTATCTCGCTTAACTGAAAAAATGGCTCAACAAGTGCAAGAGATGACCGAACTTGTATCACAATGCAATAGAACTTATTGTGAGCCATCTTGTAGTTGCATACCTAACCCGTGGTACAGATGCTGTAGCCCGATACCATGTGGGCCAATGGCTGTCTTTTGCCGATCCAAATGTCTTCAGTCTATTCAGGGATGCAGTGGTGATGCCTGTCCAGTAGAAGAAATCACCAAAAAATCGGAAGAAATAAAAGAAACCGAAGACAAAATTCTTGAAATTGATACTGGAGTTATTGCAGAAATAAAGAAAATATTCCCGGCCGTATTATACCACGCAGAAGGACCTAAAAACCCCTATAATCTTCATAATCTTGATGCTGCTACTCGCGTCTGTTTTGATCCTAATATTAACAATCCAGAATTTATTTTATTAAGCTGTGAAGGTGCCAAGGGCAATTATGGACCCAGCGGTACAATTATGACTAGCTGTAATCCAAGAGATGTTTATTGTTGTTCACCATCAGCTACTCCTCCCTTACCAATTTCGTCTGATTCAGACCCTCTATATATTGTTCCCCTCAAAGAACATTCTGTACTATCATCAGAAGACGGCTGTCCTAAGGGATTTGACTGCACAAGCAGTGTAAGAAATCATGATCAATACGAAAACGATGCTTCTAAACCACTTAAACAGCTTCTTTCTTGTATGCGTCAGGGATTAGATAAGTATCAAGAAGCAGAAGAAGAAACGGAAGAAATAATAGGATTAATCTCTTCTATTTCTGATGAAAAGCTATATACTGGAAAATGTGAATGGGGTTTCAGTCCCAAAGACCCAAGAGATTGTTCTCATATTTATGGAATAGAACAAAACAAAATGAAAGTTTCGGCTCATTACGGAGGCACTTTTTGTCGGGATACAGAAGAATCCTATGCTGTGGATTTTGATATGTCTTCCGAACTTCAAAGAAAATACATAGACGAAATAATAGATACAGCTAAAAAATGTTCTTCCGAAGCATATGTTTTAGATAAAATAACTCATATCCATATAGATATTGGAGAATTATATGATTGTGAAACAAGTGATTTTTAAAATGAAAATGAAAAAGTTTATCATACCAGGCATTTTAGTTTTGGCGGTTTTGATTAATGTTTTTATTCCATTGTTAGAAAAATCAGGTACCAGCTCTGATATTTTTGCCCAATGGCTAGAATATTATCCTCATTATCCTAATAGATTAAAATATATTATTAGTGAGTTGAGTCAAACTACTCAGGATTTGGAATTTTTCAATGAAAAATTAAGCAACCAAGCTTCTCAATGTAGTTGTACTAACGCTTCATCGCAGTGTATAAGAGAAGGGAGTGTCGGCGTTTTTGGTGAAACTTGTAATAATGGAGAGGAGTTAGAGAAAACCAAACTAGCAGTTAAAGATAAAGCGCAACAAATGAATTTCTTAAAAGAACTACTTCAAACAGAAATGGATACTGGCTTAGCCGAAGAGCTGGAGAGAATGGATGAAGATCAAGCAATAGTATTAGAGTCTAATTTAAATAATATAATTTCTTCAAGCGAAGGCGTTACCGATTCAGCTTTAGAAAATGTTGAGATATTAGATAATGATGCTTATTCAGCTAAAAACCAGTGTCAAGCTCAGTGTAATACAAATACTATTCCAGTAGTCAACGCTTGTGTTTTTGGAAGTGGTGGAGAACAAAATCCAATAAACATGAACTTTGAAATAGGGGTTCGTTTAGGCGATTTAAACTTAGGAAGAATAGCAATTGACGAAGTTGGGCTTAATTTGCCAGATAGCATCCAAATGTCAGATGCTGCTAATATAGGTGATTTTAATATTGATTTGCAAGATATTAATATTGCCTTTCCTGATATTCCAATTGATCAAGTGTCAGATCTTTCTCTGGATCCAATCGTTTTTCATCCTCCCTATCCAGATATTCCCGGAATTCCTCCAGCTAGCTTTTCATGTACCCAATTAGATGCTAGCCCATATCAATGTACAAAGGAAGATACTCCTGAGAACAATCAATATGTTGATTTAGAATGGTTTTTACAAACATTATCTTGGTTATCTGATAGATGCCAAGAACTGCCTGGCTTAACAGACGCCAATAATAATCCTGTCCAAGAAAGATACGAACAATGCTTTAACGAAGATTCTGTTCATCTTACGATTATTGATCAATGCCAAATTTTACGACAAAGACATTCTACCTGTATGGGAACTGGTTGTGCTCGTCCTCCTGAAATATGCTATGAAATAACTAATGTTAACGCAAAATGTCAGGACTTATTTAGATCAGAAGGAGAAACAGCACCACCAATTTGCAACCTCAACACTCTTAGAAACAAATGCTCTGAATTAAAACAAGCCGGAGAAATGAACATTCCTGAACCGTGTAAATTTATTCCTTTGTTTAATAGAACGCTTGAAAATCCTGGAGCTCAAACATATCAGACGCCATCAACATCCTGTGCTCCACAAACCATTTCTAATCATTCCCAAAATAGCATTAGGCTAGATTGTCCTTCCTTGCCCTCTATTAATTCAACGCTATTCCCAAGAATAGAACTTCCTGACACAATAATTCCTGATGTCAGACTGCCTTCTTTCAACTTTATGCCTTTTTTAAGGGTGCGCCTTCCGAGCCTTATTTTTGAAGATTTAATTCTTCCTGACTTAAAGCCCTGTAATTTAAATATGTGCAAAAGAGATCTTTCTTCTTTGAAGGTAGACTTTCAATATCCTTCTTTAAGAATCCCTGATATTGATATTCCACCTATCCGTGCTGATATGCCTGCTATTCCTAATGGCCCCCAGCTTGATCCACTATCAATAAAAATGAATGATATTAAGTTCCCGTCCATTCCTATTCCAATGCCTGAAATTGATTTAACCGATCTGCTTAGTTTAGATATGGATTTACCAGAAATTTCCCTTCCACAGCCTGAAGTTATTTTAAATTTTATGGGTATAGATATTGATATGGGGAATATGCTTTTAGGGTTAGTCTCTAGTATTATTTCTATTCCTAACGGATGTGTTAGTGCGGGAATTTCTGGTATTCCACTAGATATTGGTTTCCCTGATTATTATTTTTCTTGGCCAAGATTTCCAGAAATACCTGATTTATGTGATAATAGATTTATGGATGTTGATAAGTTTTGTAAAAACATTGATGATTCTTTAAATCAAAATGTAGCTAGTAAAATGAGTCGCATTCAGAACGTGCTTGACAACACTATTCAATCACAAATTCAAAATCAGCTTGATAGTGCCGCTAGCGTGCTTAAAGATCTAATTACAGAATCTATCCATGAACGGTTGAATGATATCCGAAGAAAAGTAGAAGAAGCAGTAGCTGAAAGTGTATCCCGTACAGTTGTAGAGAATGGAATGTTCAAAATTCCGGATGCCTATGCTATTTTAGACAAAATCAATATCCCCATGGATACCGTAAATGCTGAACTATCTAAAATAGCTAGAAGAATAGATATTCCTTGGACAGAAGACTTAAAGAAAATTCCACTGACTAATCCCATAGATTATCAGCTTCCTTCTATTCCATTAGGCGACATGAGTTACACTAAACAAAAAAGATTTGATCTCCCTGGATTCCAAATGCCATCTCTTGATGCTGATCTTGATCTGTCAGGTCTTTATCCCGGATATGAAAGTGTCCCGCCTTCAGGAGGAAACCCTTACCCAATGGACGATATTCGTGTTAATATAGGAGAAATAGGAAACACCAATCAAAGCATTATTAATAGCTCAAATGAAATACTTGATGTTTTGTATTAAAACAATGAAAAAAAACTTATTCCTTATATTCATTATCTTTATACTTCTTGCCCCTGCTTCACCTATTCTTGCCCAAGGAACAGAAACCTCAACAGATGAAGGCAGAGCTCTTGAAATTGTCTATCCCGTTCTCCGTGGAGAAGACGGTGAGGAGTTAACGCTAGAACCTGACACTGGTCTTCCTGATTATGTTAGATATGTTTTTAGGTTCGCTATAGCCGTTAGTGGTTTTTTAATTCTTTCTGTTATGGTTTGGAATGGTATATCATATGTTCTTTCCGCAGGCAGTGCCGAAAAGCTTCTTAACGCAAGAAATGGAATTTTTGCATCTCTTTTTGGAACTCTTATTCTTGTTAGTGCCTTTATCCTTTTCAATTCAATAAATCCTGATTTAACTAAATTAAGTCCTATAAAAGACCTGAAAGCCGTAGAACCCGTTATTACTCCTGGAATATATCTTTGTAATTATAATCCGGGTAATGTTCAAGGCTTAATCCGTTCGTATTTAGATCTAGATACTGATTCAGATAGTTTAGCTGGCAGAGTTAATGCGGCAAGAAAATTAAGAGATATAATGAGTAATGATGATGGTTCCTGTTATAGGGTGAAATTTTCTGCGAATATAAACAAAGATGATTTAAATTTCACTAAAGATAATAATGAAAAACTTATGTTTTCAATACCAAAAAGGATATATAAAAATCCCGAAGATCCCAACAGTAAGGATGATTGGGAATATAATTATGGAATAATTTTTCACGAAGAAGATGACTGGAAGGGTAAATGTTTTCCAAATTTTTTAGACACAAATTATGAATCTCGAGGCGATTCGGTCACATCCACTCCCTTTTCAGGTCTTGACAAAGCTAAATCTGTAACTCTTTTTGAAAAACCAGAAAGAGTAATTAGTTCAAGTAATAGAGGAATTATTCTATTTCAATGTCTTGATCACAGTACAACTAAAAATTGCCCTTCTGGCTTAACTGGAGTTGGTGGAGAGCTAAGCTTCTCCATACAAAACGCCAATTCTTATAAAAGAGAAGTGTCAAGAGGAGATTTGGGAAATTTAGCAGGACCTACAGGAGCTGAGGGTAGAACAGTATCAGGATCCGGAGGTATGGGGGGTGGTGGAAGTGTAACTATTTTTCCAGATCTTTCAGAAGAAGAAAGACTCAAAGGAACGAGATCTGTTAAAATAGATCCTGAAGACGCCTATTTCGCAATAATGTTCTCGGGAGAAAACTATCAAGAAAATAGTAAAACATGTGAAGTTATTAGTAAAAATGATAACAATTTACTTGATCAGCCGATTGGACAATGCGGAAAAGATTGCAAAAAAGCACTCTCTGACAGTAAAGAATTTTTACGAGATTGTATCCCCTGCCTGAAATCAATGACCGTAGTTAAGGGTAATGTTATATATTAAAACGCCATAACATAATATGAGAATAAAAAAACAATTAACTATAACTATCGCTTGTTTAATAATTATCGCTGTGCTTGTTATTCCTTTTTCGGCTAATGCTCAATGGCAAGCACTTAAAGATGCTGTAGATAATCTTGGGGTTACAATAGTAAGTCATGTTATGGGAGCATTTGTTTATCTTAGTGCTGGTTTCGCCCAAATAGCAGGATCTCTTTTAGATTGGGTAGTCAGTCCTGAATTTATAAGTTTTAGCTATACTAATCCATCGGGAGATAATGCTAATCCAATCGTTGCTGCTGGGCTAGACATTACTAAAAACTTTGTTAATTTAGGATTAGTTGTTGTTTTAATTTTTATTGCTATTTCTATTAGCTTACAACTAAAAGAGTATGCATCTCAAAAGACTTTTTTAAGACTATTCGTCGTTGCTCTGTTGGTAAATTTTGCTCCGGTTATTTGCGGGGTAATTGTTGACGCCTCAAACATTACAATGAACTTTTTCCTACAAGGAATTAGAAATGACATATCTGGAGCTCTAACAGATGTTAGTAATGAGTCACTAGCAGGAGCACTTACAAGACCGGGTACGCTAAAACCTTTTTCGTTGCTTGTGAAGGGAGCTATTATGATGGGTTTGTATTTCTCTATTGGTCTTGCTTTTTTACTTATGGTTTTTGTTTTTGTCCTTAGATATATTATGATTTGGCTTTTAGTTATTTTGTCTCCCTTGGCCTTTGTTGCTTGGATTCTTCCTGCCACTAAAAAAGTTTGGGATATGTGGTGGAAACAACTTATTCAATGGTCAATTATTGGTATTCCAATGGCCTTTTTCCTTTATTTAGCAGCAACTGCCATACCAGTAATAAAGGGGCGGTTTGAATCACAAGTTAAAATCCCCGGAGCAGAAGCATCAATTGTTGGTCTTGTTGACCAATCTTTCCCCTATTTCGTAATAGCTGCTTTTATTTATCTCGGCTTCTTTATCGGCCTTAAGGCCACTGCTTTCGGCTCTTCATCGGCTATAAGAGCCGCCCAGTGGAGCAGAAAAAGAGCAACCGGGGCTATAGGATGGGGAGCAAAAGAAGGTGCTAGAAAAGTTGGACGTGGAGCAAGACCAGTGCTTGAAAGAAAGTTAAGAAGTGCTGCGGCAAAAACAGGTCGATTTACAAGAAGAATTGGAAATTGGGATCCGACAGGCACAGGAATAAAACCCCTTGCTGCCTTCAAGTGGGCTACTCCGAAAGCAGTCTCTGACTTTGGAAACTTAAGGCCTGCTATAGATGCAGCGGCTAAAGAAGCAGAGGGCGAATCGGGACTAGAAACAGCCGACAAGATATTAACTCAAAAAGTTAAAGGAGCTCAAGCCATGGGATATTATTCTAAGCTTCTTAAGGGAAATGATGCCCAAGATCTGTTTAATAGAGCCAGAAGCTTTAGTAGGTGGAAAGGTCTGTCTGATGAAGAAATAGTAAACGATAAACAATTTGGAAAAGTTATGGCACCTTTGTTAAAAAATGCTGGAGATACCGGCATGCTAGGATCTACTTTAAGAAGAGACCCTCGTTTAGCTAAAATAGCTGCCAAGTATGGCATTGGTAGCTACAAAGGAATGTCTCCCGAAATGGCTGTTTCAAAAGCTACCAATGAAGCCAGAGAACATATCAAAGACTGGGAGCCAGAAGAGCTTAAGGATAAAGATCAGTTACGTTCTGTTTTGGCAAACTTTGAAGAGGATAGAATGTTACAACTTAATCGTCAAGTTAAAAATGGCCAGAAAACATTCCACGAAAGCATGGATGGTGATTTCTCAGGATTTGCTAGAAATCATTCTACGATCAAAAACTCTGGATTTAGTGAGTCAGAAATCACAGAACTATTGTCTGACCGCACAGATAAAGATGGAAACGCTGTAGAGTCAGAAACCTTTAAAGAAATCTGGAAAGATTACGAAAAAGAAACTGAACAAAAATACGGGGGCAATGCTGGCTTTAAAGCACTAAATTCTAAGAGAGTTCAAGATAGAGGATACAGAAGGGCAAGATATGTAGAAGAAAAACCTACAACAACTACGCCAAGCTCGCCAGCAATTGGGCTTGGAATGGGACCACTCGGCATAGGCACACAACCACCTAAAGTAACTGTAAAACCGACACCTACAACGGGGAGTCGGGAAAAAGGGGCAACAAAAATACCTACAACGGGAGCAGGAGGTAGCAAAAAAAGGGAAACACCTACGACGGGAACAGGAACAAAAAAATAAAAGAATTCAAGAAAAGATATAAAAAGAGATCACCTGAGTGATCTCTTTAAGATTTTTACATCTTCTTTTTATTTCTACTCTTCAGAATTTGTTGTTTTTTCTTTCCCCTGAATGCTTTTAGCGATTGAGGTGATAAAAGATATCACAGATGAAGATAAGCCGTCACCATCAGATAGCGCTTGTATTAAGCCCCCTGATTGTGCTGCCTTGTCAAGTCGCATTAATTCCATCGCAGCTTTCTCTGCCTTTCCCATATCTCCTCCGTACCTCTTTTGAGCTAGAATCCTTACCATTTCTGCATACTTGCCACCCAACTCCATGGCCTGTTGAGCAACCTCGTCTTTGGCAGCTTTTTTGCTAAGCTCGGCAACTGCAATCGACCTTTCCTCTTCAAAAACTTTCTGTCTTGATGCCACAACGGCTGGATCCCAATTGAAATCACTGATAGTGAGACTGACCGGCACAAGACCATAACTCTTGATGACCTCTTCTAGTGCTGGAAAGTTTTCTCTCACTGCCTCCCACCACGATGCTCTACTAGAGTCATGTGTAGCAGAAAGCACCTCTTCAACCATGAGATTATTAAGACAGGTACGTAAGGCGTCTTCTCCGCCCTCTGTCACTGCTTCCTTCCAATTATCAACACTGTAGGCCATCCGCAACACACTTTCGCCTTCAAGATCTTGACCAACATGATCCATCCGAACCCACAAAATAGGTTCGACTAATTGAGTTTTTCCACCTTTTTTAAGGTCGATATGCACTCCGTTAGGATATCGCCTCTCGGGAAACAAATCAACTGGCTGTTTCCAAGTATAAGCGACCATTCTTTTGCGCATTAATATAGGAGAAACCCACCTTAGACCAGGCTTTTTGACACAATATGCTTGTCCCAAAAACTCGATCAAAAATCTCTCTTCGGGCCTAACAACCATTAATCCGCCAAGAAAAAGCAACGACACTATGACCGCGGGAGTGCAAAAGACACAAACGATAATCCATTGCTTGAAAAGAAAATAAATACCTCCAAGTATCAAACAAACGCAAACCACAAATACAGTAATTTTGATTAATAAATTTACCGTTCTTGTGACCTTTTCCATATCACTCTTTATTGCTTCTATTTGTGCTGTGGCTCGCCTCCCCGGCCGAGCCTCTTCTTGCTGTTCTTGCTGATTGTTTTTTTGTTCGTCCATTAGTATGCCCTTTCTATATTTTGCTTACTATTATTAACTTGCCAATGATCTAATCATTCAAACCAAGAAATACTTCTTGATTTTCACTTTCTAATGCCCTAATTGTATCACATATCTATATATTTGTCAAATTTTATTGTTGTCTTCTAGCTAAAATGTCGTTTTAACTTAACTTGCTTCTTAAGGTTGCTATAGCTTTTTTAAGAAGCACCAAGGAATAAAAGAGTATCTATCAATCACAAAGTGACCGAGTCACTTTTTTACTATATTCCTAATTTTTATTTACACCTTAACTGTACGATAAAATCCGTTTAGGTCGGACCTAGACGGATTTATTTGAATAAAAAGCTGATTATTTTTATTTTTCTAGGCTAAATTCTATTAGGGATTTTCTTATTTCTTTATCATCTACTTCAAACCCATCCGCATAGATAACTTTTTCGGAATAATTGATATCTTTAAAATAAGATAGTTGGGTTCTAAATAATTTTTCGTTGAATTCTGAACCAAAGTTTTTTTGAGCCTCTTTAACAATATCGCTAATTTTATAATAATCCTTCAAGATAAAATACATATCCACATAATCTTTCCATTTATTTCTACCACCCAGAGCAAACGCTTTCATGGATGCTAGGGTTAAAAGATTGGGCTTCTTGTTCTTAAGTTCTTTGGGAAACAATTTAATCAAGGGCAAAAACTCATTCCATTCTTTAGTAAAAACCTCTGGATGAAATTTATTTAGCATATTTATTAAAATAAAGAGTGAAATAATTTTTAACCTCTGGGTAGAAATTAGATCTTTTTTTATTAGATTCTTTCTTAAATATTTTTGCTGTTTTTTTAATCCCTAAAACTTTAATCAATTTTTCAAAATGATGCCAATTGCCATAATTGAGCACAACCTCAACAACCGATTCGTCTGAAAGATTATCGTAATTTTTAGTATACCAAATCAAATATGGATTATCTTTAATGATTTTATTTGCTTCATGGCTTGATTATACCATATTTTAAGTAAAAATTGAAGGGAAATATAAAAGGCAGGGAGTTTTGTTAACTCTCCGCCTTGTTGCAAAATGAGTGGGGTTACCACCCTTTCATTGCCCCGTATTCGGCTCGTTTGCATTATCTATGCGAGCCACAGTCATCGCTATCTCGGCCCCTTGTTCCTCGCTAAAGGGTTTCTCGAGAAGTTCCATGACATATGTGTCAGGAACTACTTGTGCTTGCGTGTAAACTACCTTGAATGTTGCTCCCGTTGCAACACCTAGAAAATAAATTACTATAGCACACAAAAGCCACTGTTTCATTCTTTTTTCGGTCATTTCCTTCCTTCCTTTCTAAGAAACTTTTGTTTGTTTATTTTATTTTTAATGGTTTCATTATATCATGCAATAATATATTTGTCAAGTGGCTTTGATGGGCATGACGACATAGAGATAAGTTTCGTCGTTGGGGGACTTTAATACTCCTGGACCAGAATCATTATTTAATTCAAAAATAACTTCAGGGGTTTTAATGCTTTGCAATCCATCTAATAAAAATCTGTGATTAAATGAAATTTCCACTGGCTCTCCCTCTATTTTCCCCGTTATAAATGATTGATGATCTCCGAGCTCAGAACTCCGACTTGAAATATTCACCTTTTTAGATTTTGGCTCTACTTTGATTTTTATCTCATTAACCTTTCCGCTAAATAAACTAGCTGTTTTGACTTGATTAAGAAATTCATTTCTATCCAAAATTAATCTAGTAGTATATTTTTTAGGAATAATTTCTTTATAATTAGGATAATCTCCCTCTATCAATCTAGATATTATTTGAATTTGAGGATGGCTGGTTTCTTCCATCGGACATTCAAACATAATCTGATTCGGTGAAAAATACATCTTAAGCTCTCCTGGCTTTTCGTTAAAAATATTAACTATTTCTTTTATTGTTTTCTGAGGAAGAATTAAGGAATACTCTTTAGTTAAAGACGAACTACTTTTAAGAAAAATTCTCTTCTCTCCAAGGCGAAAGCTATCTGTAGCTGCTATGGTAATTGTGTTTTTCTGAAACGAAAAATAGATTCCTGAAATCTCTGGCCTAGTTGTAGAGGGAACGGGAATATCAGCCACCTGATTTAAGTCCCGACAGAAAGTCAAACTATCAAGAGAAATTGACTCGCCATCAGCAATGGTTGGGATAATTGGAAACTCTTCGGCACTTAATCCTTTTATTTCTGTTTTATAATTATCACTTTTTACAGACAAGTTATTATTTTTACTCTCAAGAGCAACATTACCATTGGGAAGTAAGTTCACAAAACTAGACAATAAGCGAGAAGGAATAGTAACGCTTCCTTGTTTTTCTACCTTGCTTAAAACCCACCACCTAACACCAATCTCTAAATCAGTAGCCGATAAATTAAGAAAGTTTTTCTCTGTGCTAATAAGGATGTTATTTAATATTGGAAGGGTTAATGATTTAGATGAAATCCTTTCAACGATATTTAACCCTTGTTTTAATTTTTCTTGCAGAATTAGTAGTTTCATAATAATAGTAATTAATAAATATATTTAACTTATTATTGTTATTAGTGTTGTGGAAAATCTTTATTTTACTCTTACTTATATTGGGGATAAAGCGTCTAAAATTCGTAGGAAAAGGTGGGTCTATTTTAGTGGATAAACTTTAAGCCAATTTTATCCACAGTTTATTAAGCGTTTTAACTAGTGTGTATCCTCTCTTTTATTAACTCTATTTCTTCTTCTAATCTTTTATCTGTTTGGACACATCGGCATATTTTCTTGTAAGAGTGGATGGCTGTTGTGTGATCTTTTCCATTAAACTTTCTACCAATAAAGGGAAAAGAGCTTTTCAATTCTTCTCTTAATAAATACATTGCTATTTGTCTTGGCTTAACAATCTCTTTCTTTCTAGAAGATGTTAATAAATCTCTCTCTTTAAGGTCATAAAACTCAACAACGCATTGAACTATCTTCTTGGGCGTTATAACTCTGTTAGGAGAAGAAAGCAGGCTTTTAAATAAGGTTTTTGTTAATTCAAGATCAACTTTCTGGTTACTTATTTTCTGGTGAACAATTAGGCGATTTAAAGCCCCCTCTAGCTCTCTGATGTTTTTTTGAATAGAGAAAGCGATATATTGATAGACCTCATCGGGAAAGTCAGCATTTTTCTCTTGAGCCTTTGTTTTCAAAATAGCCATTCTTGTTTCTATGTCTGGGGAACTAACATCGGCGATCATTCCACCTTCAAAACGAGATCTCAATCTTTCAGCTAAAGAATTAATGGCTTTGGGCGGTCTGTCTGAAGAAAGTATAATTTGTTTATTATTTTCATAGAGGACATTAAAAACATGGAAGAATTCTTCTTGAGTTTTTTCTTTTCCAGCTAGAAATTGAATATCATCTAAAATCAAAACATCCATGGCTCGATACTTTTCCTTGAATGCTTCCATCGTGTGATTTCTAATTGCCGAAACAACTTCCGAGGCGAATTTTTCAGAGGATATATATACAATCTTTTTCTTTTTAAGGGTTTTGCTGATTTCATTTCCAATGGCCTGAAGTAAATGAGTTTTACCCAGACCAACGCCTCCATAAATAAAAAGAGGATTATAGACAAGACCGGGTTTTTGGGAAACAGCGATACTGGCGGCATGAGGTAATTCATTAAATGGACCAACAACAAAAGAATCAAAAGTATATTTAGGGTTAAGGTTCGTGTCTTTGTTGACTTTAAGTTCTTGGAAATCAAGTTGGTTGGTCTCTTCAAGAATTTCTGGCTCTTTTTTAAATATGGCTAACTTTGTTTTACCAACACTATAATCAACATCTTTAATATTGCCATCCATATCATGAAGAACTTTCAAAATATTTTTATTGTATTTATTTTCAAGCCATTCTTTGGCAAAAGAGTTGGGAACCAAAACGGTAACCTTGCCTCCTTTTTGAGATGTTATCTCAGTATTCTTAAACCAAGTAGAGAAATTAGCTTGAGAAATATTTAATTGTATCTGAGCAAGAACTGCTTGCCATAATTCTTCATTTATCATGATATTTTATTCTATCATACCAAAACTAAAAGCAAAGCACAACTTTTGTTAACAAGTTGTTAACAATCTGTTAATATGCTAAGATATTAGATATGAGTATCACATATAATCCCAAAAAACAAAAAAGGAAAAGAACGCACGGATTTAAAGCTCGTCAGTCAACTAAGGGTGGTCAAAGAGTTTTAAAAAATCGTCGCTTGAAAGGAAGAAAAAAGCTTACTGTTTAATGTATGCTATCTTTTAGAAATCGCCTCAAGAAGCAAAAGGATTTTGAGAAGATCTTTAAGAATGGCAAAAGTTTTAAGCAAGGTTCTTTATATTTGAGGATCAACAAGAACGACTTACAGTCAAGTCGTTTTGGTTTTATTGTTAGTAAGAAATTTTCTAAAAAAGCCGTAGAAAGAAATAGAATTAAAAGAATATTGAGAGAGGTTGTCAAAGAAAGAATTGAAGAAGTTATAAAAGGATTAGATGTTGCAATAATTGTTAATCCAGAAACAAAAGCTGACTTTCAAGAGCTTAAAAAAACAATAGATATTCTTTTTAAAAAATCAGGACTGATATGAAGACAATCTTTTTAGGATTAATAAAAATATATCAAAAAACTCTTTCGCCCTTATTAAATCTACTAGGTATCTATTGTCGTTTTTATCCAAGCTGTTCGAATTATTGTGTGTTAGCGATTAAAAAACACGGAGCTTGGAGGGGAATCTGGCTGGGCTTTAAAAGAATATTAAAATGTAACCCCTGGAATCCAGGGGGCATAGATGAGCCATGAATTTTTTATCAACCGCATTCAATGTCGTATTATATCAACCACTTTTAAATATTCTGGTGTTGTTGTATCTTTATTTGCCAGGTCATGATTTTGGAGTGGCTATTATTGTTTTAACTGTTCTGACTAAGCTTATCTTCTATCCATTAGGAGTGAAAGCGATTAAATCTCAAAGAGCTCTTTCTACTCTTCAGCCAAAGATAAAAGAAATTCAGGAAAAGTATAAAGACGACAAAGAGCAACAAACAAAAGAGATAATGGCTCTTTATAAGACAGAAAAGATAAATCCTTTTTCTGGTTGTTTGCCTATTCTTATTCAACTACCAGTTTTAATCGCCCTTTATAGGGTGTTTTGGTTCGGCTTAAAGCCAGAACAGATGACTTTATTGTATAGTTTTGTTCCTCTACCGGGAACGATTAATCCAAGTTTTTTAGGAATAATAAATTTAGCAGAGCCGAACATAATATTAGCTATTCTGGCTGGCGTATTGCAGTTTATTCAAATAAGAAAGAGTATGCCGACAACAAAGATTAAAAAGGACTCGGGAGTTTCTGAACATATGCAAAAACAAATGCAATATTTTATGCCTATTTTTATGATTGTTATTTTATTTAGATTGCCTTCAGCTATTGGGCTTTATTGGGTAACGACCACCATCTTTACAATCGTCCAACAATATGTTATTCTGAAACACGACACCAATACACGAATTAACACCAATAATACGAATTCGTGACATTGGTGAATCATTAGTGTATTAGTGTCGAGTATTATGATCACGGAAGAACAATTACAACAGACCAGACAAACCATTAGAGAGTTTTTTGAGAAGACCGGTTTTGATATTGAAATAGAAATTTTAACTCCAGACGATAGAACCATTCCAGTTAACATAAGCACAGATGATCCAAAAGTTTTAATTGGTCAAAACGGTCAAACATTGGCCGATGTTCAGCACCTCTTGAAGGCAATGCTAAGTCGCAGGATATCAGAACAATTTTATATTGATCTTGATATTAATAATTACAAGAAAAAGAAAATTGCTTATATAAAAGAAAATGCCCGAGAATGGGCCAATGAAGTTTCTTTAAATAGAGAAGATAAAATGTTGAGTCCAATGCCTTCTTATGAAAGGAGAGTTATCCATATGGAGCTAGCTAATAGAAGCGATGTCAGAACTGAAAGTGCCGGTCAAGGCATAGATCGTTTTATCATCATCAGGCCTACATAATAATCTTTAAAAACCAAGTTGGTAGAATGTCGCTTAATATTGGTATGCGTTCTAAGATAAAAGGGATAACCAATGATTTAAAAGAAGCATCTTTTACTAACAACAAGAAAAATACAATAAAAGCTATTTCTAGGGGTAATTCCCACAATTGGTCAACAACTGGTAATGGGATTAAATCAATGATCTCTATTACTAGAGCGAACATAACTAAAACTATTCCTGTGGGGGAAAGCAAAACATGAGCTGGTATCTTTTGAAACCAGCCCTTTTTCTTTTTAGGAATAGCAATTGCTGCTGTGTCGTCTGCCATATTTATTCAGAAGCTATTCTTTTAGCTTCTTTTATTTTGTTCAATTGTTCGGGAGCGGTGGTAATGATTTGCTCTTCTGTGTATGATGCTAAGACCTTTATTAAGACATGTTTGGCTCCAGCGAAAAAGATACCTTCTCCAACAGGAGATTCTAATAAAAGCATCTTTTCTTCATCGGTAAGATGAAATGTTTTTTGAACAGTATCAATAGTTGCCGGACTCTGCTTCATTAAGAGAGCCAGCGAAGAGTTAGTTATAATCGGCTTACCGTAATCCGATTTCATAAAGTCATTGACATCTTGAGTTATGGTTGTTACCCCAAGCCAATACTTTCTAGCTCTTTTAACTGTTCCAAATAAGAAAGAAGCACCCTCTTCGTTTTTCATGAGTAGCCATGCTTCATCAATAACAAGCATTCTCTTTTTAAGGGAGGCGGTAATAGTTTTCCAAATATATCTAAGAACAACAAAGAGAGCCATTGGACGAAGTTCATCTTCCATATCTCTTATGCCAAAAACAACTAGCCGATTCTTTATGTTTATGTTTGATTGTTGGTTGAAGAAGTTGGCGTAAACTCCCTTGGTAAATCTTTGGATTCTTTTAATTAAACTATCAGCTCCCTCCATTGTTATAAGAATATCTTCTAGATCACTCATGGTTGGAAAGGAGAGTTCTACGCCCCATTTTTTAGGGTCACTATCAATAGTAATGTCTTTAGCTGCATAAACCTCGGTTATAGCTCTGTCCATAATACCATCCTCTTCAGGAGTTAGTCCGCCGAGCATTACGCGCATCAAGCCAACTAAATTAATAATATTAGAACGCAAAACATCTTCCGATCTTTCATCTTCTCTTGGTTTGGCTAGATCAAAAGGATTAATATGATCATCCGATGATAAAGAAATATTGAAAAAAGAACCGCCAACAGACTCAGCTAAAAAGCGATACTCATTATCAGGATCTATAATAATACAATCTACACCAAGCATTAAGTATCTCAAAGCTTCAAGTTTAACAGAAAACGATTTTCCAGCTCCCGATGTGGCGAAAATAACCTCATTGGCATTAGCCAAGGAGAATCTATCAAACAATACTAAAGAATTATTGTGTCTATTAATACCATAAAGTATTCCTTCGTTAGAGCTTAAGTCGTTAGAAATAAACGGGAAAGTACTGGAAAGTGGAGAAGTGTTCATCAGGGTAGTTACCATCAACAAGTCCATATTGTAAGGAGAAGTGCAAATAAAACCCTCTTTTTGTTGATATAGAGCTGGCTTAATATAAATTAATCTGGATTCTAAAACAGATCTTAAATTTGTCTCAACGGTTCTTAATTCTTTTTCATTATCGCCATAAACTGTAAGATATAAACTAAAACGAAACATCTTTTCCTGAGCTGTTTGAAGTTTATCCCTTAATTCTTCTAGGTCTTGGTGGGCGGTTTCTAGGGTTGGGTCTCTGATCAGTCCCTTTTCTTCATTTTCAGCTAGTTGAGCTTGGACTTCGGTAACTTTTTTTCTTAGTTTTTTTAATATAATTTCGCTTGGAACGGGATGTAGATAAAAGGAAATGTCCATTGGAACATTTAAGTTGATAATTGGTGAAAGCCAGCCAGTGCTTAAATATCTTGGATAAGAAAAAATAAAATAACTTTTAGCCATTCTTTCGCCTATCTTAATAAAGTTATTTTTGACTTCAATAGAGGAAGGGGCAATAATGTCAGCAATGCCAATTGGTTTAATATCAAACATTTCGCCTTTTATTTCTTTTTCCCCCTGTAGTTTGTCTAAAAAAGGTATTTTCATAATATTACTCTATTAATTCACTAGGTATTTCTGGATAATATCCTCTTTCTGCTTCTATGGGATGGTGTAAGCTCCAGAAAAGTTCAGCAATTTCTAAATTAGTTAATGGAACAGCCTCTAAACCAGAAGATCCTAAACCCAGCATCACAAATTCTGCACGTTGAAGGAGCTGGTTCTTGGCCCTTTGAAATGCATCTTCGGTCAACTGAGGTATCTTAGGTATTCTTTTACCTTCTTCGGCGAACATCATTTCAGATACAGAAAAAGGAACGATAACATAAAATGTTTTTTGCATAATGGAACCACCTCCAACTATTTGTTCAATGAATTTTCTGTATTCTCCAACCTGGATTTTCATTAATTCGTTAGTTTCTTTTTCCTCGATAGCTGTTAATTTGTCTAGGTAGCCAGTCATATTTAAGCGTCTAGATTGAACAATAATTTGAGCTGGGAAATCTAAAGAATTTAAAAAGTTCTGGAATTGATAAAGAATAGCGTTTTGTTCATCAACTGATTTTAAGGCGAAATTTAAAGAGGAAACCATTAGTATCAACCTAAGACCTTTATTTTTTAAGATAACAACGCCTTCTTTTATTTGATCAAATTTTAAAAAGTCTTGTGTGCTAGGCATATATTTTATTTGGTTTCTAGTTTTGTGAATAATTCATCTAAACGACTTCCGCGCGATACCTTTAATTTTATCCCCTCTTCTTTATTTTTCTCTTTTGTTAGGTCTTGAGCCATAATCTTTTCTTTCTTTAAAAATTTAGGCGAGCCAGTTTTTTTGTCCCATAAATATATTTTTGGTTTAAAGAAAAAAGTAAAAAAGTTAGCTACAAATGTTGGCAGAGATGTTCGGCTTACTTTCATAAAAGCTAGAGCAAAAGCTGCTCCGATTAGGGGGATAGCAAGTATTATAAATAAGAAGAAAGGAAAAACGAAATACATAAAAATAGAAAGACCACTGGCGATTCCTATAAAAATAAACTGCTTAAAAGTAAAAGGTCCAACTATTTTTGCTTCTTTCTCTATAAATTGTGGGACGGTAAATTCCATAAGTTATATTTTTTCTTTATAAATATCTATGGCTGGTTCTTTTTTGGCGGGTTCTGTAATTTTTATGGCTTTGATTTCTATTCCATATAATATATCAAGGCTTTTCTTTAATGGTAAAAAAACAATATTTGTTAAACCGCCACTTATTTGATCGGCTGTCTCTTTCTTCATCTTTAAATCTCGCTGAAGTTCTTCGGAAAATTTATCAGGAGATAATAATCCCAAAAAAACATAGCCAACATTTTTAGTTATTTTGAGAATTAAATCTTCATCAGTAATTCCATTTTTATCGCATATTTTCCGTATATCCGTGCCTACTTGTTCAGAGAAAGTGGCTCGCTGTAGGTCTTTGGGAATTTGTTTATATAAGCTCCAAAGCTCTTCTTTTGAATATTCAAGCATTAACACATTATATCACAATTATTAATCTAATTACTAGTGGAAAATTTTAAATAGACAAGATGAAATAATTATGCTATTATTAAGAACAAGAATAATTAGCATTTTAACATTTTTTTGAAAGGGATCTTGGGATGACAATAAGAGCGAGAAGACAGTTGGTTTTAAACAAAGGAGGCGAAAAGTTTATCTTTCTCTATAAGGAGGGTCAGGAGGACAAGCTTTTAGATGCTCTAATTGAAACCGCCGAAAGTCAGAAAACAAGCTTTGATTGGATTGATGCAGCCGTGTTGAGCCTCAAACTGACTCAGCCGCTCATCGATCAAGCAAACGAAATTTTAAGGGAGCCTACATTATAGGCTCCCCTTTTTTATTCTTCGGTTTTTTCTTCAGGATTAGGTTCTGGTAGGGGCGGAGTGAAATCTTGTTTGGGGAGTTTATTGAGTGCGGCTTCCATAAAGCTTCTCCAGATAGGTCCAGCTATTGTTACCGACGGCTTGTGAGACATTTCAGTGTTATCGTTATTGCCAACCCAAACGCCAACAGAAATATTGGGAGTATAGCCAATCGTCCAAGCGTCTCTATAGCTATTGGTCGTTCCTGTTTTAACAGCTACCTGATAGTTTGGGAAGTATAAGGCAGAATTATATCCAAACATCGGAGCTCGAGCATTATTGTCCGATAAAATACTATTCAATATTCTAGTTGGCTCTTCATCTAATATCTTTTTAGGGGTTTTTCTTTTTTGTTCAATAATGTTTCCTTCAGAATCCTCAATTCTCAAAATAGAAGTAGGGGGAAGTCTTGTTCCTTCGGTTGCAAAAACACCATAAGCAGAAACCATATCAATCAACCTTACTTCTCCACCGCCTAGAACAATAGAGGGTCCGTAAAAGTTAGAAGATTCTTTTAGGGTTGTAACGCCACACCTTCTTGCAGTGTTGATGCTTTCTTGTAACCCTGACAACTCAAGTAAAACCCTAACAGCGGGAACATTTAGCGATTGAGCCAGAGCTGATCTTAAGGTTACTTCTCCTCTGAATAAGCCATCGTAGTTTTGAGGAATATATTCTTTACCTCCCCAAACGCCAAAATTTGTTTCTTCATCAATTACAGTATTTTTAGAATTATAGCCATTTTGAAAAGCGGTAACATAGACAAACGGTTTAAAAGCGGAACCAGGTTGACGACCAATTCTGTAGGTGGAAACATTCAATTTTGGATCAAGCATACAATTTTTGCCCGAGGTACATCCTTCTGGGTAGGACTCTCCAAACCAGTTAGCTGATCCAACCATTGATAGAACTTCTCCCGTTTGGGGGTCAATGGCGACGAGAGCAGCATTATACGCTTTGTATTTTTTGTTTCTTTCAGCACCTTCTTCAATAGCTTTTTCGGCTGCTTTTTGGAGTTCCCAATCCAAAGTCGTATAAACTCGATATCCTCGTTCTTCTAAAAAGTTTTTACCGTATGTTTCAAAGAGATATTCTTGAATATGTAAAACAAAATGGGGCGCTTTAATTGTTTGAGATACTTTGGCAAAGATAAGCTCTTGTCTTTTAGCTTCTTCGGCTTGTTCTTCGGTTATAAAATTCTCTTGAGCCATTCTGTCTATAACATAATCTTTTCTTCCGTAGAGTTCATCTAGATGATTGCCAAAAGGAGAATAATAGCTGGGTGCTTTAATTGAGGCAACTAGAATAGCCGCTTCGGCTATTGTTAGCTCGCTAGCTGGTTTATTAAAATATGTTTTAGAAGACGATTGAACTCCATAAAGATTAATTCCCATTGGAACTTGATTTAAATACCATTCTAGAATTTGGTCTTTTGAATAACGCCTTTCCATTTCTAGGGTAAGAATTAATTCCTTAACTTTTCTGGCAATACTTTTTTCTAGCGTTAAGAAGGTGGAGCGAATAAGTTGTTGAGAAATGGTTGATCCCCCATAGGTTGGCCTTCCAGAATTTAAATTAAGTTTAAACGCTCTTAATATTCCAAAGAAATCAATTCCATGATGAGAATAAAATCGAGCATCTTCGGTGGCAATGACAGCATTTTTGATGTTATTAGACATTTCTGATAAAGGGATTATTTCTCTTTTTGTTTCGCCGTATAATTCATATAGAAGAACCTCTCCTGTTCGGTCATATATTTTAGTTGATTCAATAAAAGATCTTTCGGTGAACTTTTCTGGACGAGGCAAATCTTTGGCATAATAAATAAAAACACCTATTCCACTAAGAATAGTTAAGATAAAAAGAATAAGCAAAGAAAAAAGAATATAGACGGTGATTCTTCTTTTTCGTCCTTCTTTCTTTAACGACTTCTTATCAAATGTTTTTCTATAGAATTTTCTTTCGGCCATATTTTGTTGAATTTATTGGGGATATATTCTATTATATAATAATATGAACAAATTAAAAACTAAAGATCAAAAAATTGAAGATGTTTTAACTAGGGGCGTAGAAAAAGTTATCAAAAAAGATAGCTTGGTTGAAAAATTAAACTCTGGAAAAAAACTAAGAGTGAAACATGGAATAGATCCAACAACCAAGGATTTACACTTGGGGTATTCTACAGTTTACCTGAAATTGAAAGAACTTCAAGAGATGGGACACCAAATTATATTTTTGATCGGTGACTTCACTGGTCGTTTCGGTGATCCAACTGAAAAAATAGAAGCAAGAAAATTAAGAGATGCGAAAGAAGTAAGAAATTTAGCTAAGAATTATTTAAAACAAGTAGGAAAAATTTTAGATCTAAAGAAGACCGAGATCCGTTACAATTCAGAGTGGTATGGAAAAATGAAAGCTGACGAGCTTTTATTGTTAATGAGTAACTTCACGACTGCTAGAATGTTAGAAAGAGACATGTTTCAGGAAAGAATTAAAAAAGGAATAGAAACTGGTTTGCACGAACCTGTCTACCCCGTTTTGCAAGCATATGATTCAGTGATGTTGAAATCAGATTTGACTGTTTGCGGAACAGATCAATTGTTTAATGAGCTTAAGGCAAGAGAGCTTCAACAAAAATTTGATCAACCGGGTCAAGAAATAATAGCTACTAAACTTTTGATTGGGACTGACGGCAAACAAAAAATGAGCCAAAGCCTAGGAAATTATATTGGCTTTGAAGATTCTCCAAATGAACAATTTGGGAAAATAATGTCTATTCCCGATAATCTTATTTTTGAATATTTTGAATTGATAACAAGGGTGCCCTTGATAGAAATTGGAAAATTAAGAAAATTAAAAACCAATCCCAAGAATCTAAAATCAAGATTAGCAAAAGAAATTATTAAAATATATCACGGGGAAAAAGAAGCCGAAAAAGCTGAAAAAGAATTCAATAAAGTTTTTAGAAACAAAGAATTGCCATCAGATATTCCAGAAATAAAAATTGAAAATCAAGAATTAAATATTTTAGATTTATTATTAAAAACAAAACTAGTTGCTTCGAAAGCAGAAGCCAGGCGACTAGTAGAACAAGGCGCTGTTAAAATAGACAGCAAAATTATTAAAGATTGGCAAACAAAAATAGAAACTCGCCCTGGGCGAGTTCTCCAAATCGGCAAAAGAAGATTCGCCAAAATTAAATAGTTTTGATGTTGCGAGTGTCTAAGGCGTAGCACATGGCGATTCCCAGAGCATCTGTGGCGTCGTCTTTTCTTTTGTCTTTATTCTTAGGTTTTTCTTCTAAATTTAGTTGGACTTGAATCATCTTCTGAACCTGTTTCTTTTCGGCTCGACCATATCCGGCAATAGCCATTTTCATTTGAAGGGGAGTATATTCATAAACAGGGATTTTCTTTTTAGCAGCGGTTAATAAAACAATTCCCTTGGCCTGGCTAACAGGCATAACTGTTTTTAGATTTTTAAAAAAGAATAATCTTTCTACGGCTAAAACTTCTGGTTGGTGAAGCTTTATTATTTTATTAAGTTGGTCATAGATTATTTTTAGACGATCAGCGTCGCACATATCTGGAGTGGTGTTAATGCAACCATAATCAATAACTTCTAATCCGTCTTTCTGTTTTTTTAAGACGCCAAAACCCGTCGTTGCTGTTCCTGGATCTATTCCAAGTATAATCATGGTTTTAAATTTGAGTATATATTTTGAATGTCGTCGTTGTCATCTAGAGTTCCAAATAGTTTTTCAAGAGATTCTTTGTTATCAGCTTCTATTGATTCTTTGGCAATCCAATCAAGAGAGGATGATTCAATCTTAATACTTTTCTCCTCAAGATTTTTTTTAACTTTTTCTAACTCATCTGGCTTTGTATATATAATTACAAAATCATCTTGTTCTAAAATATCTTCAGCTCCAGCCTCTATTGCATCCATTTCTAATTCTTCTGTGTTCACTGCTTTTTGTTCATTATTTACTAATATACTTCCTTTTCTTTCAAACAACCACTTAACAGATCCTTCGTTAGCAAGCTTTCCATGGTATTGGTTGAGTATTTTTTTTACTTCTGCTAAAGTCCTATTTTTATTATCAGTAATTCCTTCCAAAATAATAGCGATATTGTTTGGGCCATAAGCCTCAAAAATAACTGATTCTAACTTTCCTCCTTCTAGCTCGCCAGTTCCCTTTTTGATAGATCTCTCTATTTTGTCTTTAGGCATGTTCACCTGTTTTGCTTGTTCAATAGCTATCCTTAATTTAGAATTAGTATTTGGATCACCGCCACCTTCTTTAGCAGTGATAATAATAACCCGAGCCATTTTTGAAAAGGCCTTGCTTCTTTTAGCATCCGCCGTCCCTTTGGTTCTAGCTACTGTTTTAGCGTGAGAGTGTCCCGACATAATAATCTATGTTACTTATACTTTGATCTTATCTTAAAAACTGCGCTTTGTCTAATCCCGTAGAGAAAATTTGAATACTTTCGTAAATTGATTTTTCTTTGAAAAATCTTTCAAATTTCTTCTACGGGACTAATTAATACCAAAAGCCCCTGATATTGCTTTTTATTATTAGGAAAGCAATTGAACAAAATATGGCGACAATAAAACCAATTAAAAATACGGAAATCCCAGGAAAATCCTCAAAACTGTTCACCAGTTTATTTCTAAGAATCTGCGGAGGTCCGACCTCCGCAGATTCTTGATTTTTACTTCCAGTGAGATTGGCTTGTTTTGGTTGTGGAGTCGATTTTTTTACTATAACATTTTGTTCTTCTGGAGTTGGCGTTATTGTCCAAGACCATTCAGAAGAATATCTGTTATATGACTGTCCTTGCAATGCCTTTCCAAAATTTACTGAGTCTACAATTTCTTTATTCGGATTCATTAAAATTAAACCATCGCTGTCATTGTTCAGGGTTATTTTTGTTTCAGGTCTTTTTAAAAGTAAGTATCCTAAACGAGGAATTTTAGTTTCTAAAATATATTCTTTAATACTTCCGGTAGTGTCTTTAATTGTCCAATTATTTAAATCAATGTCAAAATCATTTTGATTATATAGCTCAATCCATTCATTTTCAGAATCGGATCCTTCAGGCGAAGGTAGTATTTCATTGATAATAATCCCACTTGGAAAAGTTCGAGGCCCGTCCTCGACCCTAATCTCTATTTTTTCAACGTCAACGTATGGAGGAGGTTTAACCTCCTTCATTGGTTCTATTGTTGGCATTGGGGTGGTTTCTACGGGTTTTTCTTCTACATAAGCAAGTTTCTGTTCTTTTATTTTCTCTAAAGTTTTTTCTCCGATACCGTTTACTCTCAGTAAATCATCAACTGAAGAAAAAGGTCTATTATCTATTATTCTTTGTGCATAGGTTGGTCCAATTCCTATTAATATATCTAACTGTTCTAATGTGGCTGTATTAATATTGATTTTTTCTTGACTCAAAACAAAAACAGGAAAAAACAACAAAATTAGAATTACCTTTTTCATTTTAGTACGTCAGATATTTCGGAAGCAAGAATTTCAATTGATTGTTTCCCTAGAGCGTAGGCAGCTACTTGATATTGTTCAAAAATAACAATAATGCCATTTTCGGTTAAGGCAATATGTTCATAGTTCTCTTCGGTAGGACCGGCACCACTATAAATAGAATTAATCATAAATTCATCTGGCTCTATTTTTTCAATTAGTCTTTCGGTGCAGATTTCTGATAAAACGTCTAAGTAATTACCTGTGAAGATTTCTTTATTGTCTATTCTTCTCTCTTTGTCGAGATCATAGTTAAGAATGTTGGTGTTGCTCACTGGGTGGGCGGCCCCTGAAGGATAAATAGATATATCAAAAATAATACTTAAAATAGTTGGGCTATTGAGAGAAACTATATATGAGATATAGATTCCGCTAGCAAGTTCTTCAATAGGATTCATGATGCTCTCTTTGAAATTATCAATTTCTGATTCGATGAGATTATCTATTTCTTGGTTAACTTTTTTATTGTTAGTTTTAGGATAACGAACGCTGACAATTAAATCATCGGTTTCTTCTTCTATCTTTTCCTCGCTTATCTCTAAGCTTGCTTTTGTTTTCTTGGTTTCTTTGTTATTCTCTGGGCTATCTTGGAAAAATAGATAAGCCAAAAAAACTCCGCCCAAGAGAGCTAAGGCAATCAGAACAGCAACGATAATAATTAAACTTTTATTCATTAATCTATGATACCAAAAAACAAAAATTAATTAAATAGATTTGGGGATTTAGCGTAAGGAATACCAAGATGTTGGAAAGCGGCTTTGGTGGCGATACGACCCTTAGGAGTTCTTTCTATAAAACCGAGTTGCATTAGGTACGGTTCATAGACATCTAGAATAGCATCTTGTTCTTCAAGGCTGGCGGCAGCTAAAGTTTGGAGGCCAACAGGACCACCTTGAAATTTATCAATAATTGTTTTTAGTATTTTTCTATCGCCTGGTTCCAATCCAAGCTCATCAATGTCTAAAAATCTCAATGCTTCTTCGGCAATGTCTTTAGTGATTATTCCTTTGCCCTTTACTTGAGCATAGTCCCTGATTCTTTTGATGAGGCGATTGGCAACTCTTGGCGTAGATCTTGAGCACTTGGCAATAATATTTAAAGCTTCTGGTTCGGTTTTAATATTTAAAAGATTAGTAGATCTTTTTATAATTCTTTCCATGTCTTCTTCCTTATAATAATCAAGTTGAAAGGTCGCTCCAAATCTGTTTCTTAGAGGCGAAGACAATAGGGCTAAGCGAGTAGTGGCACCGATTAAAGTAAATCTTGGCAGTTCTAATTCCATTGTTCTTGCCATAGGTCCTCTGCCTAGAATAAGATGTAGTTTAAAATCTTCCATAGCTGGATAGAGGAATTCCTCTATTAGCTTGTTTATTCTGTGGGCCTCATCAATAAATAAAACATCTCCTTGATTGAGATTGGTAAGAATAGCTGCCAAGTCGCCAACTTTTTCTATAGTTGGTCCAGCGATTACTCGGATGTTAGCCCCAATCTCGTTAGCAATAATATGGGAAATGGTGGTTTTTCCCAATCCGCTTCCTCCGTAAAAAAGTAAATGTTCTATTGGTTCTCGCCTTTGTTTAGCTGCTTCAATAATAATTTTGATGTTTTTCTTCACTTTTTCTTGACCAACATAACCGTCCCACGTTTTTGGACGAAGGGTTAAATCAAGACTTTCATCTTGAATTTGAGTTGTAGGACTTGACAAATCTTCCATAATATATTAGAATGGAGCTATTAAAAAGGAAAAATAGATCCAGGGCTGGGGGTCTTGGAATTCTCTGCAGATGGATAGTTTGGCTTCGGCGAAACTACACCTCGGGAAAATTCTAAACTTTTGTTCCTAAGCTAAAGTCCTCCCCCAGCCCTAGGTCTATTTTTTTTATTCCGCAGTAACTCTCTCTACTTCTTCGATAGTGGTAATTCCTTCAATAACTTTCATAAAGCCGTCTTGTCGAACTGTTGTCATTCCTTTTTTGATAGCGAGGTTTCTCAAGGCAACAATAGAGGGAGCGGTTAGTATGAAATTCTCAATTTCCTCGTCAACAAGTAAAGCCTCAAAAATACTTATTCTTCCCTTATAGCCAGTTTCATTACATTGGTCACAGCCCTTAGTTTTAGCAATTTTCAAGTTTTGAGGTACATCGGTTACCTCTTTTTTTATTATTTTTATTTCTTCTGGTGTAGCCTTTTCGAGCTTAGAACATTCCTTACATACTTTTCTTACCAACCTTTGGGCAATGGCCATATTTATTGCCGGAGAAATATTAATTGCTTTTTCTCCCAACGCTTGAAGTCGAGCAATTGTTCCAGCGGCATCATTGGTATGTAGGGTTGTAAAAACTAAATGTCCTGTTAGGGCTGCTTGTAAAGCTGTTTTAGCAGTTTCTAAATCTCTGATTTCTCCAACAAGAATAGCGTCGGGATCTTGTCTCATTATTGATCTTAACCCACTGGCGAAACCATATCCCTTTTTAGCGTCAACTTGAGTTTGGGAAATTCCGTCTAAATGATATTCAATTGGATCTTCAAGAGTAATTATTTTCACATCTGGCTTGTTAATCTTTTTTAAAAAGGCATAAAGAGTTGTCGTCTTGCCTGATCCTGTTGGGCCAGTAACAATGATCATTCCGTTGGGTTTTTCAATCTCTTTATTAAAGATTTCTAGCAAGTCCTTTCTTAACCCTAATGCCTCCAAACTGATTAAGCTTTTAGGATTTAAAATTCTTAAAACAATTGACTCGCCATTTTCAGCTGGAAGAATAGAAGTTCTTATCTCAATATTCTCCCTACCTATTATAATAGAAAAACGACCATCTTGGGGCCGGTCGCTCACATTTAATTTCAACTTTGATAATAATTTTATACGAGATAGAAGTCCTCTGTATTTTTCAATGTCCATTTCTAAGATATCTTGCAACATTCCATCAATTCTAGCTCTGAATTTAACATTGCTTTCTTCTGGTTCAATATGAATATCTGAAGCACCTAAGCTTATCGCCCCAATTAAAATAATTCCTAAAACTTCTGTTGTGTTTCTGTTTAGAGATAGTTCAATCTTTTCTTTAAGCGATGGTATATTTTTAACCTTCTTTTGGACATCTTCAATAATGTCTTTCGGTATTTCAACTTCTCCTATGTTTTTCATTGCTTGTTTCATGTTATGATATATTAACATGAAAAAAGAATATATTACAAGTAGCATAAAAGAAACCCAGAAAATAGCCGAAGAATTTGCTAAAGAAATTTCAAAAAACCTGCCTTCAAGCAAGCAGGGAATTGTTATTGGGCTAAAAGGAGAACTTGGGGGAGGCAAAACAACTTTCACTCAAGCCTTTGCTAAGACCCTAGGCGTCAAAGAAAAAGTCTTAAGCCCCACATTCGTCATCTTCAAAAAGTTTGCCATAAGTCCGACTTATGCAGTTTCGCATAAGTCGGACTTATGCAAGCACTTATGCAAGCAAAATCTTTATCATTTTGATTGTTATAGAATCAAAGATTCTAAAGAGATTTTGGAATTAGGATTTGAAGAAATAATTTCCAATCCCCAAAATATCATAGTTATAGAATGGGCTGACAACATCAAAAAAATTCTCCCTCCAAACACCATCTGGATAAACTTCAAATTCATAGATACCAACACTCGTAAAATTATGATAAGATAGACGTATGGATAAAGATAAAAAGACACTGGTTATTATTGACGGGAATGCGATTGTTCATCGGGCTTATCATGCTTTGCCTCCTCTGAGAACTAAAAAAGGAGAACTCGTAAATGCTGTTTACGGTTTTTTGTTAGCTCTTTTTAAAGCAATTAAAGATTTTGAGCCAGATTATATCGTTGCTACTTTTGATCTTCCAGGAAAAACATTTCGTCATCAAAAGTATAAACTATATAAAGCCAATAGGGTGAAAGCCCCAGACGAATTATATGCTCAAATTCCCAAAATCAAAGAAGTTTTAAATGGTTTTGGAATAAAGATTTTTGAAAAGAAAGGATTTGAGGCAGATGATTTAATTGGAACAATTGCCAAGACGGTTCCTAAAAAACAAATTTATCCACCAATGGAAGTAATCATCTTAACTGGAGATATGGATGTTCTGCAATTAGTGGATAAGAATATTAAAGTTAGTGCTTTGAGAAAAGGAATTAAAGACACTGTTATTTATGACGAGGAAGCAGTTAAAGAAAAATATGATGGATTAACTCCGGAACAGTTGATTGACTACAAAGGGTTGAGAGGGGATCCTTCAGATAATATT
The DNA here is from genome assembly GCA_018830125.1 of Patescibacteria group bacterium. Classification (GTDB taxonomy): domain Bacteria; phylum Patescibacteriota; class Minisyncoccia; order Minisyncoccales; family GWA2-38-27; genus JAHJSY01. Next base: position 14,088 of record JAHJSY010000041.1, on the reverse strand, counting down.
CCTGGAGTTATCGGTATTGGAGAGAAAACAGCCATAGCTTTAATTAAGGAATTTGGCTCCATGGATAACATCTACGAAGGGATTAGTAAAAATACAAGAGGAATAAAAGAAAAAATTAAAGAGAAATTAGTTAATCAAAAGGACCAGGCTCTTGTTTCTCGAATGTTGGGAAAGATAAACGATGAGGTCCCTCTTGATTTTAATTTGGAAAAATGTACTTGGAAAGGATATAATAAAGATAAGGTGAATAAGATATTAGAAGATTATGGGTTTAAGAGTTTGGTTAAACGTTTATTTGAGCCCGCTAAGGTTGAGAGAAAAACTCAAAATCTATTATGATGTTTTTCCGAAAGAAGAAAACAAAACTAGCTAACAGTAATAGCAATATAGCTATCACAAACTATCTTACAGATGGGCTTTTGGTTTTTAACTCAGAGAATAAGCTTACTCTGCTTAATCCTAGGGCAGAAATGTTATTTGAAGTTTTAGAGGGAAGAGTGTTGGGTAAATCAATTCTAGAATTAGCCCGTTTTGAAAGATTAAGTCCCTTAGTCTCTCTTTTGGGAGGAGAAATAAAACCGATGGAAAAAACAGAGCTTCAGATCAAGGAAAATCTTATCTTAGAGATAACCAGTACTCCAATAGCTCGTGACGGAGAAAGAATAAATACGTTAATCGTTACACATGATATTACTAGAGAAAAATTATCCGATAAAATGAAGACAGAGTTCGTTACCTTAGCTGCTCATCAGCTAAGAACTCCTACTTCTGGAATAAAGTGGTCTCTTGGCGGAGTATTAGACGGAAGCTACGGAGAATTGAATGAATCTCAAAAAGAAATATTAACCAAGGCTTACAAAACAAATGACAAGGTAATTGAATTAGTAAGAGATCTTCTAGATGTTGCTCAAATTGAAGAAGGAAAATATCTTCGTAATCTTGTTTTGACTAGCATAGAAGATGTTATTAAGACTGTTTTAGAATCAAGAAAGCAAGAAATAATGAACAAAAAACTTAATGTTGAATTTCAAAGAGAAGATGTTCAAAAAATAATGCTAGATATTGAAAAAATGGAAATTGTTTTTAAGAATATATTAGACAATGCCATAAGATACACTAGCATTGGTGGGAAAATCATCATCACTCTAAATAGAAAAGAGAAAGAAAGAGAAGTAGAAATTCACATAAAGGATAATGGAATTGGGATTCCCGAATATGAGCAAGACAGAGTTTTTACTAAATTCTTTAGAGGTTCTAATGTTATGAGAATTGATACGGAGGGAACAGGACTGGGACTGTATATATCCAGAAACATTATTGAAGCTCATGGAGGTAGAGTTTGGTTTGAATCAAAGGAAAAACAGGGAACAACAGTTCATGTTACAATTCCTATCAAGGAAAGGTTTGGAGAGTTCTTGACAGGAAAATTTTACTAAATCCTTGTAATATATTAAAATAAACTAATAAACATTAAATAAATAAAAATATGAAAAAGATTTTAGTAGTTGAAGATGACAAGTTTCTTAGAGAATTAATTTCTCAAAAACTTGCAAAAGAAGGGTATGATGTTGCGGAAGCGGTTGATGGAGAAAAAGGAATAGAAAGCGTTAGATCAGAAAACCCCGATCTGGTTTTACTCGACTTAATTCTTCCCGGCATAGATGGTTTCGAGGTTTTAGCTAAAATGAAAGCCGATCCAAAATTAGCCGAGGTCCCAGTAATCATATTGTCCAATCTGGGTCAGAAAGATGATATAGAAAAAGGATTAGAAATGGGAGCCAATGATTATTTAATTAAAGCTCATTTTACTCCAGGAGAAATTATCGAAAAAATTGAAGCAGTCCTAAAATAATGCCAGAACTACCAGAAGTAGAGACAACAGTTAGAGGTTTGCAAAAGGTCCTTATTGATAGGACCTTTGTTGACGTTTGGACTGATATTCAGAAATTTACTAAACTTAAAAAAGAACTAAAGAATAAAAAGATTAAAAAGATCTGGCGGAGAGGTAAAAATATTATCTTTGACATTTCCGAAGATTACTCTCTTTTAGTTCATCAAAAAATGACTGGCCATTTTTTATATGATAATTGGAACAAAGAAGATAAATATAATAGCTACATACATCTAAAATTCTTTTTAGATAACGGAAGAGTGTTGGCTTTTTCCGATCTTCGGAAATTTGCTAAAGTTAAACTCCTAAAAACTAAAGACCTAATCAAAGAACTAGATTCTTTGGGACCAGAACCATTAGAAAAAGGTTTTACCTTTAATAAATTCAAAGAGGCTCTAAAAAATAAGAGAGGAAAAATTAAGCAGGTTTTAATGAAGCAAGAAGTTATTGTTGGAATAGGCAATATCTATGCAGACGAAATATTATGGGAAACTAAAATCCATCCCTTTAAAGATGTTTCAAAGCTAACCGAGAAACAGCTAAAAGATATTTATCAATCAATCAAGAAGACTTTAAGAAAAGCACTTAAGATGGGAGGAACAAGTACTTCTGATTACAGAAATATAAAAGGAGAAAAGGGAACCTTTGGGAAAGTAATAAAAGCTTACCGCAGAGAAGGAGAACAATGCTATCGTTGCAAAACCAAAATTCAAAGAAAAAAAATCAACGCCCGAAGCACTTGCTTCTGCCCTAAATGCCAAGCATGACCAAAACCCTGTTTAAAAGTGACGCCCCCTGTGACTTTTATAATTTTGGCTGTGGATAACTAGTATTGACAGGCTAAAATACAGGCGTAAAATAGAGAGTGTAATCACTAAATCACAAAGAGCATGTATAAAAGAATATTAGAAGAAACAATATCAAAGAAATTCTTTAAAGGAAAAATAATAATTATTGTTGGTGCAAGACAAACGGGCAAAACTACTCTTAGTTTAGAATTAACAAAAGAATTCCCTAAAAAGGATATCCGTTTATTTAACTGCGATAATCCAAGCGATAGAGAACAGTTAGCTGATAAAGATTTAGAATTTTTAAAACAATTGATTGGCAAAGCCAAGCTGGTTTTTATTGATGAGGCTCAAAAAGTAGAAAATATTGGAGAAACATTAAAGTTATTGGTTGATTTTTATAAAAAGAAAAAACAAATTATAGTTACAGGTTCATCCAGTTTAAATTTATTGGATAATACTCAAGAACCCTTAACGGGGAGAAAATATGTCTATCAACTTTCTCCTTTAAGCTTGCAAGAAATTTATCCCGACAAAAATTATTTAAAAATTATCAAAGAGCTAGAGAGTCTAATGATTTTCGGTTCTTATCCAGAAGTTGTTTCTCAGTCATCGTTTGAAGAAAAAAAAGAATTACTTCAAGAATTAGCTTCAAGTTATATTTATAAAGATATTTTAGGATTTCAAGATGTTAAGAGTCCAGACATTTTAGTAAAATTGCTCAAAGCGTTGGCTCTTCAAATAGGATCAGAAGTATCTTATAACGAATTATCAAACACTGTTGATATTGATAAAAAAACTGTTGAGCGATATATTCAGTTGTTGGAAAAGAATTTCGTTATTTTTAGATTAAAACCATTTACTAAGAATAAAAGAAGAGAAATTTCTAAATTAAGAAAAATATATTTTTACGATGTTGGTATTAGAAATGCAGTAATTAATAATTTTAATTTTTTAGACAGCAGAAAAGATGTCGGATCCTTATGGGAGAACTTTATGATTACCGAAAGAATGAAGTTCCGTTTTTATAATAAAATTGATGCAGAGCAGTATTTTTGGCGCACTTATGACGGCAACGAAATAGATCTTATTGAGGAAGAATCAAACCAATTAAACGGTTATGAGTTTAAATGGAATCCGCGAAAAGCTATAAAAAAACAAAATTTTGATTGGTTGAGTTCTTTCCAAGTGATCACCAAAAAAGAATTAGATCCATTTATTCTAGGAGATTAAATAAAAAACGCTTAAAGCTCTGACTAAAAGTGATGCGTCCCCTTTCTCCCTTTCTCAACTTTCTCAAAAAAACACCTTTGAGGTGTTTTTTGATTGCTTTATTTAAGCGATTTGGGATTTTATGATTAAACGGATTATTTTTTCGGCCCTTTCATTTTCGTCTAGTTTTGAACGAATTAATTTAATGTTTTGAATTATTTGAGGAATAATAATATATTCTAAAGCATTGACTCTTCGTCTGGTCTTCTCTATTTCAAAAGATAAAAGACGAGCCGAATGTTCAATATTGGCTAATTCTAACATCAGAGAAAAAGTATTTTCAAACTCTTTAATACTTTTTTCCATTCCAATTGGGAAAGAGAAATAAGAATAACTTTTTTCATCAGGCTCTATCTTGTAGGTCTGGCAAGAAAACACAGGAATCTTTACTCCCATAATGTTTTTTTCTTCCATTGAAACTTCAGCTTTCATTGAAGGTAAAAGAAAAAACTGCTCCACTTCTTTAGGAGAAAAGGGAGACGAAATAATAGCAAAGTCCTTTCCAGAATTAGAAAGCTTTTCTTCCATTTCAATTCTTTTGACCTTAGCTTCCTTAATAATTTCCATAAACTTTTTCATCAAGCCATCTCTCTTTTCTTTTAAGAGTTTATGTCCTCTTTGGGAGGTCTTTAATCTTATCTTCAATTTGATTAATTCTATTCTAGTTGGTTTTATTTTTTCCATATTTCTCTATGTGTTCGGGTTTTAATCTTTTTATTTCCTCTCTCGGCAAAATGTTAATTAATTCCCATCCTAAATTTAAAGTATCCTCAATAGACCTATTTTCTTCGTAGCCTTGAGCGACAAACCTTCTTTCAAAATCATCAGCAAACTGAAGATACTTTTTATCAGTTTCTGTTAAAGCTGATTCACCTAAAACTAAAGCTAACTCCCTGATCTCTTTTCCTCGAGCATAGAAAGCAAATAATTGGTTTAAAACTCCTGCGTGATCTTCTCTGGTTTTTCCTTCTCCAATTCCCTTATCTTTCAAGCGAGATAAAGATGGTAAAACATCCACAGGAGGATAGATGGCCTTATTATGAATCTCTCTAGACAATAAAATCTGACCTTCGGTAATATATCCCGATAAGTCGGGGATTGGATGAGTAATATCATCATCTGGCATAGTTAAAATAGGGATTTGAGTAATAGAACCCTTTTGGCCCTTTATCTTTCCAGCTCTTTCATAGATAGTGGAAAGATCAGTATATAGATAGCCTGGATATCCTCTTCTTCCCGGAACTTCTTTTCGAGAAGCTGAAACTTCACGTAATGCTTCGCAGTAATTAGTCATATCAGTTAGAATAACTAAAACATGTTGTCCTTTCTCAAAAGCTAAATATTCGGCTACCGTTAAGGCAATTCTTGGGAGAGTAATTCTTTCTACTACTGGGTCATTAGCTAAATTCATAAACATCACTGACTTAGAAATGGCCTTTGTTTTTTTAAATTCAGAAATAAAGAACTCAGCTTCTTCAAAGGTAATTCCCATTGCTCCAAAAACAATCGAAAATTCTTCTCCACCAGCTACTTTGGCTTGTCGGGCAATTTGAGCCGCTAATTTTGAGTGGGGTAGACCTGCGCCTGAAAAAATAGGAAGCTTTTGGCCTCGGACTAAAGTGTTTAAGCCATCAATAGTAGAAATTCCAGTCTGAATAAAGTCATCTGGGTATTCTCTTGCTTGAGGATTTAAGGGTAGTCCGGCCACATCTAAATATTTTTCAGCCACTACTTCTGGACCAGAGTCTTTTGGTTTTCCAGCCCCATCAAAAATTCTTCCCAAAAGATCCAAAGAAACGCCGAACTTCATTGTTTTTCCTAAAAACTTTACTTTGGAGTCTTTTAGGTTCATTCCTCGAACATCTTCAAAAACCTGAATTACTGCCTGATTTTTTGAAGCCTCTAGAACTTTTCCTCTCTTTATCTTTCCATCTTGAGTTTCTATTTCAACTAGTTCGTCATATTTGATACCCTCTACTCCATCGACGACTAAAAGAGGGCCAGCTGATTCTGTAATTGTCTTATATATTTTTTGCATAATTTTCGTGGTTATCTATTATTTCTTTAATCATTAAATATTGTTTTTCTAAAGAGGTATACGAATCTTCTTCGTCAAAAGCGTTTTGATGTAAGAAATCTTCTCTAATTGACTTAGCTGTTTTAAGGAGTAATTGATCTTTCGGAGATAGTGAATCCACTCCCACTAATCTGACAATTTCTTCTAAGGCAGCTTCTTTTTGTAATATTTTCATCGCTTTCACTCTCAAATCGTTAAACCCTTTCCCTCCCTTTTCTTCTAAAAATTCCTTAATGTCAGAATCATATAAAGAATAGGAATTTAACCAGTTAATAGCTGGAAAATGTCTCTTATAGGCCAAAGCAGAATCTAAAGCCCAAAAAACTTTAGTTACTCTTAAAGTGTTTTGAGTTACTGGTTCTGACAAATCACCTCCTGGAGGAGAAACCGCCCCGACGACTGTTAGATATCCTTCTCTATCATCTTTCCCCAAACATTTAAAGTAGCCAGCTCTTTCATAAAAAGCTGCTGTTCGAGATCCTAAATAAGCTGGATATCCTTCATCTCCTGGCATCTCTTCTAATCGGCCTGATATTTCTCTTAGGGCTTCAGCCCATCTAGAAGTAGAGTCAGCTAAAAGTGCTACGGAATAACCCATGTCTCGAAAATATTCAGCAATCGTAATTCCGGTATAAACAGAAGCTTCCCGAGCCGCTACGGGCATATTAGAAGTATTGGCGACCAAAACAGTTCTTTCCATTAAAGGTCTTCCTGTTTTAGGATCGTTAATTTCTGGAAACTCATTTAAAAGATCAGTCATTTCATTTCCTCTTTCTCCGCAACCGATAAAAATAATCACATCGGCATCAGACCATTTAGCAAATTGATGCTGAACCACTGTTTTTCCACTTCCGAAAGGTCCTGGAACGGATCCCGTTCCTCCCTTAGCAATAGGGAAAAAAGTGTCAATTACTCTTTGGCCAGTAATCAAAGCCGTATTTGGAATCATTTTTTTCTTAATTGGTCTAGGTTCTCTAATCGGCCATTTTTGAGCCATCTTTATTTCCTGACCGTCTATTTTAGCAATAATCTCATCAATAGTATAATCGCCCTCTTCGGCAATAAAATCAACTTTTCCGTTAATAGTAGGAGGAACCATTATTCTGTGAACAAAGAATTCTTTTTCTTGAACTTCTCCTAAGATATCTCCACCGCTTACTTCTTCTCCGTTCTTTCCCTTTGGTTTAAAATGCCATTTCTTTTCTGAAGCTAGAGCTCGACAATCAATTCCCCGACCAATAAAAGCTCCAGATTTTTCAACCAAATCCTTTAAAGGTCTTTGGATTCCATCATAAATATTAGCGATTAATCCAGGACCCAATTCTACCGACAAAGATTCTCCAGTTAGCTCAACTGGTTCTCCTGGACCAACTCCAGCGGTATCTTCATAAACTTGGATATAAACATCTTCACCCACAATTCTGATGACTTCTCCAATTATCTTTTCATTTCCAACTCGTACTACTTCATACATTTTTACTTCGCTAATGTTTTCGGCGACCACTAAGGGGCCAGTAACTTTTTTGATTCTTCCTTGTTTCATAATTTTAATTCAAGATTCGATATTAATTCATTAACGAATCAAGATTCTCTTATTTTTTATTTATAATCCAATATCCGCCCCCAGGGCTCTTTCTATTGTTTTTTTTAAACTTTCTTTTCCAATCCCTTGATTATTATTAGTTCCAGGTATTATTAAAATAGCCGGTAATGATTCTTTGTAAAATTGCTCTATTTTGTTTTTATATTTCTCAACGATATTTTCGGTTACAAAAAGAATGCTGTAATTGCTGTTCTCTATCTCTGTTACGGCTAAATTGAAATCTTTCTCTTTATCAACCCCAAAAACAGAAACCCCTAAAGATTTAAAAGCTAACACTATTTTTTTCTCTCCTAAAATGGCAACTTTCATTTTTATTATATTGGTAAAATATTACTTTTAAGTTCTTTAATCGAAAGACTGCTTTCTTTGGCAAAGAAAATCAATCTAATATTAGAATGAGCATTAATCTTTCGATAGAAATAAGAAACCACCTTGTCAATTCCGGTTCCTCTATTTCTTTCTTTCTCTAAAATCTTTTCTGATAAAAATATTTCCAACATTTTTTCTAATTCAACTTCGCTATTGCTTTTATCAAATTTTGAAATAATCAAAGATAGGTTATATGCTTCTAAAAACTTATCTAAGTTTTGAGAAAAGGCTCCTCCTTTTCCTAGTAAAATCTTTAATTCTGATCTTGTCAAATTTCCGTCATTAATAAATGTTTCCTTTCCCTTGATCATGTTTTTAAGGTTGGCAATATCAATTTCTAATTTAACAATTTGGAAGGGTAGTTCCCCAGTTTTTCTAGTAATCTTGACTTTGGTTTTTAAAAAAACCATGTCAACAGTCTCTTCGATTTCGGAGGCTTTTTTAATCTTTCCCAAAACTTCTTCGATCATTGATTCAACATATTTGTTTTTAACTTTATACTTGCTGTCCTCAACTCTTTTCTGAATATCCAAAAAAGAGACAATAGAACAATCAAAGGAGTAAGTAGATTTAAAATCATTTGAGAATTTTTCTTTTAAGGCTATCTTAAGATTCAAGGCATCAAATTTTAAGAATAAAAACCAAAATAGTTCTTCTCTTTCGTCTTTCACTGTTTGACGAATAATATCCCTTAAAGAGAGGAAATCTTTTTCTAAGATTTTTTCTATATTTTGTTCTTTAACGCTAATTTCTGCTAAATCGGTATCAAAGAGAACTTTAAAAGCTGACTCTTTGTCGGGAGCATTAATCATTCTTTCCTGATCTTGATGATCAAAAATATTTTTCTCTAAAACATTTATTAATCCAATAGCGTATTCAAGCATATTAAAATAAGATCTTAATTATTTTAGGATTTAGATTTTCCCTCATCTCTTTCAGGACCTCCTTGATTCGAAAATCTAAATCAAGATTCTTGGTTTTAACTAAAAATCCTTCTTCTTTCAAGTTGTCTTTGATTTCAAAATTCTTAAGAGATCCTTTAAGAATTTTAGCTGTTCTTCCAGAAGCCTTAATTTCTCCTTCTATATTAGTAGGAATAAACTTGATTAAAAAATCAATTATTTTTTCAAAAGAATCATTAGGCATTTTATTAATTTTTTCTTCAACTCGATCCCAGACTTCTTGAATGATTTTATTTTTTTCATTCTGAAAAACAAAATCTATTTCCGTATTTTTTTCCTGTAAAAACTCCGATACCTTTCTTGATTTTTCTTTATTTAAAGCGAATAAAGCTTCTTGTTTCTTTAAAGCAATTTGTTTTTTAGCTTTTTCTTTTAAACTCAAAAGAGACTGTTCTTTTTCTTGATTGATTTTCTCTATTTCTTGATCCCTTTTTCGATCAATATTTTTTAAGATCTCTTGAATCATCTTAAACAAGATTAATCCCTTGAATTAAAAGAATTGTTGCCAAAAGACCTAAAACAGCATAAGTTTCTACCATCGCCGAAAGAATTACTCCCTTACCTGATTCTTGAGGTTTTTTAGCAACGATATTCATTCCTGCGATCGAAACTGATCCTTGAAACATTCCGGAAAAAAGTCCTCCTAAGGCGACTGGTAAACAAGCCAAACAAATAGCTAACCCTGTTTCCCAAGAAATCATAGGAACCTCTCCTCCTAAAAGTCCTAACTTTAAAATAACCCAAAAAGCTCCAATAAATCCATAGATTCCTTGAGTTGAAGGAAGGGCTTGTAAAAGTAACACCTTTCCAAATTTTTCTGGTTCTTCGGCAACAATTCCCGAAGCCGCTCTTCCAGAACGAGCTACTCCAACGATAGAGCCGATACCGGCTAACGCTACGGCTAAAGAAGCTCCTAAGACGGCTAACGCTAATCCTAACATATCTTTTTTTACAACCAATTTAAGTTATTGATTATAATATTAATTTAATTAATTTTTATATACCTTAATTCTTCTTGAATCGGATCCAACCTTCGACCCCCCCCTTCCATAAATTTAGGAAAGAATTCGACAAACTGGAGTCGTGCTGAATGAATAAAACCTCCTAAAGCATTTATTCCCAAATTAAAAATATGGCCAAAAACTAAAATTATCAAAGTAAGAATCCAGCCCACATATGGAATCATCCCACCAAGCAAGAAAGCAATCTGATTAACAATCAAAGCAATCACTCCCGTTCCAAGTCCTAATGCCATCAATCTTGAATAAGATAAAATATCCGAAACTGTGTTAATTAATCCCTGTAAAATTTTAATACCGCCAATTAAAGGAATTAAAAATATCTTTTGACCTCTTCCTTCGACTAAGAACAACCCCACTCCAAATAAGATCAATCCTATCTTGCCGAATATTTGTAAAAAAGTAAAGGGGATTGAAAGTAAATAAATCCCTGCTGACAAATAGAAACAAAACCAAACTATCCCTGAAACCATTCCCTCTTTATTGACTTGGTTTTTATTAGAAATTATTTTTACTATTTGAGCAAAGCATATCTGGAAATATCCTAACAAGAAAGCAATTCCCATAAATAAAAGGGTATCTTTGATTGGATCAATTACTTTAAATCTCTGCATAAAAGGAAGACCAATTTCAGAAGCCGAAACCCCAAAATAACTTCCAAACAAAACTCCCATTATAATGGTCGAAATTCCAGCATAAAAAAGAAGTTTAATCAAATTACTTTTCCCGAAACTTTTTTTGAAGAAAATTAACATTAAACCGGTGAAGAGAGCCAAAAGAAAACCATAGCCAGCATCAGTAATACAAATTCCAAAATAAACGATAAAAAATAAAGATAAATAAGGAGTTGGGTCAATTTCTGAAGCTGAAGGTAGTCCGAAAATATCTGTAACTGCTTGAAAAGGAGAAATAATCCGAGAATTCTCTAAAAAAACTGGAGGTGATTCGTCTTTCTCTATTTGGACTTTAATAATTTTAATGTCATCGGAAATATTTTTTACTTCTTTTTCAAATCTTTCCTTTTCTTCTTTAGTTGCCCAAAAAACAAGATAGCTTAAAAAATCACTAATCAAAATTCTCTTTTTAACTCTTACAATTCTTTTTCTCAAGCAAAGAAGATCATGATATATTTTCAAATCGTCTGAGTGAAAAGATTTCAAAGCTAATTCTTTTTGAATTTCTTTCATTCTAATTTCTTTTTCTTTGATTTCTTTCGAAAGAAGCTCTCTTTCTTCAGAAGGTATTTTTTTAAAGTTATAATTAACAATTTCTCCGGAATTGTTTTTTAAAAAGTTTAAAATATCTTCTTCTCTTTCTTTTAAGAAAATCGTCGTAAAGTATGTTTTTGATTGATAAACACTTATTTCTCTGTTGGCAATTTTATTCTTTCCAAAAAATTCTGAGAATTCTTTGACCTTGTCTGTTCTAAATATCAAAGATTTAGTATGGTTAGTTTCTTTAGGAATAAAACTTAAATCATTGAATTGTTCTAATTCTTTAATCTTTCCTTTTTTTTCTTTAATTTCTTTTTCTATGGTCTTTATCTCTTTTTCAAGCTGAATGACTTCGTTGACTACGGATTTAAGACTTTCTTCTTTCTTAAATTTATCTATTTCCCTTCTTTTAATAATAATCTTAGGATTTTTTAATTTTTCAATTAAAGATTTCTTCTTTTCAAAAGGAGATAAGAAAGAAATTGTAAAGTCAACTGAAGATAATAAATAATTCGTTTCTTGAAGTTCTGTATTATTAATTTCTAATTGTTTGACTTGATCGCAATCTAAAACTTCTAGATGCCAATCTTTTTTCATTGAATGTAATATTTTGTCCTTTAAATCTTTGTCAAAGGCAATTATATATTTTTCGGTAACTTTCAGCATTTACTCTTTAAACGAATTTTCAATAATAAAGTTCACGGCTGACTCAATCTTTCCTTCTCTATTTTTGTTTAATTTTAACATTTTCGAATCAAGTTCTTTCTTTTTGTCTTCTTCTATTTTCTTGAATTCTCTTCCTTCTTCAGTTAAAATTCCCATCTTTTCTTCAGCAGTTAATCCATGCTCTGTCTCTAGCATTTTAACTATTTTGTTTTCTTTATCTTGAAGTTCTTGGGCTACTTTCCCCCTTTCTTTCTCTATAATATCTCTATTTTTTTCTTCATGGCTCAATATTTGAGTCAACTCATCCATATATTTAATCTTATATTTATATTTAATCTTAACTATAATAGACTATCATAGCCCAACTCCCCCAAAAAGTAAAACATTTTTTGTATTTAGATGATATTTAGGTAGAATAGAATATATGACGGTATTCTTAGTGGATTAAAAAATTATGCCATATAGAAAAGAAAAATTTGTCGACGATGAAATTTATCATATTACCTTAAGAGCAATCGATAATAATTTGATCTTTAAAGATATAAGAGATTATTATCGTGGGATTTTTTCTATATACGAATTCAACAACTCTAACTCAGTTTCTATGCAAAGAAAAAGACGAGATAGAAACCGATTTAAAGAAGGTCGAGGACGGGCCTCGAACTTTATAGACGAGAGGGAGCAGTTAGTGGAGATTTTAGCTTTTTGTTTTATGCCAAATCACGTTCATTTATTAGTAAGGCAGGTAAAGGACGGCGGAATAACCAAATTTATGTCTAAGTTTGGAACGGGATATGCAGGGTATTCTAATAGAAGATATAATAGAAAAGGACATTTTTTTCAGGATAGGTTTTATTCGGTTCATATTGAAAATGATGATCAGTTAAGAATTGTATTCACATATATTCATGCAAATCCTCTTTCTCTTTTTGATCCTAACTGGAAAAAAATAAAAGTAGAGAATTCTGAAGAATACTTAAATTTTTTAAATGATTATAAATGGTCAAGTTATCAAGATTATATCGGCATAAAGAATTTTCCATCCGTGACAAGTAGAAATTTTATGCTAGAATTGATGGGTGGAGAACGGGGTTGCAAAGATTTTACAAAATATTGGATAGAATACAAAGGAGAATCAGAAGAATACAAAAATTTGTTCTTAGAGTAGAAAAGTTCGAGGACGGGCCTCGAACTTTTCTCAAGTAGATAATGGGAGCATGTGCATGAAGTATATGCTCTCTTTTTTATTTGAAAATATTGGGTTATCTGATAAGATTAAATTATTATGATTATATTTTTGCATGGCGAAGATACATATAGGATGAAGGAGAAGTTGAAAGAGATTGTTGAGAAGTACAAGAAGGTTCGCACCAGCGGACTTAATTTGAAATACTTTGAAGGAAGTGGGAATTTCTTTGAGAGTTTTAAAAGTGATTTTAAACAAATATCAATGTTTAAAGAGAAAAAATTGTCTGTTGTTTTGAATCCTTTTGATGATGCCGAATTTAAAGAAAGCTTTCTAGATTATGGAAAAGAGTTTTTAGAATCAGATGATATAGTTGTTATTTATCAAGAGGGAAAGATTGCCAAGAATAATGCTTTGCTCAAGTATCTAAACAAAAATGCCAAATCGCAAGAGTTTGGATCTCTTTCTTATGCCGAGCTAAAAACTTGGGTTAAAAAAGAACTTGAGAGATACGGTGCAAGAATAGATAGCATGGCTCTAGATAAACTTATTGAATATATTGGCAATGACTTATGGAGAATGTCTAACGAAATTAAAAAACTGGCTAGTTATAATAAGAGCATTGAAATTGCTAATGTCAAACTTTTAGTAAGGTCAAGCATTGAAACAGATATTTTTAAAACAATAGAAGCCATTGCTCAGAAAAACAAAAAGCAGGCTCTAGCCCTGCTTTATAAGCATGTTGAAAAAGGAGATTCGCCAGTCTATCTTCTTTCGATGATTAATTTCCAATTTAGAAATCTTTTAATTATTAAAGATTTAATTGAGAAATCTCAACCATATTATAGTATTGCTAAAAAGAGTGGTCTTCATCCATTTGTCGTCAAAAAAGCCTATTATTCAGCTCAACAATTTAGTTTTCAAGAATTAAAAAATATCTATGAAAAGATATTTAAGATAGACCTGCAAATAAAAACCGGCCAAGTAGAGCCGGCAACTGCCTTAGATTTATTTATCGCAGAGCTTAGTTAAACGAGATTT
>JAHJSY010000040.1 GCA_018830125.1 Patescibacteria group bacterium | reverse complement strand
TGAACGTGTATCTCATGATAAAAAGGGAGTGCATGATAAAGTTTATTCTGCTCTAGATCAAGGTAGGGTGATTGGCATCTTTCCTGAAGGAACAAGGTCTGCCAATGGAGAAATTCAAAAACCGTTTACAGGAGTAGCTAAGTTTGCTCTAAACGCTAAAGTTCCTGTGATACCAGTTGGAATAATTGGAACTTATGATATTATGTCTCGCCATGATAAACGTCCTAAATTTAGAGGAGCAAAAGCAAGGATTAAAATTGGGAAACCGATATACTTTTCTGAATATGCTAATATTCAACCAACAAACGAAGACTACAAAAAAATAACTGATAAAATAATGTTACAGGTTGCTGAATTGGCCGAAAAGAAATACACTCACGCAGACACTCAAACAGACACTCAAACAGACACTGAAATAAAAACAGCATAAAATACGAAGGTTAGTAAGAATATGGAGGTCCAGCCTCCATATTTTTTATTGTCCTTATGTGTCTTGATTAAAACTCGAAAAGAGCGTAAATTAAATAATATGGAAACTAAAAAATACAAGATAAAAGTTTATGGAGAGGAATGCTTAGTTGAATTAATGGATTTTAACAAAAATGATGGAAAGAACTGGAAAAGACTTTTTGATATATGGAAGAAATTAAAGATGGGGATGAGAGATTATAAGTCTAGAGAGCCTAATTTCCCAGAAGGACTTTCAGAAGTAGCTTGTCGAACTCAAACAAATATCAAAAATCTACAAAAAAGATCTAAAATTTTTTGTGAAATAATATGAAACGAGAATACTATTCTAACTCGATTGCCCTCTTTATAAAATCTGACGTAGATGAGATACTAGGCAAACTAACACGAAATAGTGATTTTGACTTAGGGCAAAATCAACGGAACGCATGGATAGAAGAAATTAATGTTTTACAAAAAGTTCTAGCTTCTTATTCTGGTTCAATATATTTTGAATACTCTATTCCAAGAATGGGAAAGAGAATTGACGTTGTATTAATTATTGGATCAGTTATTTTTATTCTTGAATTTAAGGTTGGAGATAAGGAATTTTCTTCAAGTGCAGTAGATCAAGTTTGGGATTACGCTTTAGATTTGAAAAATTTTCACAGCTCAAGTCATGATCATTTTATTGCTCCTATTCTTATTGCGACGAACGCAAGAAATATTACTCCTGTTATTTCATCAACTCCACAAAGCGATAAAGTTATTTTCCCCATAAAATCGAATACGGAAACATTAAAGGGCGTCATAGATAATACCCTGGCTTTATTAGACGAAACCACTATCAATATAACTGAGTGGGAAAAAG
Organism: Patescibacteria group bacterium; assembly: GCA_018830125.1. Taxonomy (GTDB): domain Bacteria; phylum Patescibacteriota; class Minisyncoccia; order Minisyncoccales; family GWA2-38-27; genus JAHJSY01. Next base: position 8,921 of record JAHJSY010000040.1, on the reverse strand, counting down.
GAAGATATTGCCCTACGCCTACTATTGTTGAGGCGGCGATGGCTTTGTACCGAGGTCATTCTGTCGAAAATATTTCACGAAGTGATGCGGGAGCAATTAATCTGACGCAAACATCCGAGGTTGTATCGGAAATAATTAAATCTTCACGAGATAAATCACAAAAATCAATTTGTTTAGTTACTGGTGTGCCGGGTGCTGGAAAAACATTAGTTGGTTTAAATATTGCAAATAAACATATCAATAAAGAGAATGATCTTTATAGTGTTTTTCTTTCTGGCAACGGACCGCTTGTCGCTATACTAAGGGAAGCATTGACTCGTGATAAGGTGTCTCAGGAGAAAGAAAAAGGAAATAAAATTACCAAAGGCAATGCGATGCGTGATGTTAAATTATTTATTCAAAACGTTCATAATTTTCGTGATGATTGTCTTAAAGATGAAAAACCGCCAATTGAACACGTTGTTATTTTTGATGAAGCACAGCGGGCCTGGAATTTAGAACAAACAGCAAATTTTATGCAAAGGAAGAAGGGCATGCCAGATTTTAATCAGTCTGAGCCGGAGTTCCTCGTCTCTTGTCTCGATCGCCATCTTGATTGGGCGGTTGTCGTTTGCTTAATCGGCGGAGGTCAAGAAATAAACACAGGGGAAGCAGGAATTAGCGAATGGATAGAATGCTTAAATCGCTCATTTCCAGACTGGAATATCTATATATCTTCCCGACTTACTGATAGTGAGTACGGAGCCGGAAAAATTTTAGACCAAATTAAAATTCATAAAAATGTATTTACAAAAGACGAATTGCATTTGTCTGTCTCGATGCGTTCATTTCGGGCTGAGAGTGTTTCTTTACTCATAAAGCAGATTTTAGATATGGATATAAAGGAAGCACAAAAAACATTAATGCAGGTGAAATTAAAATATCCAATTGTAATTACTCGCGATATTTCAAAAGCAAAAAAGTGGTTGGAAAAACAAGCTCGCGGTTCTGAGCGTTATGGAATGGTTGTTTCTTCGCAGGCAGAAAGATTAAAACCTCATGCGATATTTGTGAAGTCTCCGATGAATCCGATTCATTGGTTTCTTGATGGGAAAGAAGATGTTCGGTCATCATACTATCTTGAAGATGTCGCAACAGAGTTTGATATTCAAGGTTTGGAATTAGATTGGTCATGTGTACTTTGGGACGCTGATTTTAGGTACACAAAAGATGGTTGGGACTATCGATCCTTTGTTGGTAGTAAGTGGAATTATATTAAAAAAATTGAACGACAAATGTATTTAAAAAACGCGTATCGTGTTTTACTCACTCGTGCTAGACAAGGGATGGTTATTGTCATTCCACCCGGTGACCTATTGGACCCTACTCGTAACCCAGATTTTTATAATCCGATTTTTGATTATCTACAAAGCATTGGCTTTGAAGAGATTTAGAAGACCTTTTTGATAATATAAAATTTATCTGTCTAGCTTCTCAAGACTATAACCTTGCTCAATCATTGTTAGTTTGTGTTCTATATTAATAGCTTCATTTATCAATTTTTGTTGTTTCTTTGGAAACATTTCAATTATTTTGTCTTGCCTTTTTAACATGCTTTTTATTGTTACGATTTTTTTTCGTATAACAATACTTCTAGCTGAATTTTTAGACTTTGAAAGATATCCTTTTTGTTTTAGGTTTTCTATGTGTTGATGAACAGTAGCAATAGAAGACAATTTAAATTTCCTGCCTATCTCTTTCAAGGATGGGGAGTAGTCGTTGCTTCTTATATACTTCTCAACAAAATTCAATATTTCTTTTTGCTTTTTTGTTAACATCACTCTTATTATAGCACGAGTAGGCAGGCGAAACAAAACCGAAGTTTTCCACAGGGTCATTCTTGACCAATCCCCCTCAAGAGCTAGAATATAAAAAAAATTGACGAAAACAATATTGAATATTGGCAAGCTCGTGAATTAATGCTTCTTTTGGGTTATCAAAAATGGGAGAATGCTGAAGAGGTAATTGGTAGGGCAGCCAGGGCATGTATTAATAGTGGCCAAGTTGTGGATAACCATTTTCACCTTTTCAGGAAAATGGTAAAAATAGGTTCAAATACAGTAAGAAATATAAAAGACTGGAAACTAGATCGTTTTGCTTGCTATCTAGTCGCTCAAAACGGAGATTCTAATAAGCAAGAAATTGCTTTAGCTCAAACATACTTTGCTATTCAGACTAGGAAGCAAGAAATATTTGAAAAACTTTCTACTTCAGATAAAAGACTTCTTATTCGTGGCGAAGTGACGTCAGAAAATAAGAAACTTTTTAGTACTGCTAAAAAAGCAGGTGTTACTAAGTTTGGATCTTTTAATGATGCTGGATATAGAGGTCTATATGGAATGTCTCTAAAAAGAATTAAAATTAAAAAGGGCATTAAAGAAGAAAATCTTTTAGATAGGGCTGGAACTACTGAATTAGCCGCTAATTTATTTCGCATTACACAAACTGACGAAAAAATTAAAAAAGATGATATTCAGGGGGATTATCAGGTGTCAAGTGCCCATTTTATGGTTGGTGGTAAGGTTCGGCAAACTATTAAGGATATTGGAGGGACTACGCCAGAAAATTTACCTCCAGAAAAGCATATCAAAGAGCTGAAGGGTGAAAAGAAAAAGCTCCTGAAGGGTAAAAAATAAAAACAGCGAAGTATACGAAAAAATCGCACAATTAAAAAACCAAAAATAATTAAAGTTTATGAGAGAGTATAAATTCTCAAAAGAAGAGCAAGAAATGGAGCTTAATTATAAGGCAATATTCTATCATTTATATTCTAAATCAAATGGATAATATGGACAATGAATTGCGTTAAGCCCGACTTAACGCAGAATTAAAATTATGAGAAAAGTTGTTAAGGTGATTATGTATATATATAGGGATAATGATGGAAGAAAAGAGTTTTTTATTTTACATCGAAGAAGAAACGATGTGGTTACTTTAACTGGTCATGTTGCAGATAGCGAAGAAATTAAAAATGAATCTATAGAAAATGCCGCCAGAAGAGAAACTATAGAAGAGCTAGGGGTTGAGCCGATAAGTGTTATTGATCTTGAAATGAATATTGAGGTTGAGATGGAAGAAAGAGGAAAAGATATAATATCAGTGGAGCATTCTTTTTTAGTTCAAATCCCAAATAAAGATGTTCATTTCTTGGAAGGCGATGAGAAACATCAATGGCATACTATAAATGAATTATATAATACCCTCACCTACCCTAACCAAAAGAAACCATTGGATAAAATAAAAGAATTAATAGTATAATTAAAATTATGGAATGCAGAAAGGAAGAAAACTTAAAAGATTGTTCGTGTAGTTATCCTTGTGAAAGAAAAGGGCTGTGTTGCGAGTGTGTGAGATATCACAGAGAAAGAAATGAGCTTCCTGCTTGTTATTTTTCCGAAGAAGCAGAAAAAACATACGATAGATCATTCAAGAGGTTTCTCCAAAGTGTGCAAAGCTAAGCTTTGCACACTTTCGTCGTCGTGAGAGGTCCGTACCTCTAGCGATTAGCGGAGAGGCCCGCCCAAGGCGAGGTAAATCGGACCTCTACGCAACTCTTCCGTCGTTCCTTGAGAGGTGATTTTCACAAAATAACTAATTCCCCGATTAAGAGTGATGCGTCCCCTTTCCTTATTTTATTTTTGTTTGGGGTGGTTTGTGGTATAGTTGATTAAAGAAATATAGTTAAAATAAATATATGAAAAAAATAGTGGCAATTGGAGGAGGAGAGATAGGTAGACCTGGTTTTCCTGTTGAAACTACCTTGATTGATAAAGAAATACTCTCTTTAAGTGGAAAGAAAAAACCAAGATTGCTTTTTATACCAACTGCGAGTTCTGATTCAGAGTTGTATTTTGAGGTGGTTGAAAAACATTTTGGTAAGCGATTGGGGTGCACAGTAGATGCTTTGTATCTCCTCAAAAACAAACAATCTCAAAGTGAAATCAGGAAAAAGATTCTAAGTTCGGATATCGTTTATGTCGGTGGTGGCAATACTCTTAAGATGATGAAAGCGTGGAGAAGATTAGGAGTTGATAAAATTCTTCAAGAGGCTCATAAAAAAGGCGTTGTCTTGTCTGGAGTTTCAGCGGGGGCAATATGTTGGTTTTCTTTTGGATTATCAGATTCATTATTATTTTCAAAGAAAGAAGCTTCAATGATTAAAGTTCGTGGATTAGGTTTTGTTAATTCACTCTTCTCTCCTCATTATGATTTTGAGAAGAAACGAAAACCAGAATTAAAAAAGATGATGAAAAAAACTTCAGGCGTAGCAATCGCGATTGAAAATTGTTGTGCTATAGAAATTATAGACGATACTTTCCGTATTATTAACTCAAAGAAAACTGCCAAAGCATATAAGGTCTATTGGAAAGATGGAAGGTATTTTGAGCAAGAGGTTCTTAAGAAGAAAGATTTCTTACCCATAGAGGAACTTATTGCTAAAAATTAGTTTGTAGGTAAAAAATAAGGGTAATAGCTGTTTAGCTATTACCCTTTTGGTTCTACTGTTTTCTGCTACGGTGTTAATCTATTTGGTCCACGATAGAGAAACGTTACTTCTCTCACATTTGGGCGGTTAAGTAAGACCATTAACAATCTTGTTAGTCCAACTCCACAACCTCCATGTGGTGGGCAACCATAGCGGAAAAAGTTAAAATAATGTTCTAGGGGCTTAAGACCAAAACCGTGTTCTTCTGCTTGAGCCATAAGTTTATCCACTCGATGTTCTCTTTGAGCACCAGTTGTTATTTCAAGTCCTTTCCATAGAAGGTCAAAACTTTTTGTTACCTCGGGAGCGTTCTTGTATCTCATGTGATAAAAAGATCTTACTGAAGCAGGGTAGTCTGTCGCAAACACAAATTCGTGGCCATAACGCTCTTTGATATGTTCGCTGAGCATTCTTTCTCCTTGCGGATCAAGGTCGGCCTTGTGGCTTATCTCGTGTCCCTGACTATTTAATACCTTCCGTGCATCTTCAAGTGTGATTCGAGGGAACGGAATGGTTGGAACTACGACGTCGATTCCAAAAACTTCCTTGATCTCATTGCCATGTTTTTTAGCGATGATATCTAGGGAGTAAGCAATCCATTCTTCCTCTAACTGCATGACATCTTCGTGACTATCAATCCACGAAATTTCCATATCAACTGATGTGAACTCTGTGTCATGTCTTGATGTAAATGACGGATTAGCTCGAAACACTGGAGCGATTTCAAATACTTTATCAAAACCAGAAGCCATCGCCATTTGCTTATAGAACTGTGGTGACTGTGCTAAATAGGCTGTCCAATTATTGAAATAAGGAACTTTAAACAATTCAGCACCAGACTCACTAGCTGTGCCCATAAGTTTTGGAGAATGAATTTCAATGAAACCATTCTGAGCCCAATACTCACGCATAGCCTGTTCCATGGTTGTCTGCACTAGGAAGATAAGTTGATTTTCGGGGCGACGTAAACTAATTTGTCGCCAGTCAATTTGCTTATCAAGGCTTGAATCAGCGGTTATTGGTAAGGGCGATTCGGCCATATTACAAACTTGAATGGAATCGATTTTGATTTCTAAGCCACCCAGTTTCACATTAGGAGCCTCTATTACCTTGCCGGTGATAACGACTGACGATTCGGTGGTTAATGAACTAATCAGAGAGCCGATTGGGTCATTTGTTGTTCCACTTTTCATGTGCAATAATTGTACTTTTCCAGTGAGGTCACTTAAAACAAGAAATTGCATTTGTTTTTGGTCACGAACAGTACTAACAAATCCTTTTACCGTTACTATCTGGTTAATGCAACTTTTCAAATCTTTAATCAATGTTCTATCTTTCATATTTCTTCTCCTTTTCTATCTGTATCACAGATGATTTGACTAAGTTAAATTAAGGTGCAATATTCCGTCTTATTACTCTTGGAAACGGAATTGCATCACGAACATGGGGAAGGTTAAGTAACCAGCGAATAAGTCGTTCTAGCCCCATACCAAAAGCAATATGTGGGACACATCCGGCAGCATGCACCTCTTTTACAAACTGATAGCGAGGGTCATTGAGTTTACCCTTTTCTTCTAGTCTTTCGTTAAGCATGCTCGATGTATGGATTTTTTCAGCAACTCCAAGCAATTCTCCACAACCGTTACTTGCGATTAAATCTGCTACCATAGTAATTCGGGTATCAGATTCATCGATAACATAAGGAAACGGCTCTACGCTACGAGGAATACCAATGATCCAAAACGCATTATCATAAAGCTTAGACAACTCTTCTTCCTCTGCTGTGCTGATGCTTTTTCCAAAATGAGTGTCATAAGACTTACTCTGAAGATGTTTGATAGCATCTTCATATGTAATACGAGAAAATGGTGATTCTAATCCATCTACGCATAGTTCAGACCCCAATATCTTTAATAAGTCTTTACATCTTACTTGGCATTCTCGAGTTATATGTCCAATTATATCTTCAACGAGTAGGATAATGTCTTCGCGATTGCCAAAAGCAATTTCAGCTTTAACGTGCCAATATTCTATTAAGTGGCGCTTGCTACGAGATTCTTCTCCCCTAAAACTGGGACCTAAATTGAAAACTCTTTCAAAAGCATGTACCGCCGCTTCTAAATAAAATCCTGCACATTGAGTGAGATAAACGCTTTGGTCATGAACATCAATAGACATTGCGGTTCTATTGTCATAAAGTGGTGCGGGTGTAAGAATGGGAGCATCAAATTCAACGAATCGATTTTGGAAAAACCATTCTCTAATAATTTGCATAAGCTCACCGCGAAATCTTAGTATCGCCATTATCTTAGGATTGCGTAAATAGATATGCCTATAATCCAACATCTGTTTTGTGAGAGATGGATCAAAGATATCAAAATTACTCCGTGGACGTGGCGATAAATTAAGAGTATCTTCACTAATAACAATAAAATTAGATACAGTTATTTCTGACGGGCTACTATTAAGTTTTCCTTTTACTTCAACACTTGATTCTAGAGAAGTATGAAGAGCGATAGAGAACATTTTGCCTGAGACGTTCCCTTTTTCTAAAGTCGCTTGTATCGTTCCAGTAGAGTCAGAAATATCAAGGAATACTATCTTGCCGACATGTCTGCGATTAGAAAGCCATCCACTTAAAATAACATTTCCTGTTTGATTGCTCGACAATAAATCACTTATGTAAATTGTCTTCATGAGTTGCCTCTCTTTCTGTTTGTGTCTTGCCTTTGTTGGCGTGGTTAAATTGAGTTGGAATAATCTTACGATATTCGACGAGATGATCTCGACGTAACACCGCAAGCCATCTACCTGCTTTTGCTTCTGAAACGCTTTTAGTTTCGCTAAAAACCATCTCATAAGCAGCTGATGGGCTACTGCTTGCTTCCACAAGAGCGACAATGCTCTTGATTCCAAGGATGCAAGTACACCGTGCTTTGACTTCTTCAGAAGATCTTTGCATGGCCTGCTACCTCCTATATATTTGTTAAAGATCTGTTTCTAACAGAAAACGGTTCCCTGTTAATACATAAGACTACATCTTTTTATTTACTTTGTCAATGTTTAAATAAGGTGATACGCAAGGGTACGCGGTGGGTTTTATTTTTATTAAGATAGTTTGCTATTTTGATAAATCTAAGAGGTCTAAAGCGTCCTGGCTTCTTAGATTATATCTAATGTGCAAACCTTAGGTTTGCACACTTTGTTCGTCGTCGGGAGGTCCGGACCTCTAGCGATTAGCGGAGAGGCCCGCCCAAGGCGAGGTAAATCGGGCCTCTAGGCAACTCTTCTGTCATTCCTTGAGGAGTGATTTTCGCAAAATAACTAAAACCCTGACTAAAAGGGAAACGTCCCCTTTTCGCTTAAGATAAAAAAAACTAATAAGCATCAGAGATTAACCATTGTCCTTAAAAAAGATTAAAGAGAAGTGAGCGAAGCTAAGCTTTGCTCACTTCTACTCTTGTCCTAATAGTTCGGGAAACAATCTCTCGAACTTTTTTATTTTCTGCATAAGCCGGGCTTATGGCAATCTAATAGTGTGCAAACCTAAGGTTTGCACACTCGAGACTATTGAGGTTCAACCTCAATCATTTTAGTTGATTTTGATTTTATAGCCGTTTTAGAAAAAGTGTTCAAAGCTCGGCTTTGAACACTTGAACACTTCGTCATGGTCGTCGAGAGGTCCGTACCTCTAGCGATTAGCGGAGAGGTCGGACCTCTGGGCAACTTTTCTGTCGTTCCTTGACTTGAGACGATTTTCACAAAATGACTAAAATCCCGTTTAAAAGTGATGCGTCCCCTTTTCTTCTTTTCTTCTTTTCTTCTTTTCTTCCCCTTTTCCCCAAGCGAAGATTATAAAGAAGTGACTAATAAGATAATGTCACAAGTTGCTGAATTAGCCGAAAAGAAATACATCCACGGAGATACTGAAATAAAAACATCATAATAAAAAGTGTTAGACACCTGGTGTCTAACACTTTTGACGAGGCAAATCTAAGGAGCTCAGCTCCTTATTTTTTGATTGGGGCTTATTATGATATGATGAAATATATGGAATGTAGGAAGGAAGAAAACTTAAAAGATTGTCCATGTAGCTATTCTTGTGAAAGAAAAGGGCTGTGTTGCGAGTGTGTAAAATATCACAGAGAAAGAAATGAGCTTCCTGCCTGTTATTTTTCCAAAGAAGCAGAAAAAACATACGACAGATCATTTAACAAATTTCTCCAAAGTGAGCAAAGCTAAGCTTTGCTCACTTCAGTCGTCAACAGAGAAGCTTAGTCTTGTTTCAACATTAAATTCTAGAGGAAGACCTAGAAAAGGTACCTGACTCCTTTTCCTCCCTTTTCCTCTTTTCTCGCTAGAGCTTGACAGATATGTCTATTATTGCTAAAAAGTG
>JAHJSY010000004.1 GCA_018830125.1 Patescibacteria group bacterium | reverse complement strand
TCCCTATTTTTTCCAGAAAGACAATCAACAAACTCTCCCACCATAGCCATATCTGTTAATCCCAACAAGTCACCAATATCCCCTATTTTAATTTCTGTATTATCTAATATCCCAGCAAAAGTTAAAACCTGATCTAACAAACTTTCAGCATCTCTAATGGCTCCTCCCGAATTTAAGGCAATTAACTCTAAAGCTGGTTTCTCAATTTTCACTTTTTCTTTTTTAGCAACAATATCTAATCTTTTTATTATTTCATCTAATGTCAACTTCCTAAAATCAAATCTTTGACATCGAGAAATAATAGTTGGGATCATTTTATGAATCTCTGTCGTTGCCAGAATAAATATAGCATGAGACGGTGGCTCTTCTAGCGTTTTTAAAAGAGCATTAACGGCTTCTTTGGTGAGTTGGTGTGACTCATCTATTATAAAGACCTTGTATTTTTCTTTGGCTGGAGCAAATTTAATTCCTTCTTTTAATTCTCGTATTTCATCAATTCCTCTATGTGAAGCAGCATCTATTTCTATTAAATCTAAAGATCTTCCCCCTTTGACTTCCAAGCAAGACGAACATTTATTGCATGGTTCAAATTGACCTTCTTTTCTATCGCGACAATTAACTGCCTTGGCTAAAAGACGAGCAATAGTTGTTTTGCCCGAGCCACGGGGACCAGAAAAAATATAGGCATGAGAAACTAAATCAGAAACAAGAGCATTAGTTAATGTTTGAACAACATGCTCTTGTCCAATAATTTCGTTGAACTGTTGCGGTCTATATTTTCTATATAATACTAATTTAGCCATAATCCTGTTTGAGTTAACAATAGCATTATAGCACCAGAAATCAAAACTCCTAAAAGTATTAAAGGAAAAGCTTTCTTAAAAGGAATGTTAAACAAAAAGGCAACTATTGATCCAGTCCAGGCACCAGTAAATGGCAACGGAATAGCGACAAATGTTATCAAAGCTATAGCTCCATATTTTTCCATTCTGGGACTACTTTTTCTTCTGGTTCTTTCAAAAAGCCAATTAAAGAATTTATCGCAAAAGCTCAACTTATCAGAAAGCCACCGGGAAACAGGACTCAGAAATAAAAGTAGGAAAATAACCGGGATAATATTACCAATAACAGAAATAAAATAAGCCCAAAGCCAATTGAGATTATAAACCAGCAATGCCACAGGAATAGCAATCCTTAATTCCCCCACCGGCGTCATCGCCAATAAGAATACATTTAATACTTCCGACATAAAATTATACTTAATTATAATCTATTAAATTTACAAAATCAAGTTTGCTTGCTAAAATAAGATAATGATTAAATTATATAATACACTTGGGAGAAAGAAGCAAATATTTAAGTCCTTAAAGAAAAATAAGGTTGGTCTTTATACTTGTGGCCCAACTGTTTATAACTATGCTCATATCGGAAATCTAAGATCATATCTTTTCTCTGATATTCTTAAAAGGATGTTGGAATATAATAATTATAAAGTGAAGCATGTGATAAATATAACAGATGTTGGTCATTTAGTTTCTGACGCCGATACCGGTGAAGATAAAATAGAGCTGGGAGCTAAAAGAGAAAAGAAAACTGCCTGGCAAATAGCTGAATTTTATACCAAGGTCTTTCAAAAAGATATTAAGAAGCTAAATATTAAAGAACCAAGCGAATGGACAAAAGCCAGTGACTACATTAAAGAACAAATTGACTTAATCAAGCTTTTAGAGAAGAGGGGCTATACATATAGAATAAAAGACGGCATATATTTTGATACTTCCAAAATAAAGGACTATGGAAAATTAACTGGATCTAAAAAAAGAACTCATAAAGCAAGAATAGAAACAACTGAAGGAAAAAAGAATCCAACCGATTTTGCTCTTTGGAAATTTAGCCAAAAGAAAAGACAAATGGAGTGGAATTCTCCTTGGGGAATTGGCTTTCCTGGCTGGCACACAGAATGTGTTGTTATGGGCATAGATCAATTGGGACTTCCTTTTGATATTCATACCGGAGGAATAGATCACATCCCAGTTCATCATAGCAACGAGATAGCTCAAGCAGAAGCAGGATATAACAAGAACTTGGCTAAATATTGGCTACATAATGAATTTCTTATTCTTAAGAAAGAAAAAATGGCTAAATCAAAAGGAGAAATAATTACCCTGGATAGCTTAATCAAAAAAAATATAAACCCACTCTCCTATCGATATCTAACATTAACCACTCATTATAAATCTCCTTTGGCTTTTTCCTGGAAGTCTTTAGAATCAGCTCAAAATGCTCTTGAGAACCTTTACGAAAAGGTTTCAAAATTAAAATTGTACCACGCACTGTACAATAGTACAGTTGGAAATTATAAGAAAGAATTTTTGGGTTATATAAATGATGATTTAAATACTCCCAAGGCATTAGCTTTAATGTGGAAACTTATTAAAAGTAATAAAGCAGATTATGACTTGCTTTTAGAATTTGATAAGATATTTGGGTTAGATTTAGATAAAATTAAATCCGTCAGCCGGCAAAATAAAATTCCAGAGAAAATAAAAAAACTTGCAAAGCAAAGGGAACAATATAGAAAAGAAAAAGAATGGAAGAAATCAGATGAAATAAGAAAAGAAATTGAAAAACTCGGCTATCAAATAGAAGACACTCCTCAAGGCCCAAAATTAAAATAATTAAAAAAACCTACACTTATGCGTAGGTTTTTTCGGGTTGTTTTGTGGGTCTTTTTATTTCCTTTATTTAATTACCTTGCGCATGCAAATATCTTGCTGATTTCTGGTTCCATTCTTTCCGCTGCCAAAGGATCATTTTTTTTCAACTGATCGAAAGTGATCCCCCCGGTACGATTTCTCACTACCGCTTCCGGTCCGTGCCTTCTTACCTCCTTTCGTAAAGCGGCGGATATAATCATTTCCCTATGTAAGCCCGAATTTGCTATTGGCTCTGTTTTTTCGCGCATAAACTACTCCTTTCACAATCCTTTAAACCCACATACATAAAAGAACAAACATAATTCTATAATACTCTTTTGAAAATCGTTGTCAAATTAAGGCCCATGTGCATTGCACATGGGCCTTTGTTTTTGTTCAGTCGATCCAGACACCGTGGTCTATCAGAATCTTCGTTTGAAGAATACTGACATCTATGTCTCTGCTCTGTCGTTTGGCGATTCTAAATTTCTCTAGATCGACCATAAACTCTTTTTCTTTCTGCCGTTCATTTTTCCCTACTTTTTCCATTTCTTCTTCGTTTCCTTCCTTCATCATTCATTCCTCTCCCGGATACTGGGTTAACAATATCCCCTCCTTTTACGATTGATTACATTATAGCATGCCCATTGAATTTGTCAAGCCCAAGAAAAAGGCCCTTGCGATTACATCTCACAAGGGCTTAAATTTACTTCTTTGTTTTTATCTCCTTTCTGGGCACTTTCCGAAAAATGAGAAAGAAAATCCCTATTGGTGCCACGACAATCATCGTCGCATATCTGGGATTTATATTCTCCAACTTTGTGTAATCATCTCCGTTTTTTGCTTCTATGGCGGCTTCCTTTATTTCTTTCGTGATTCCGATATTTCTCTTGAATCCATGAACAATATCTGCCACAAAGACACCAACAGAATCAGTTTTAAGTTGTTGCCTAAAAACCTCATCTGTCTGTGCTTTTTTCGCTGTTACAGCGAATTGGCATAATGTCACGAATATCAGAACAAAGAAAATCACGGAAATAATCCTGCTTCTGAATACAAAAGAGGCAAGAGCAAAAGAAAACAATCCTACTGCCAGAGGTATTAATGCTTGATATACTTCATTTTCAAGCAAAACGATCAAGGAGACAAGATATGCAAAAAGGAGTACGAAGAACATCCTTTTGTAAATCATCTTTCTATCCTCCTCAATCGCGTGCGGGACGATGAACAGATAAACTCGAACTTTCGTTCGTGGTTCTTTCAACATCCTTAAAGAGACCAACGCTGGTCTCTCCTCTATGAGTGAACGCACACCCGAAGTTGCTAAACAAAGCACTGACACCAAAGAGAAACAAGGTCAAAATGACTAAACCTTTCAACAGTTTGATTTTGGTTTCTCTTGAAACACCTTTCCATTCCCTCTTTCTCCACTTCAGATTTTGTCTTGAAGTTCTCATTTTTTAATCTCCAAATAAAAAGTTGGCGTCCTTTCGAATATTTAGAGACATAAATCCGTTTATGCTCTTCCAGCTCTCCCCTTCCGGAAAAACATCAATTATTAATTCACATTCTTTCCTCTTGTTAAATGTATATGTAATCCGCTATCTCGCGGTTTATTGTCAAAGTTCTATGTACTCTCCATTATACTTATTTCTTCACCTTTGTCAACCCCAAATCTAAATACTGAGGATGTTAATCACTCGGTGTCGAACACCGCAGTGTTAGTCACCGAGTGTTGAACATTCGATTAGAAAATATCCGAAATGTTCTACACCGAGTGACCAACATCTCAGGATGTTTGACACTCGGTGAAAAACATTTCTTCACTTTTAATTTTTAGTTTTTTGACTTTTAATCTTTAACAGGGTAAAAATAAGTATGGCTAATAATAAAGATATCATATCAAAATTACCACCTCAAAATATTGACGCCGAAAAATGTCTGCTCGGTTCTTTAATGTTAGATAAAAACGCCATCGCTAAGGTTGTTGATTCTTTGACAAAGAGAGATTTCTATAACCAAGGTCATCAAGAGATATATCAATGCGTTGTAGATCTTTTTGAAAAAAATAATCCCATTGATGTTCTAGCCGTTTCAGCACGACTTAAAGAAAAAAAGTTTTTAGATAACATCGGCGGAAACAGTTATTTAACTGAACTTATTAATACCGTTCCAACCGCTTCTCATGTTTCAAATTACGCCAAAATTATTCAAAGAAAAAGAATCTTAAGAGATCTTATTTCGGCTAGCCAGGAAATAGACATGATGGGCCACGATGAAGAAAAAGATGTTGACGAATTATTAGACAAAGCTGAACAAAGAATATTTAGCATCGCCCAAGGAAGCTTAAGCCAAAAATTCGTATGGGTTAAGGATACATTAGAAGATGCTTTTGATAGAATTGATAAATTATCAAAGCATCAAGGAAATCCACGCGGAGTTGCTTCTGGATTCAAAGACCTTGATAATATCCTAGCTGGTTTCCAAAAATCAGATCTTATTATTTTAGCCGCTAGACCGTCCATCGGAAAATCAACCTTAGCTTTGAACTTTGCAACCAATATCGCCATAAAAGAAAAAAAGCCTGTTGGAATATTCAGCTTAGAAATGTCTGTTGATCAAATTGTAGATAGATGCATCGCTTCTTTGGCTGGTATTGATTTGTGGAGATTAAGAACCGGAAAATTATCTCACGAAGGCGATAATAACGACTTTGAAAGGATTCAACGTGCTATGAGTCTTCTTTCCGAAGCTCCACTATATATTGATGACGCCGCTTCTGCTAATGTTTTACAGATGAGAGCTATGGCTAGACGACTTCAGGCAGAACATGGCTTGGGCTTAATCGTTATTGATTATTTACAATTAATGGAATCTAGAAATCCAATGGCTAGTTCTGTCCAGCAAGTATCTGAAATATCTCGCTCTCTTAAGGGATTAGCCAGGGAATTAGATGTTCCTGTTTTGGCCCTATCTCAATTATCAAGAGCCGTAGAACACAGAACCCCTCAAGTCCCCCGCTTAGCCGACCTTCGCGAATCAGGATCTCTTGAGCAGGATGCGGATATAGTTTTACTTATTTATAGAGAAGATAGATATAATCCAGAAACAACTAGAAAAAACATATCAGATATTATTATCGCTAAACATAGAAACGGACCCATCGGAAAGATTGAATTATATTTTGATGATCAAACGGTCTGTTTCAAAAATTTAGAAAAACATGAAATATAATGCCAATCTACGAATCTTATGCCAATGATACGAATCATTCGTATGTGCCTATTCGTAGTAGGCTATTCGCATACATGTATCCAAAATCCATCCAAAAACTTATTAATTTATTTAGCAAATTCCCTACTGTTGGGCCACGCACAGCCACCAGATTTGTTTTTTATTTAATCAAGCTCTCTCCGGAAGAAATTAAGGAGCTAAGCTTCTCAATAGACGCCTTGAAAGATTCTATTAAAATCTGCCCTTCCTGTTTTGACACTTTTGACCCTTCAACAGGCTCAGGGCAAGTTTGCGATATTTGCTCAGATAATGGTCGAAATAAAGAACTGCTTTGTGTGATAGAAAAAGAATCTGATTTAACAACCATAGAAAAAACAAAAACATATAAAGGTTTCTATTTTGTCCTTGGAGGAACGATTAGTTTAAAAAAGAAAAATGATAAGAACCTAAGAATAGAAGAATTAAAACAAAAAATAGAAAAAGGCGATTTCAAAGAAGTAATAATCGCCCTAAGTCCAACAACCGAAGGTGAGGCAACTATGCTATTAGTTAAAAGAAGCTTAGCTTCTTATAACATATCCATCACTCGGTTGGGACGAGGTTTACCAGTTGGAGGAGAATTAGAATACGCTGACCCCGACACTTTAGAATCCGCCCTTAATTCTCGATCTTAATAATTTCTACTTCTGTATAGGGCTGGCGATGACCCTTTTTTGTTTTTTCTCTTGTTTTTGGTTTGTATTTTAAGATAATAACCTTTTTAGCTCTGTCTTGTTTTAAAACTTTTCCAATTACCTTAGCTCCTTTTACTAAAGGATCACCTATTTCAACTTTCTTATTTTTATCAACCAACAGAACCTGGTCAAAAATTACTTCTTTACCCTCTTCTATCTCTAATTTCTCTATTTTAATCTTGTCTTTTGGAGAAACCTTATATTGCTTCCCCCCTGTTTTAATTATTGCTAACATAATTTTATTCTTCTAGCAAAGGAGTTTCTATTTCCTCCTCTGATAATTTAATTGTTGATTCTTCGCCTGTTATTTTTACCACATCTTTATCTACTTTGGCAAGTTCTTTGTGAGCTTTATTGTAAGTATTTACCGTTGTACTTAAATGATTTCCGACTTTATTAATATATTCTTCGTATATTCCCATATGTCTCCCTAATCGCCCCACTTGTTTAATTATTTCTTTGGCTTTTTCGGAAATTTGTTGATTTCTTAAACCCTGAAGGACAACCTGTAAAAATGCTGAAAATGTTGTAGGGGAAACAATAATAACTCTTTTTTTCCAAGCATAATGAATTAAGTTATTAGTATCCTCTGTAACTGCTCCGATCTTATTAATTAATAAATCGTAATAAATTGCTTCCGAGGGAATAAACATAAAAGCAAAATCCATTGTATTTTCTTCTGGTTTTACATACTTTGATGTCTCATCAATCCTTATTTTCAAATCGTTAACAAAAGCCTTTTCATATCTCTTTCTTTCATCACCTTGAGTCTCCAAAATTCTATTATAATTATCTAAACTAAATTTAGAATCAATAGGAATAATATGTTTATCAACGAAAACGACAGCATCAACAATCGTTCCATTTTTGAAAGAATATTGAGTTCGATAAGACTCTGGCGGAAGAACATTTTTCAAAACCGTTTCTAAGTAATACTCTCCCAAAATTCCTCTTTGTTTTGGATTCTTTAAAACATCTTGTAAGCTCTTTAATTGATCCGCAACACTAACGACCTGTTTATTAGTTTCATCTAAACGAGCTAGTTGTTTAGTAACATCTTGAATAATTCTTGTACTTTGTCCAAACTGGGTTTGATTAACTTTGTTAAATTCTGATAATTTATTATCTAAAACTTGATTGATGTTATTTAACTGCTGTTGCAACATTACTAATGATTCCGAAGGTCCTTCTGGCTTTCTCTTCCACAATAAAAAAAAGCCTCCAACTAAAACAAAAAGCAATAAAACCAGAAAACTAATAATAACAAATTCCATTAACTATATCTTACTATATATCCCTCAAAAAATCAAGAAAGCCAGTGTGCAAACCTAAGTTGTACACTTTTGGAGCTCAGAATGTTAATCACTCGGTGTCGAACACCGCAGTGTTAGTCACCGAGTGTTGAACATTCGATTAGAAAGTATCCGAAGCAACGTATTAATAACGCTATCACTGTATTAATACGTTGTTTTGTTTTTCCATAATCCACAGAAAAAGCTTGACATTTTAGAATAAATAAGTAAAATGAATTTATTGTCAGATACGAAACAAAAATTGATCTTTTCACAATTAGAAAGAAATAGATATGAAAAAAAGAGCATTAACGCTATCGGCGGATATTGTTGGCTATCTGCAAGAAGAGAGAAAACTCACCTTAAAACAGATAGGTGGATTGATAGACAAAAGCGAATCGTTCATGTGTAGAATAAGGCTTGGGCAAAGAAACTTTCGATTGGAACATTTGGAATTACTCGAAAAATCTCTGGAAATTCCGATTCCCCTTTTGATATTGAGAGCTCGCAACGAATCCATGCCTCAAAAGCTTCAAAACTTCTATGACATATTAAAGATATCATTTTAAGGAGCCACATCATGAAAATCGCAGGGTTTGAAGTAGACAGAATAGCAGGAGATATCTCAAAAGAAATTGTAGATCATCTGCAAAAAAGAAAAAGCATGACGGTTCAAGAAATTGCCGAAATGGCGAAAGTGTCAAAATCATTCATCTATAGAGTTAAACAAAAAAAAGCCAGATTCACGGTAGATCAGTTTTCGGCAATCAACACAAAGATGAAAGGAGATGTCATAGCGGTTCCAGAAGATGCTCCGAAGAAATTAAGAGAATTGTATCGTGCATTCAGGTCTGTTTTAAATGCCTGAGCTAACACAATACAATATACACCGAACACCGAAAAGCCGAAAGGGTTTACCCTTTTGGCTTCTTTTTTTATCTTTTTATTTATCTAAAGTAGATTTCGGACAAGAGAAAGGCAAGATATATGGCAATCAGGAGAATGGCTTCTTTCTTGCTTATTCTTTTATCGGTTCTAACGGCTACCAAGAAGAAGACAGCTGAGATTACCAGGAAGATGCGGGCAATAGCAAAAGGAGAAAAATCAATATTGACAATGGGATGGATTAAAACAACAATACCCAATACCAAAGTGGCACAGACAATAACCGATCCCATTAGATTCCCCAAGATAAGCCAAGTTCGTCCTTTTCTGGCTGAAACAATAGCAAAGTATGTTTCCGGTAAAGCATTACCTAAACCAACAACTAAAATTCCGATTATCGGCAACCCTACACTTAAGATTTCTGAAAACGCCTGAACACTCTGAACGATCCCCCAGGAGGCAAAAATTAGAACAAATAGAGAAGCAAAGGTTTCTCTTAGATTCTTTAAGAAGCTCTTGAATTGACGAGCATTTTTTGGTTCATTTCTTTCTATTATAAATCTCCAGATATTTCTTTGCTTTTTTTTCTTATCGTCAACGTTATAGACTTTTCTAAATCTCTCCTCTTTAGAAAACAACCAATATATATACAGAACAAAAGCCAACAAAAGAATCACTCCATCTCCTCTAGCTAAATCTCCGTCAAGAATTAAAAGCAATGGCAAAACAGCGATAATAGCAGTATAAACTGTGCTTGTCTGAACCATTTTACTTCTAACGGGGAAAGCCTTTCCTCCAATAAGCAAAGCTAAGCCAACAGCTAATGTCATATCAACAACATTCCCCCCTACAATTTCTCCAAAAGAAAGTTCTGGAATACCCTTCAAAGCTGAACTTATCCCAACGAATAAATTAGGAAGTGTTCCAGCAAAGGCCATCACGAAAAAAGCGACAACAAATTCTCGCCAACCTAAATATTTTGCTATTTTCATCAAGCCCTCTACAACTCTGGAACCTGACCAGAATAACAAGAAGAATGAAGTTATAAAAATTAAAATCCAAATCATTCTTTTATATGTTTAGTAATAAAAAGCCACTTAATCAATTCTATCAAAAACAATTTAATTATACCCAAAGTTAGAATTATTATCCAGTCGGAGAATGCTAAGGGAACAGTTTTTAATAAAATTTGAAAAGGAGGCAAATAAATAGAAGCCAATAAAAGCGTACAACTAGCAAGCCAGGCATAATTTAAAAATTTGTTAGAAAGAAAATCCATGTACCAAAGATTCTTTCTTAAGCTTTTGCACGAGAAAACATATAACAAGGAATCAATAGTAAGAGCTGCAAAAATAATCGTTCTTATTCTTACTAAATCATAACCCGAATTTTTCCAAAGCCAGAAAAATAAGGCCAGCAAGAACAGATCTGTTATTAAACCAATGACAAATATCAAAACTTTCATTTCTTTATTCAAAAGTGCTT
Source organism: Patescibacteria group bacterium (assembly GCA_018830125.1). Classification (GTDB taxonomy): domain Bacteria; phylum Patescibacteriota; class Minisyncoccia; order Minisyncoccales; family GWA2-38-27; genus JAHJSY01. Next base: position 23,292 of record JAHJSY010000004.1, on the reverse strand, counting down.
CTTTTTTCTTAATCGGTTTCTGCTTCATTATATCTTCCTCTTTGGGCTCAAAAGCCAAAGCAATCCCTGGAAGTCCATCTTCAATGATATTTACCCATAAAATTTGGACCGCGATTAACGGCAACGGAAAACCAAAAATCACAGCCGCTCCCACTAAAATTGTTTCGGTAAAAGAATCGGACAACAAATAAGTAATTACTTTTCTAATATTATCTATAATCGCTCTACCTTCTTCTACGGCGGCGACAATAATATTGAAATTATCTGATAACAAAATCAAGTCGGAAATATCTTTAGCTACTTCCGTTCCCGACCCTAAAGCAACTCCAATGTCAGCTTTTTTAAGAGCTGGGGCATCATTAATTCCATCGCCCGTCATAGCAATAACCTCTCCTTTATTTTGCCAGGCCTGAACGATTCTTAATTTATGCTTGGGTTCAACTCGAGCAAAAACTTCAATCTTATCAATAACTTCTTCCAGCTGTTTATCTGTTAAATCCTCTAATTCTTTTCCTTCCATGATATTTTCTTCTTTAGTATTGAAGCCAAGTTCTTCAGCAATGGCCTTAGCAGTCAGCTTATGATCTCCAGTAACTATAATCGGTTTCATGCCTGCTTCTCTAACGGTCCTAATCGCTTCTTTAACTTCTTTTCTTATCGGGTCTTCTAGGGCCACCAAACCAACAAAGCTTAAATCCTTAAACAAAGAACTTAAGCTATTAATTCTTTTATGGGCAATGGCTAAAACCCTTAATCCTTTTCCAGTTAATTCTTCTATTTCCTTCTCCATTTCTTTTCTGTCTTCAAATGATTTAGACATTTCTAATATCTTTTCTGGAGCTCCCAAGACATAAAGAATGTCTTCGTCTTTGTTTAAAGAATAAACCTTAGCCATATATTTATTGGCTGAGGTAAAAGGAAGCTCAGACGATAAAGTCATTTCCTCTTCCATCTCTCCCCTGCTAATTCCTGCTTGAATTCCAGCCATCAGCAAAGCTTTATCTGTCGGCCGTCCTCTGACAATCCAGTTATCCATACTATCTTCAGGGTTTTCAATAAAGGCCTCGTTACATAAAGTAATAATTTTTAAAGCTAATCTCCGTTCATTTTTTCCAGAAACAACCATTTTAGAAACTTTCATTTTACCTTCTGTTAATGTCCCTGTTTTATCAGTTGCAATAATAGAAGTACTGCCCAATGTTTCTGTAGAAGCCAATCTTCTTACTAACCCTTTTTTCTTTAATATTCGTTGCATCCCAATAGCTAAAATAACCGTCATCGCCACGGGCAAGCCCTCTGGTATAGCGGCCACTGAAACAGCCACTGCAGTAGTAAACATTTCTATAAACTCCCCGCCCTTAATCAGTCCTTCTAGAAATATAAAGATGCTTATTACAGCAATAACAATCCCAATAATTAAAGAAAAATGAGAAAGTTTCTTTTGCAAAGGTGTTTTTTCTTCTTCGGCTTCTTTTACCATTTGGACAATTTTACCAATTTCTGTATGAGCACCCGTAGCGGTAGCAATAATTCTTGCTTTTCCATCATCAACAATCGTTCCCATATAGACCATATTATCTCTATCTGCCAACGGAGTTTTTTCGAGAAGCTTAGCTCCTTGTTTGTCGGCTGGCAACCATTCGCCTGTTAAGCTCATCTCATTAATTTTAAGATTGGTGCTATTGATAATTCTTCCGTCAGCTGGAACCTTCTCTCCTGGAGAAAGAATAAAAATATCGCCGGGAACAATATCAGAAGAATCAATCATTCTTTCATGTCCGTTACGAATAATCTGAGCTTCAACTTTAACTATTTTCTTTAATTTTTCCAAAGCACTGCTAGCTTTGTTTTCTTGTATGAACCCAACTATAATATTTAAAAAAACAGCACTAAAGATAACAATAGCGTCTGTATATTCTTTAAAAAACAAAACAACTACTCCTGCAATAACAAGAATATATATTAAGGGACTCTTAAATTGTTCTAAAAATATGCGTACCTTGGAAAGTGGTTTTTCTTTTGGAAGAGTGTTTTCACCAAATTCTTTCTGCTTTTTTATAGCACCTTCGTCTGTCAAACCCTTTTTAACATCTGACCCAAGCTTATTAATAACTTCTTCCCAAGAAATACCATGCCAAGCAATTGTTTTATTCATTCATATATTTTACCATATTTCACCAATAATCCAACAAAGCTAAAAAATTGAATCAGAAAACTAAAAAAGAAATCCTCTCTGAAGACAAAACTATTTCAGTATGATAAAATAAACATACGAAAATAGTCATAAAGAATATTTAATAATTATTAAATAAATTTAACCTTTTCTTCCTTGCTGTGTAGCACGGAAGAAAACAGAACACTATGAAAAAATATTCAAATATTTCTAAAAGTGATGTAGGAAGCTTATTGGAAACACTTTGTCAATCACTCGTCTTGTTAAACAACGCAACAGAAATAATGAATCTACTGACCGATTTATTAACAAGAGAAGAGATGATAATGCTAGCTAAAAGAATAAAAACCGCTCAACTCTTAATAGAAGGAAAGGGATATAGAGAAATTCAAGACAAACTACACATAAGTCATCAAACGATAGCTAAAGTTAATCAATGGCTTTTGGAATCGGGCGAGGGCTTCAGATTGGTTGCTAAAAGAAATAAAAAAGAGTTTAAAGAAAAATCAACAAAAACAGGAAGTCAAAAATTAATAGAATATGAAAGAAGAAGAAATAGAAAACGCTACCCCATTATGTTTTGGCCTCAACTCTTAATTGAAGATATTGTAAAGACTATGAATAAAAGCCAAAAAGAAAAAATTAAGAGAACTGTTGAAAAGCTAGATCACAAATCCAAAATATACAAACAATTAAGCAAAAACTTATAGGTAAGAATTTAAAATAAACATTTTCTTCCCTGCTGTGTAGCACGGAAGAAAATGGATAAATAAAAACATCTAGAATAGCAGAAAAGCGATTGTGTGAGTGTGAGTAATTAGTACTTAGGGATAAATTTGTGCTCCTACGGGGAGTCGAACCCCGGTTACATGATTGAGAATCATGCGTCCTAACCACTAGACGATAGGAGCAATATTATATTATACTATAAATATGTTTTAATTTCAAGCACCGAAACTTGACAGATTCAAACAGGCATGCTATTATTAAGGCTCACTTTGACAATTAAATATTAAAAGAAAGGACAAAATGTGAAGAAAACTCTTTATGTGCTTATTATCGGTATCTGTCTTGGATATAATATTTTACCCTTTATGATACACATAATACGACACACACGAATACACAGAGTGAAAACTACGGCGTATTGCTGTTGTGAAATATGCTGTGAAAATTTTTCAGATGGGTTAACCTCAACTATGCGCGACGCCAGAAAAACGGTAGGTGTGGCTATTGATCCAAAAGTATTTAGCTATGGAGACAAATTCTTTATTCGCGGAATCGGAATAAGAATAGCCGATGACACCGGTGGTGCCATGAGACAATCAACCAAGAAAGGAGTAAAACATATTGATATTAGAATGGCGAGTCATAAATTGGCTCGAGAATATGGTGTTAAAGAAAAATACGTAATAGTTTTTAAGAAAGGATGAAAGAATGAAAAACAGAAAAATATTACCAATTTTAACAATTCTAATTATTCTCATTTCCGTAACCATTTATGCTCTTGCGGAGAGAGAGAAAACCCCTAACGGTAGCGACAAAAAAATGTTTTCGCCTCCAGAAAAGACTAAGTGGATCGAAGTAAAGGATGGCGAAAGTTTATCGGTCATCGCCGCCAAACTGGAGAACTCCTCCTGGAATTGGCAATATCTAGCCGAACTAAACGGCTTAGAAAATCCCTCGCTCATCAAGCCTGGACAAAAGTTAAAAATTCCTGTGAAGTGAGATAGTTGCTCTTTAGAAAAATCGGCCCTGCGAAGTATTAGCAGGGCTTTTTTATTTTAGAAGCTCGGAAATTCTGACAAGATTGATGTCTTTTATTATCCCAACCGATATCGCTAATAAAACATTATTTATCTCTTTTCTTTTTAAAGACTCTTTAAACCAAAATGGAACACTGTTGCCTTGATGATTTACTTTAAAATTAGTTCCATTTTCATCAACATTAATATCACTAATTTGGATATCTGATTTCTTGTTAAGACCATAAATTAATAAGTTGGCTTCTGACATCTCTTTTATGTTCTCGTTATCAGAATGTAAAACTAAATATCCTGGATATCGTAAATCTCTAGCAATTTGTTTTGCTCTAGCAATTTCTTTTCTATTTTCAAGATTACTTATAGCCAAAACTGACTGTTTAGATGTTCTCAATAAAGATTTGGACTTTTCTGTTTGTTTAAAATTCGATAAATCTACATTAAATATTTTACAATTATTATCTTCTAATACCCTAAAGATAGGATTAACCGAAAAAGACCCCCCATCGCCAGCGACAATAATAACGCAAGGTTTTTTAAAAGTTGTTTTAAGTTTTTCTAACAATTTAATCATAATCTGGTGAAATCTCCCAATAATTAATAATATACTTCGCTAATTCCTTAAATATCGGTAAAGCCGAATATTCAGCCGTTTTTGTTTCTGGGTTATCAAGTTTAACTAAAATTAGAAATCTTGGATTAAGAGCCGGAGCAAAGCCAATAAAACTTTGCCATGATTTATCAGAAGAATATCCTCCACCCTCTGACACTTGAGCCGTCCCCGTCTTGCCAGCCACATAATATCCAGGTATTTTAGCATCTTTGCCATAACCATTCTCAATAACACTTACTAACATGGCCGTTACCTGAGAAGCTGTCTTTGAAGAAATAACATTCTCTGAAGAAACATCCGGAATGGTCTCAATTATTTCATTGTTTTTAATTATTTTATCAACAACATACGGTTTGATTAACTTGCCCTCATTAGCAATCGCCGTATAAGCTCTAACTAGTTGGATCGGCGTTATTTCTATTCCTTGACCGAATGAAGCAGTAGCAAAATTTATCTCATATCCTCTTTTAAACATTTTATTTTCTGAAAAAACCTCCCCTTCAAGATCAATCCCTGTTAGCTCAAAAAATCCAAATGAATCTATATACTTCAAAAAAAGGTCGTGGCCAAGCTCTTTCTCGGCAAAGACAGCTCCCGTATTAATTGATTTTTCTAGAACTCCTGTCATTGTTTTTTCTCCAAAAACTCTGCCATTATAGTTTTCAATAGTATATTTACCTATTTTAACCTTTCCCGTATCAATGTATGTCGTTTGAGGACTTACCTTTTCTTCGTTTATAGCCGAAGCCATTGTAATTGGCTTAAATCCTGAACCTGGTTCAAAAAGTTTTTGAGTAGTGCCATTTTGGAAAATATCAAAATTCTCAACACTTGAATAATCATTGGGATCAAAATTAGGATAGTGAGCTAGAGCTAAAATTTTCCCCGTTTTAGGATCAACGACAATTATCTGTCCACCATCAATACTCAAATCATTCTTCGCCTTCTTTAATAGCTTTTCTGCCATAAACTGAATATTATAATCAATAGTTAAAACAATATCTGATCCTTTCCCTAGTTGATCAATGTTTTCGGAAAAAAAAGAGGCTGTAGATCCCTTTTTCTTTTTTTCAATTTCTTCCTTACCTCGAAGAGTATCATCATAATAACCCTCTAGCCCATATTGACCAAAATCCTCGCCTCCTAAAAATCCAACAACTTGTGATGCCATATCTTTCTGAGGATAATTTCTAAAAAGAGCTTCTCGACAATAAATACCTTTAATGCCTAATTCATTAATCAAAATTCTTTGTTCTTCTGTTATACTGTTTTCAATCTTTTCAAACAAGGTGTCCTTTTGAACTTTTTCTAATATTTTCTGTTCGTCTATATTTAAAATTGCTGAAAGTTCTTTGATTGTTCTCGCTTTTTCTTCAATTTCTGCTGGAGAAATAAAAACATATATTCCCTTTATATTAGTCGCTAAAATCTCTCCTTTATTAAAAAAAATGTTCCCTCGCTCTCCCGTCACTATGTTAAATATCTTCTGCTGACCTTGGGCTAGGGCTTTGTTTAAATCGCTGTTAATAATTTGAATAAAAGCTAAGCGGCTGATAAGAGCCGCTCCAAATAAAACTATGAATACAAGAACTAAATTAACCCTCCAATTTTCCATAATTTCCCCTATCTAGTTACAACTTGTGCTTCTAACACTTGGATATAATGTATTTCCCCTGCTTCTTCAAATTCAAGCCCCTCTATCGCTTGAGCAATATTATCTAAAGAATTTGCTTGAGCAGAATTAATTTCTAAGTTCTTATTTTCTTTTGAAATTTCTGATATTCTTTTTTGATAATCTTGAACAGAAAATTTCTCTGATGTTTCAGCATTAATCTGATAGACATAAAAAACCAAGAGTGAAAGCAAAGCTATCGTCCCCAGAACACCAACCCATTTAAAATTAATCTTTATCATCATATTTTTATTCCTGCCCTAAGTTTAGCACTTCTAGCACGAGGATTTTTCTTAATTTCTTCCAATAAACCTGTTATTGGTTTTTTAGTTAAAATATCGAAGCTTGTTTTTGAATTTTTAAAAAAGTTCTTAACGATTCTATCTTCTAAAGAATGAAAGGAAATCACCACCAATCTTCCTCCTGGAGCTAAAACTTCCAATGTCTCTGGCAAAACCTTCTCCAAAGAACTAAGTTCTTTATTAACCGCAATCCTTAATGCTTGAAATGTTCTCGTGGCTGGATGAATTTTTCCATGCTTTCCGCCAATTGCTTTTACTAAATCAAATGTTGTTTTAATCGGCCTACTTTTAATAATATTTTTAACGATTTTTTTAGCAAATCTTTCTTCACCATACTTTTCTAAAATTTCTATTAATTCAGATTCTGACCAGCTATTAACTACTTGCTCAGCTGTCAGATCACCATCCAAATCATATCTCATATCTAAAGGTTCATCTTTCTGAAATGTAAATCCTCTACCAGAATTTTCCAATTGCCAACTAGACATTCCTAAATCAAATAATATTCCACTCACTGAACCAAAATTATTTTCTTCAGCAATCTTCTTTAAATTGATATAAGAATCATTAACTGCAATAACCCTATCTAGATTCAAAGAACTTAACTCTTTATAAATATCTCTATCTAGCTCTATGGCTAAAACATTGGCTCCTTTTTCAAGAATGGCTTTAGTATGACCACCACCATTAGCTGTACAATCGATGAAATTTTCATTCGGTTTAGGATTTAGATATTCCAAAACTTGTTTTTTAAGAACAGGTATATGCATTATATTCCTAGCTCTTCCAATTTTGATGCTAAATTCCCAACCTTCTTTTCAATTCCTTTTCTGTATAGCTCCCATTTCTTATCATCCCAAATTTCTAATCTATTAAACAATCCACAAATTATGACATTCTTTTTGAGACCAGCGTATTCTTTCAAATAATCTGGGACAAGAATTCTTCCTAAGCTATCCAAGTTTAGATCTGCGGCACCAGCCAATCTAATTCTAGCAAAGCTTCTTGCTTCCACTTTGCTCTCGGGCAGATTGCCTAATTTACTAAACATGGCCTCCCCCTCTTTTTTTGAATAAACAACTAAACAATTATCAATTCCTTTGGTAATTATTACATCTTTACCAAGCTCTCTTCTAAACTTAGCTGGTAAAGATAATCTCTTCTTCGTATCTATTGTGTGTTTATATTCACCTGTAAACATAGTAGTTATCCCCCATTAGTAGTAGTTATCCCACTGTTATCCACAATTCTCCACTACATACTCTTTATACCCCATTTCATGGGATATCGTCAACACTCTGTTTTCCACAGCTTTATCCACACCCCGTAGAGAAAATTTGACAGCCTTCGGTAAGTTGAATTTTCTTTGAAAATTCCAGTCAAATTTCTTCTACGGAGCACACCCCTCTGTGCAAAACAAAAACAGTACCGCGAACTAGTACGCGGCACTATTAAAAAACCTAGCTTCTTAATTTTAGATTTTATTTTACGAATTCTATTTTGAGATCAAGATTAAAAGCCGTAGCTATTTTCTGAAGAGTATCTGTGGTAAGATTTTGCTGACCTGCTTCTATGCGAGCTACATTACTTTGCTTAGCACCTATCTTCTTAGCTAACTGTGCTTGGGACATTCTTCTTTTCTTACGTAATTGCAAGATCTGATAAGCAATTTCAAATTGTTTACCATATTCGTCATAATATTCTTTAAATTTAGGGTTTTTTAATCTTTCTTCAAGATATTCTCCAAAATCAATAAATTCAATTGTTTTTTTGTTTTTTTTATCCATGTTTTTCTTAAATTAATTATTTTAAAATATTTCTATAGCTTTCTTCTGCTTTTTCTATTTCGGAAATTGGTGTTTTGGGCGTCTTTTTTAAAAAAGCATGAAGAAAAATTATATTTCGTTCTACAAATGTAAAATAGAAAATCCTATGTCTATTTTTCCCAAAATCGACTCTTAATTCTCTAATCTTCCCTTTAATATGTTTTGAATAAGGTTCATCTAAATATCCCTTGTTTATCCGCAAAACCTCAATATATTTAAAAATCTTTGATTGTTCTTTGTCTCTTAATTTTTCAATATACTCTAAAACAAGACTTTTATTTGTCTTGATATTTTTATAAAATTTTACTTTATATTCTATGTCTTCATTATATATCATATACGGTATACCTGTCAAGTAGATAAATTAAGGATTGGTAATTAATTCAAAGGTTTGGGGATCTAAAGAAATCTTGGTGCCACGAGGAAGTTGCTCAGACAATAAGGCTGAAGCGAGGACGTTTTCTACTTTATCTTGAATAACTCTCCTCATCTGGCGAGCTCCGAAAACGGGACTATAGCCAAGTTCAACTATTTTTTCTTTTAATTCTTCTGTTATTGTAAAATCAATGCCTTTTTCTATGAGATTTTTCTTAAGGCTATTAAGCATTAATTGAGCAATATCCAAAAGATTTTCTTTGCTTAATGCCTTAAATAAAACAACAGCATCAAAACGATTAATAAACTCTGGTCTAAATGTTCTATTTTCAAACAAATAATCCAGCATCTTTTGTTTAACTCCCTGCCATTCTTCCTTATCTTTTAATGCTTTTAAGATTATCTGATAACCCGCATTACTTGTAGCAATAATAATTGTGTTTTTAAAACTAATTTTGCGACCCATGCCATCTGTTACGTGCCCCTCATCTAAAACTTGCAAGAATAAATTTAAAATATCACGATGAGCTTTTTCAAGTTCATCAAGTAAAATTATAGAAAAGGGATTTTCTTTGACAGGAGTCGTCAAAATTCCTACTCCTTTTTCAGAGCCAATCAACCTTCCAATATCTTCTATGCTTTGAAATTCCGACATATCTAATCTGATTATCTTTTTTTCTGATCCAAAATAATAATAAGCCAAGGCCTTACAGGTCTCCGTCTTTCCTACTCCAGTAGGACCAAGAAACAAAAAGGTTCCCATAGGTCCCTTCCTGACTGTTACATCTGACCTAGCTCTTCTTAGAGCGGTTGACACTTCTTTAACTGCTTCTACTTGGTTAATAATTCTTCTGTGAATTAAGTTCTCTAAATTAAGTAGGATCTCTCTTTCCTTTGATTCAATTTCACCAACAGGAACTTCTGTTTTTTCGGTAATAACTTTAGCTACATGTTTTGGTAAAACAATTTTTTCTCCAGGCAAACTAGCCGTATAAACAGCTACTTCGTCTAAAATGTTTATAGCTTTTTCTGGAAAATGAAGTGAGGGGAAGTATTTTTCGGTTAAATTAATTATTTCTCTAATAGCCGGATAAGAAATAAATATTTTATGCTTAGCTTCTAGAGAAAAGGTTAAATATTGTAAAAGAATTAATGTTTTTTCTGGCAAAATACTAGTAACCTCTACTTTGCTGAATAAACTTAAAATAGAAATATTCTTTTCAATATTTCTATGAAGACCTTCGTAGTTAGTAATTCCTATAACCTGAAACTGGGGCAATTTTAAATAAGGAGCTACAATCCCAGAAATATCAATAACTCCTGGTCTTGGATCTTGACCAATATAGTTATGAATTTCATCAATCACTAAAATAATATTACCAGCCATAGCTATTTCGCTAAAAATCTTATCTAAAACGGACTCCACATCCTCTGAGCTTTCAAGTTGAGCAAGTAGGGCTGGCACATCTAATTCAATAAATCTTTTATAATTCACTCCTATCAAACTTTTACCCAATAAACTTTTCTGAGACAATGCGTAAATCATACTTTTCTTTCCGGTTCCCTCTTCTCCAACAAGTAAAACATTGTTAATCTCTCCTCGAGACAAAACTCTTTCTATAATTTCCACTTCTTTCTCATGTCCAATAAAATCTAAATCCTTTTTCCTTATAGAGTTCGTTATATCTCTTGAATATTTATTCAAGGTTATTGTGTAACCAGCCGTCCATTCTTTGGCCAATGTCCCATTCTTGGCTAAATTTTCGTATTCCCAAAACCTTCTCTTTAGTTCTTTTTTTTCTTCAATATTCTCTAACCATAAAATTAAGCTATCAATATCGCTCTTTTTAAGCTTATTCATTAATAGAATATTTTTAAAAACTGAGTCTATCTCGGCTAGGGCTGATAACATATCGTTAATCTCAACTCTTTCATGTTTTTTATCTACTGCGATATCAAACGATTTAATAATTACCTTTTCAAAGCTTTCGGAATCATCGGATTTAAAACAAGTTCTTAGTTCTTTTTTAACATCGTTTATATCTAATAAAAGACGAGAGAATATGAAATTAAGCTTAGGATTATCTTTAAGAATAAAATAAAAAAGATAGGCAGATGAAGGGCCCCTGTTTGTTGCTTTACCAACCGCTTTAGCTGATTCAAAACTCAAGAATTCAGCCAAGTTATATCTTTTTGGATCCAAGACAGCTTCATGGAGAGTTATTTTTAGCTTGGGTTTTTTAAGTTTATTCTCAAAAAAACTTAATTTAACACAAACTAAAAAGAATAAAGTTAGTAAAATTATTGAAATTCCCAATAAAGATCTACTTGTTTCTTCAGAAAAATTACCAGGAACAAATCCATAAATAAACACTAGAAGCACCAAAATAAAGAAAATAAATAATATTTTCTTTAAAGCACCGATAAATCTCAAAAATAAAACTCTCTCCCACCTAACCGCAGAATATATCTTCGTTCTTTTTACATTAAAATTCATAATAATAAATATATGCCGGAAACTAGACATGCTAATAATAAAAACGGTGACAGGAACCAAATAATAAAAACTAAAAAACCTGTTATAAATATGACTAGTTCTAATATTGTACCGGCAATTATAAAGAAAGTTCTTAAAATTGCACCGATAATACGGGACATTGAATTAAAAACAAATGTTTCAAAGTTTTTCCAAAAGTCAAAAGCACCACCATAAGAAGAATGATATTTTCTCCAATAAGAAAAATACGTTCTCAAAAGCGTAGGGACTGAAAAATAATTCAAGCCGAACAAAAGAAAATTCTTCCAGGTCCTAATTATCCACAGAGGAACATCAAAAAACTGCCAAGTAAAAGCTTCTAAAAATATACTCATTAATACATTATACCTTGTAAAACAAATTTAACCAACAATCCCCTTGTTAAAAACTTTCTGAAATTATATAATGTATAATATACTTATGCAGATATTTGAATTTCACTTTAATCCCAAATTAAAAGAAGGCAAGATCTTTGATAGTTTTGTTTATGAACCAGAAAGTAGTTATGAGAAAAAACTTGGCAATTTATATGTTGTTGGAGAACTCCAAAATTCTGTTTCTTCAAGCTCGCTATTATTAAACAACATTACCGAAGTATTCAAAAAGAACTATTATAGTTTATCTATAAAATCACCAGAAAAAGCCCTCTCACATGCTTCCAAAAAAGCAAATGAATTTTTAGCAGAAGAAGTAAAAAAAGAGAATGTCGCATGGCTAGGAAATTTCAATTTTGCTATTATTTCCTTGAACAACCTCGATCTAACTTTTACTAAAACTGGTGATTTAAAAATTCTTTTGTTAAGAGGAGGTCAGATAATTGACATCGGGAAAAATCTAGAAATTCAAGAAATTGATCCTTACCCATTAAAGATATTCTTCAATGTTGTTTCGGGAAAATTACTTGAAAACGATAGAATATTAATATTAACAAAAGAGATATTTAATTTCTTTCAAGAAGAAAATATCTTAAATAAATTTGTTCAATCAAAAGATATTGATTCAAAGAATATAAAAAAAATCATTCCGCATTCTCTTTTTGATAAAGGACCAGGGACAAAGATTTCTGGAGTATGCTTTCTAGTAGCCCTAACATCAAAACAAGAGAAGGAAGCTAGAGGCCCTGTTTTCTTCCGAAACAATACCAAGAAATCTATGTTAAGTATTTTTAAGTTAAAACTACCGAAACTACCAAAGTTGTTAAAAGCACCCAAATTACCTAAAATTAAAATTCCAATTAAGACCAATAATCAAATAGTGGAGAGTTTCAAAAATAATTTTTATAATAAAAATAAAATAGTTCCAATTATTGGATTTATCTTAGTTTTACTCGTCGGATTCTATTTATTTAAAAGAGCTCCTGAAAAAATAAATGATAACGCTGGGGTTTCTGGAGATTTTGTTGAACAAGACCCAAGAGAGCCAGATAAATTAGAAACTATTGAAAATCCTGAAATTACTGTTTCCGACTCGGAATTATTTTCCTCCTCCACTTTGCCAGAAGGTTTTGATTCTCCATCTGATATATTTACTTCGTATCTTTCTAATCTTTACTTTTTAGATAAAGAAAATTGCCAAATTGTTAAGTATTCGTATTTAAGTAAAAATAATTGGGGCTCTGCCGAAAAGTGGTTAAAAGATAAAATGGACTGCGAAAATCCGAAGTCCATAGCTGTTGATGGATCTGTTTATATTTTAAATTCAGATAATTCAATCTCTGTTTATCACTCTGGACTATATCAGAGAATTATAATAATAGATATTTATCCGAATATAAAGAACATCACATTAATAAAAACAGCAAAGAATGCTTCTAACATCTACCTATTAGAACCAACCAACAACAGAGTTATTATTATTGATAAAAAAGATGGGGAGATTATAAAACAAATCCAAAGCTCTAAATTCAACAATCTAAAAGATATAGATATCTCCCCCACAGGTCAAACAATTTATCTCTTAAATGGTTCCACTACTTATAAACTTGGTCTATAATTAACAAGCCAGGCCACTTAAATTTCGTCGTCGGAGGTCCGTCGTCGTCGTCAAAAAGCCAAGCTTCTCACCGCAGTAGGAAGCTTGGCTTTAACGCCCCCGTCGTCTTCCATAAATTTATTTGTTTTTTATTTCTAAATATTTCTTGATATCCTCATCTTTTATTTTCAAATTTCCTTTTTCTAATCTTGAAATGTAATCTGCTTGTTCGGTTTTAAGAGTTTTGTATTCTTTAAGTAATTTTTCTACGTTTATTTTTTGAATTTTCTGCAATCGAGAAACATTGCCATTAACAAAGGAATTGTTTTTTTTCAAAAAAGCCAAAAAGCTATCTAAATCGTTTCCCTTATCCTTCATATTTTGAAAATCTCTATGAACTCCTATTTTACCAATCGCGTCCATATTATCTAGAGCTAACAATAAAGCTAAGCAAATTTCTTTAGGTTTTTCCATGCTCTTGAGCTTCCCTATCTCTATCACATTATCATGACCATAAATAGCATATTCTATCCATTCGTAGTTTGGTATTTTATTTCTCGAAAAGTATTTTTATATTTTTCGCTATTCAAAATTTCTTTAGATATCAATCCATGTCTTTTCTCCGATGTTTCAAATTTTTTTCCTATATCATGGAGTATAATCGCAAGCTCTACAGCATCTAATATTTTTTGATTATCTCCTTCTGCTGTAATTTTTCTAAAATTCTTCAACATTCGTTCTATATGAGGCACACCATGAACTAATTCAGTCCCACAATATTCTCTAGCAGTTCTTTTAAAATTCTTCTTAAGATCATTGTCCATAAATTTAATTATTTTTTAAGGTTTTTTGGGCTTCTTTTTCGTCCTCCTCTATATAGATTTCAACTGCTTTTTTGGCCTTTTCCAAAAGTTCTTTTGATTTTTCTCTTGCTAAATGCGAATCTTTAATTTTCTTCGCAATTTTTTCTTGAATTTTTTGATCTAATATTGGAATTTGTAAATTTAGAATGTCTTTTGTGCTTAAGTTCGTTTGCAAACCGCCGACTCCAATTTTTTCAAATTGCAACATCCCTGCAATTGAATTTAAAAATAATTCTAAATAAGTTAGGTTTATGTCTTTCGGAGTAATTGCTAATATTCTTTGATTGACACAACACTTTTTAATATTTTCTGGAATAACGACACAATTACCAATTGTACCTGACATTGAAATCAAAATATCTCCCGATCTAGCAATATCCTTTTTACTAATATCCGAATATTCTTCACTTAGAAATGCTGTATTTCCTAAATCCAAGAATCCCTTTTTAATATTATTTATTCTTATCAAGGGAACTCCGTCCTCTTGAAATTTTTCACTTTTATAAGTAAATCCTCCTGTATATTTTATCGTTAAATCATCTAAGGTTTTAGTTTTAAATTTGTTTATCTTTTCTAAAATTTCATCATATTTTGGTTGGAAGAATTCTGGATCTATTCTTTTGCACTTTTCTACTTCATTTAAATCCACGATTGCAATGTTTTCATTTGTTGGTTTATAATCTTTTAATCCTAACTCTTCTAGTAAAATTTCTTCTGCTTCCGCATATAATTCTTTTGATTTCTCTCTTTCCATATCTGCCTTTCTCACCACTTTAGCAACTTCTTTTTGAAAACCATCCGATGGAATAGGAATTTTTAAGTCTTTTATATCGTTTTCTGAAACAGCAGGATACATCGTAGCCGTTGTTTCTCTATCTAATAAGTCTCTGATAATAAAAGTTTTGAATAGAACATAAATATATTCTGGTAATATATTTTTAAAATCTCTTAAAACACAGAAGCCAGATGATGCTACTTTTGGCATATCAAAACTTTTTTCTTTTATAAAAACAACTGCATTCCTATTAGGACGAACAGTAGAAATCACTACATCTTTTTCCTGTAGCACTTTTTGAGCCCGAGAAGGAGCATCTTCTTTTTTTATTTTAGCATAAAAATAATCTCCATTAAAACAATTAACATTGGCTATTTCTAAATATTTAAAATCTTTCTCTCTTTTAAATTTTTCTGTACTCTTGCTTGAAATTTCTCTAAGATTAAAATATTTTTTTGATTTTATTTTTTTCTCTAAATCAAAATAATAATTATCGTAATACTCTGCATCTATTCGATACCCACTTTTAAGTTCTGATTTTTGAATTATTGAATATGACATGTCGTCAATTAAAATTATAAATTTCTATATTTTCTATATTTGCAAGGTCGTTCGGAACTTTCAAAATAATAGTTTGGTAATGTCTATTTTTGAGCGGGCTATTAAATCTAATAGTAAATTCTGCTTTCTTGTTTAGAGTGTGCTCATATATAGAAAATAAAAATTCTTTAATAGGAGTATTGTATTTCGTGGAACCATTTACATTATCAATTTTAAACGGTAGGACTTTCTCTCCGCCTGAATTACAATAATACCACTGCTCTCCAAATATAAAAGTTTTATTGTCTATTTTGATAGGATCAATAGTAATATTATATGCCATACCCTTTCCTTCATTTTTTAGAGTTAGATTATTGTCCTCTTTATAAATTAAAACAAAAAATGGTAACTGTTGAAGTTCATTTGTGGTTCTAGCAACGTTTTTCAACTGCCTAGTTTCTAAACTATACCAAAATAAAGTACCAAATGTTGCTAAAAGAATAAGATCTTGAAAAATCCAAAATAAATTTAGAGACCAAAAAATAATTCCAAATAAAATTAATATTAAAACAACTAAAAAGGGAAGTTTTATTTCATAATAAGGAGTTCTTGCAGCTTCTTTTTTAATTTTATCTAAAAGAATTTCGAACATTAAAATAAATTTTATTTCCAAAAATTAAATTTTTGGGTTTTGGCGAATTTTATAAACTCTTCAGCGATTTGATCCAGGTCGTGATCTAAAGTTTTTCGGCCTTTTCCGTCATGGACATAATTTCCATTATCGTCTTTTTTGTAAATATAGTTTCCAGAATTATCTTTTCCCGAATTCTTAGAGGTTGCCATAAAAATAGGATAATTCTTTAATGAGTCTCCTGCCTCGTTTCCCCATTTCTGAAGAAATAAAACAGATGTTTTTGTTCCCGTGTGAGGTTTAAAAGTGTTATTGTGAAGACCAACTACGGCTAAAATACGGGCTTTGTCAAAAAGATACTCTCTTACATATTCCATATTTGTATTATTGAAAACTCCTTGCGGTAGAACAAGAGCTAATCGCCCGCCAGGTCTAACCATATCAATCGCTCTTTCTATAAAAAGAATATGTCTTTCAATATTATTTACTAATTTGCCCTTCTTTCTTCCAAAGAAATATTGTCTTAAAATCCCGTTGTCTTTAATTTCACCAGCGAAAGGAGGATTTGTGAGCAAAACATCAAAATCAAAATAATGAAAAGTTTCGCGATTATCATTATTATCATTTGGTTTATCTAATAACAATAAACGTTTTTGAAGTTGGCTTCTTGCTTCTAATAATTCTTGATCTTCTCCTTTCCACTCGCGAGGATCAAGAGAGTTTAATTTAAACATATGAGATCTTCCGTCTCCTGCTATAAGCATCAAGGCCCGAGAAACCTTAGATATTTCTTCAGCAAAATCAAGTCCCCAAATATGCTCTTTAGCATAATCACTCATTGATTCATCTGAATTATTCAAATAATTATCTCTAATCCAATACATTGCATTTATTAAGAATCCTCCCGAGCCAGCAGCGGGATCAATTACATATTCGTTTTGTTTAGGATTTAGCATTTTTACCGCCATTGAAATGACATGCCGAGGAGTAAAATATTGTCCTTTTTTTCCTTTAGCAACTTCGGGGATCAAATATTCAAAAGCTTCATCGATGATAGAAAGATCCGAACCAAAAAGCCTCGCTTTTTCCAATTCACCAACAATTACGGATAAATGTTCAGCAGATAGCTTTATGCCTTCGTTTTCATTAAATATGCCTGGCCACCTTTTCATTGCTTCTTTGAAAAGCTCATTGATAGTAGTATATGTTTTAGAGGTATCTTTATATTTTCTGAAATAAATTTCTTTATCAGAACGGTTTATTCTTGCTTCTTTCTCATCATAAAGTTTAGCGTAAATTAACTTGAAAACTTCTGTAAAAACATCCACTCCTGCATTAGCCAATACTAATTCCTCCATTGATTTTATAATCTCTTTTAAGTCAACTTTAGTTGTTGTATATTCAAACAATGTTTTTTTAGCATCTAATAAATCATCTATTGTTTGTTCAAAAAATGGCAAATCAGGCAAAGTGTCATCAAACTCTTTAGGATATGGACGATAAAGAATAATTCTCTTTACTCCATTAGACCAAAGTCCAATCTCCGCCCCCTCAGCACTCAAATAACTTTTAAGTTGCTCTATTCCTTTTCTCTCTGTGGGACTTTTAACTTCAATAATAACATATGGAGTTATCTTATCTTTTTTATAGATAATAATATCCGCTGCTTTTGCGTGAATCTCTCTACCAAAATGAATGCTTTTTTCTGTATCAATATAGTCAAGAGGATACTTGTAAAAATTATTAAGCTTATACAACCATAATTGACGAACAATCTCTTCTGGTCTTGATTTTTGATCTGACTCGTCAAAAATAAACTTCGGTTTTCCTGATTTTATATCCTTAATGTAAAATCTTCCTTTTGACTCCTCTGTTATGTTCAAAGCCTTTTGAAAATCAATTCCATCAAATTCTTTTAAACCATAAAGCAACGACGTGTCACGAAAAATCTTTTCTAATACTTCAATAGTTTTATTTTGTTTTTTAGTTGGCATAATTTTAATTTTATTTAATTGGTTTCCAATAACCATTTTTTAAAACCGAAATTACCTTACCTGTTAATCTTACATCATCTGAGAAAAGAATATTTTTATAATTGGGGTTTTCTGGTTTAAGATATACATACGGAGGCTTATCATCTGAAACAAAACGTTTTACTGTTGAGCCTTCATCCATCTGAGCTAAAACGACATCACCTGAAACAAATTCTTTTTCCTCTTTCACCAAAACTACATCCCCATCGTCAATACCCGCGTTTATCATTGAGTCTCCAGAAATACTTAAAAGAAAAATATTATTTTTCAATCTTTTAACCTCGTCTGATAATTGTTGCCATTCTCCAGATATCTCTATTGATTCAATCGGCGAACCTGCACTCGTTACTCCCAAGAAAGCGACAAGAGGTGGCTCTCCAAGAATCTTATATCCAGCAGGCAATATAGCTAAGCTCCGAGCCATTCCTTTTGCATGCTTGATAATCCCATTCTCTTCTAGTTTTTTCAAATGGTCTAAAATTGACTGATTAGATATTACCCCTAAACTTTCTCGCATTTCTTCAAAAGTAGGAGGATATCCTATATTCTTAATATAGTTATAAATTATACCCAATAAGTCTTTTTGCCTTTTTGTTATTTTATTCCCAAGCATATTATTTTTATTATACCCGACCATGCACTCTGGAGTCAAGCGTTGGCATCTGTGGAAAACTATTTTCTTACAAAAACTGCCCGAGGTCGGACCTCGGGCAGTTTTTTGTTTTATTCTAGTTTTCTTATTTCAATTCTACGGTTGCGCCGGCGGTTTCAAATTTCTTTTTCATTTCTTCGGCATCCTCTTTCTTAACCTTTTCTCTAATCATTTGAGGACCGCCAGCAATAGCGTCAACTAGATCTTTGGCTTCTTTTAATCCTTTCTCTGTTATGTCTCTTACCGCTTTAATAACTTCAATCTTTTTATCACCAACTGCAGTTAATTCAACGTTGTAAGAACTTTTTTCCTCTTTGTCTGCTGAATCATCAGCGGAAGCAGGTCCGGCTACAGCAACCGGAGCGGCAGCTGAAACGCCAAATTTCTTTTCTAGAATTTTAACTAATTCAGCTAAGTCCAAAACAGACATTTTTTCAATTTCTTCAACTAAAGATTGAAACTTCTTAGGAACTTCTACTTCTTTATTTTCTTCTTCTTTTTTAATTTCTTCTGTCATATTAATTATTTTTTATTTTACTTAAAACTTGAACAAAATTTCTTATGTTTCCCTGAAGCACATTCGCCAAACCATACACTGGGGCTGATATGCTTCCAACGACCTTTGCTAAAAGTTCCTCTCTTGAAGGTATTTTAGCTAATGTAACTATTTCGTTAACTTCTCTAAATTTATCTTCTAAGAAACCACCTAATATCTTCAAGTTCTCATTTTTCTTAGAAAACTCATAAGATGTTTTAGCTGGTAAAACTTCGTCTTTAAATCCGAAAACTAAAGCAACTTGGCCCTCTAGCTTGCTTGTGTCAATTTCTATCTTACTTTCTTTGAAAGCAATATCCATCAAGGTCTTCTTAGCAACAGATATTTTACAATTTAATTCTTTTAATTTATTTCTTAATTCAAGAAGCTCAGCCGCTTTTAACCCCTGAATAGAAACAAAAACCATTGACTTCTGCTTATCAATGCTTTCCTTCAAATCTTTGACTATATTTTGTTTTTGCTCTTTTGTTAATGCCATTGTTATAATGCCAATCTACAAATAAATACAAATGATGCAAATTATTTATAAAAAAAGTGGCTTATTAATAAACCACAAATAAAAAACTTCTTTCCTCGGCAGGACTTATTCGCGTGTGCCCTTTTCGTTGTGGGCTTTTCGCATACGCCTGCTATCTGTGGATAATTTATTATATTCTTATTTTAATCTATTATTAATTTCTTGTCAACCAGGTCAACCCTAATCCTCAATACAAATAAGTTTTCGCTCTCTGTGGCAATAGCCCCCAGTATTGATACTGCTTACTCCCGAGCCCAATCCTCCTAAAGAAACCGCCCTAACTGAAGACCCCGATGGTGTATAACAGAGCGGGAAATCTGACAATGGAGCATCTCTATATCCAGCAGCAAACTGCTCTGCTTTTGTCCAGTTTTGGCAAGTAGGAGTGTAGCTATATTTCTCATTTAAATTTACTTGGCTTGTTGTTGAAACAATACAATTTTTACTACTTGCTTCATTAACACGTCCTAACCAAACTCCGTTCATATTCTGCAAAAAGGTCTTACTGATTTTATCAGCATTAATTTCTAAGGGATCTGAAAACTTCATTAAAAATTCAGTAAAGTTTTTACCCAAGAGACGATGACAAGTCGCTCCCTGAATTAATTCGGCTGATGGCTCTGCTTGAACAAAAATACCACTTATTCCCCTCTCGCTCTTTTTTAATCTTTCAACAGCCGTATCCTCGTCAGCATCACCACCAAGAAAAGCAATCCAACTCCCTCCAAGTTCTGCTTTATTCGCTTGTTCCTGACATTTTTGATTGGCACCTTCTAGACCATCTAAATTTCCTTTATATTTCTCTTGAGTTATAAAAACCCTTCTAATGTTTGGAAAATCGCTTGCCACATACGGCCACTCATTTTCAATAGATAAAACATCACAGTTAGTTGATATCGGATAAGTAATTGTGAAGGATCCCTTGGAATAGTCCACTTCACCATCTTCTCTCCAAGGATATTCAAAAACAGCTACCCAGAACCCATCCCCATACTTATGACCTTTATAAACTTCCCATTCATATTTTCCTAAACCAGCCGGAACATCTTCAGCAATCCACTCTACCTCTGCTTCATGAAATAAAGCAATACCTACCTTGCCAACTTTCTTTGCTTCCCAAGTAATTTCATATTTTTGACCAATCTCCCATTTATCTCCTCCGCTAGGAGATGTAATCTTTATTTTTGGCGATCCAAAAGTAATGAATAAATAGACAACAACAATCGCAACAATTATGATCGCTGCCACTAGAGTGAAAAATAGACCTTTCTCCGCTGTAATTTTATCAAATATTGATTGGTTCATAAGCTTAATATGCAAGAAGGATTATTTTCTGTTTCTAATAGTTTCCTTAACCCTTGTCTGTCTTTTGTTTTATACTGTTCAGTTGATACCCAAAACTTAGCGACATAAAGGGATCCTCCACAACTATCTATCCAACAAGCATCGCTTGAAAGATTAATACCCCCCTCTGTCTCTCCAATATATATTATACCATAGTCCGTATCTTTTTGGCACAAGATTAAAAATATTGCTGCCTTATCAATACCGCTATTATCTTTTAGCAATTGGGGACCATCAAAATATAGACCTGATAGTTTAATAAAATTAGGAGGAGGAGGAAAACTATCACCGATAGGAGAAGTTGGCTTTCCGCCTAGAATTATCGGAGCTGGACTAGCAAATTTATTCAAAAGCCAAAGAGTTAAAAAGAAAACAACCACAACCAATAAAATTGCCGATAACACATAAATAACCCACGTTAATATTTTCCTTCTATCAACCATTTATATATTATACCCCGTAGAAGAAATTTTACAAAGTGAAGAAATATTTTCAAAGAAATGTTTTTCACCGGGTGTCAAACATCCTGAGATGTTGGTCACCCGGTGTAGAACATTCTAAGCCTCCAATTCGCCTAACGCAATTTCAATAACTTTTTCAGAAACACCAAATTTCTTCGATAAAGGAATTGCCAAATAAGAATTTAATGTTTTATTGCTTATATTTTTAGGAATATCTTTTTGCTTTTCAATTTCTTTTTCTCTTTGTTCTTTTAAAACCTCTCTTGGGACAAGTAAATGATTAGCAAATTTATTTGCTTGAGTTTCAAAATAACTATATTGATCTTGTGAAATATTGTTGGTTAAAAAATCGTAAAAATCTTTAAAGGTTTTAATATTAAAATTTTCGTAAATATTTTTATGCAAAATAAAATGCCCTATTTCGTGAGCAAAAGAAAATCTTAGACGATTCTGATAACGATCATCCAAATATCTATCTTTATCAACACATATTGATCCCAGCTTGAAGCGATAAAAGCATCAATACAACATAATCTTTGTAAATCAGGAACCAAAATGATATCTATTTTCAATTTAACGTCTACGATTTTTTCTATATTAACTGGAATTATGTCACCCCAAAATTTTTCTCTAAATAAATCAGCTTTTTGTTTAATACATTCACCGTTCAAAAAAGGTACCTTATAGTTCATCTTTCTAAGCTTTCCTTATTAATTCAATTAATTTATCTATTTCTTCTTTAGTAGATTTCTTACTTCTCAAAGTTCTAAAAAAAGCTGGTAAATAATCCACAGCATCATTTTTTGACAGTATATCTTGAGGAATTATGCCTTGAGCTACTATAGCTTGATCGACAAACTCTTGCAGTTCTGAACTTTTATTAATACCCAATACCTCTGCCCATTTCTGTAAAGTTTTTGCATCTGATGGTGGAGACATCTTCCCCCTTTCTATTTTACTCCAATTACTTGGATCATACTTTGTAAGCCGGCAAATCTCTCTTAAACTTAATTCTTTTTTAATTCGTAGATCTTTTAATTTTTTACCAAATTTTTGTAAATTTTTAGACATAATATTAAATGTATTTAAATTAATAAGGTGTGGTTTAATATTACCACACCCAACAACCATGTCAATAGCTCTCTGAAGATAAATTATCTTAAGTACTTGTTAACAGCTGCGTTGTGTTCTTTAAATGTCTTACTGAAGATTGTTTCTCCTTCGGGAGTTGAAATATAATATAAGTAATCGTTTTCTGTTGGATAAATTGCTGCTTCCATACTTTCAAGACCAGGATTGCAAATAGGCCTAGACGGAAGCCCTTTAATTTCGTAGGTAATCATAGCCGCATCTACTTGTAAGAGCATACCTGCTTCTAATCTGTTTTTTAAAACTCCTGCCACCATTTTTTTATCTTCTAAACTTCTTACTTCTTTTTCTAATAAAGAGGCCTTAATTATTATCTCGAGATCAGGTCTCTTGCCAAACTTCCCCTTGGTTTTTTTATCAAAATTAACTAATATCTTTTCAATAATTTCATTTATTCCATCATCATAGGATAATTCATAAGTATCAGGAAAAAGATAACCTTCTAAGCTCGGATCTAGTTCTTCTACTTTTAAATATTCGGCGATATCTTCTAATGTCCACCCTTCTATTATAGTAATCGTTCTTTTTATCATATCTCCC
>JAHJSY010000039.1 GCA_018830125.1 Patescibacteria group bacterium | reverse complement strand
TTGGCTTCAGCATCTGATTTTAATTTCTGCAAGATCATGGCTGAAATCTCGGCTGGTTTGTGCCATTTCTCCCCCATTTTTATTTCTACGCCTCCGTCACTAGCTTCTTTAATATCATAAGCCAGTAACTTTTTATCTTTTTGGACGTCTTTATCAGAAAATCTTCTGCCAATTAATCTTTTAACAGAATAAATAGTATCTTTAGGATTAGTAACTTGTTGACGTTTGGCAATTACTCCAGCTAATCTTTCGTTGTTTTTATTCAAAGCAATAACCGAAGGAGTTGTTCTGGTTCCTTCTTTATTTTCAACAATTTGTGGTTCGCCGTTTTGCATTACTGCTACGGCTGAAAATGTTGTCCCTAGATCTATGCCTAATATCTTACTCATATTTTTATTTAGCTATTTTTACTTTGGAAGGTCTAATAACCTTGCCATGTAAAATATAACCCTTATTTATTTCTTTTATTACATAATTAGATTCTAAATCACTGTCAACCATTTCAACCGCTTCATGAAAATTCGGGTCAAACTCTTTATTCAAACAATCTATTTCTTCTACTCCATTACTTTTCAAAAATTCTAAAATCTGTTCTTTGATCTTCCAAATACCACTAACCCACTGATCGTCTTCTAATTCTTTCGGTAACTGTTCTTCGGCTAAATATATATTATCTAGTATATCTAAAATTTCCAACAAAAACTTTTCATTACAAAACTTAATAGATTTTTCTATTCTTTCGGCTTCTTCCTTCTTATAATTCAAAAACCCAGCTCTCTCCCTTTTCCAGCTTTCCAAATAATCCGGTTGTTTCTCGTGTTTTTTAGTCATATTTCTATTAGTTCTATAAATACATTATAATCAAAAAGGAATTGAAAGTCAACTCTCTATGTGATATGATTAATATATGATGAAGAATATTAAGATAGTGGGCTTGGTTGTTTTGGGGGTTTTGTTGATTCTAGCTTTTTCTAAGATTTTTGAGGTTATTTACGCAATATTCTTTAGTTGGATCTTTTAATGTAAATCTTTTCAAATCTTAGGTCTATATATTCTAAACTTCCTCTTTCTTCGGGGGGAAGTTTTTCTTTTAGTAGAATATTTAACTCTTCTATTTGAGGATTTATATTTTCTTTTGCATTGAAATAAACTTCCCAGCTTTCGGATGTTTTAATGTCTAACCTATTTTTAGAATAAGGATATATTTCTAAAATTTGGACATCTTTTAATTCTAAGCCAATGGTTAAAATTTTCTCTAAATATTCTTTATCTATCATCTTTCGCCCAAGACGCAAACCACGAACAGGATTTTTTATCTTTATAACTAAAAACTCCGCAATTTCGCTTGTTTCTTCAAAAACAATCCCTTCTTCATCAAGATGAAAACAATTTAGCAAACCCTGTTCTTCGGGCTTAAAAATTCTTAAAGTAGAGATTAAACTGCTTATACAAAAGACTGCCACTGGTTGTCTTTCCTGAATTTGAACAATTACTTTATCAGGAAACTTTCTTTTTATATTAACATTATTAATTTGAGGATATTTTTCTAAAATATCTTGACTAATACCTTTCAAATCAGATAAAAATATATTTCCCGTATTTTCAGAAATAATATTTCTTATCTCTTCGGTTAAAGACTTTGTAGTTTCAGAGATTTGAATATTTTTTATTTGAAAAACAGAAGAAAAAATAAAAAGATGCATTAGCCCTCCAATGAGAGCTAAAATCAAAACGATAATCCAAGTAATCTTGTGTTTAAATATTTTAAGAATATCAAAAACAGATCTTTTCCTAACTGTCTTGTATGATCTTTTGTATCTGTGCTTCATCACAATCTTCTTTTTAATTTTCTGATTTTTTCAATGATATATGTTAAATAATAACTTGGCGATAATACTAGATCCTGTGTTCTAACATATTCTTTCGTATATCCGCCAAAGCCCATCTTAAACAAGCTTAAGCCAGCCCATGGATGTTTTTTTTTATTATCAGGAGCAATACCCCAGAAATTATATTTATTACACCCTCTGGCTTTTGCTTCTCTTATGGCTTCCCATTGCATTAGATACGAAACAGGAACTTTATTGTTATTGTATTTAGATAAAGAAGCACCATGATGATAAAACCCAATGCCCTGCCAATAAACCATTACCGCCGAAGATATTACCTTGCCTTTATACTTTCCTAAATATATAACAATTTGATCATCAGGGGAAAAACAAGAAAATTGGTCTTTTAAATAATCAATAGAAAAGGGCGTAAAGCGGTGTCTTGTCGCCGTGTCTTTATATATTTTATCAAAATCTTTCAAATCATTAATGTTTTGACTTTTGATAACTTCTATCTCGTTATTTTTAATAGCCTGCTTTATTAAATATCTTGTTGTCTTCCGCATATTCTTCAAAAGATCCTCTTCTGAGAGAGTAATATCTAATTCCCAAGTTAATTCAGGATGCATGTGAGTAGGAGCATTTTTAAACCCTAGATCTTTAAAAATCTTAATATTTTCTTTGTTTCTTTCCCAAATAGAGGCAATTCTAATAAACCCGGCCTTTTCTTGCTTAGCTATCTCTTTCAACCTAACCAATAAGGAACCTGATTCCTTTTCGCCGATTGGACCGTGAGGGACGAATAAAAAAGTTCCGCGTTTAGCTTTAATTTTTATAACTAAAGCAATGCCAATTAATTCTTGATCATCATATATTCCTAATCTCCAGATCTTTTCTCCTTGCTTTTTTTGAAATTCTCCCCAATTCCATGAATCTAAAAATGTCTTCTCTTGAATATTCAAAAGAAAATCTTCCCAGATATCTTTATTTGTTACTTCTCTTACTTGCATATTATTCCATCATAACAGTTCTTATTCTATAAGCCAAATAGCCCCAGACCTCTAGAGCTATAAAAATTGTTGACGAAAATATAAAAAGCAAAAATAAAGAATAAGAGTCAATATTTAAAATAAGAACATAGAAGACTAAAAGTCCGGCTAAACCAGTTACGACATCAAATAGTTTATTACAGATATATTCTTCTACCCCTTCGGTCATTTCAAATATCTCCCAGGCACTCATAAACAACAATGTTCCCAAAAATACTATCCAGAAACAAAACCCCAAGTAAACAAATACATATCCTAATAAAAAACCACCTAAAAAATGATTAACAGACCAAAGATCTAAACATTTCCCCTCGCTCCATATTTTCACTGCCCAACTTTCCTTTCCCATATTAATTTATTTCCTACTTCAATGTTGTTTTTGTCTGTTTGTCCAGCGTTTAATTCTAGTACATATTGGGCAGGTTTGCTTGATGCATATTTTTGACAGAGATCTTCTCTACAGGGCTGGACATTTTTTTCTATATGAACTATTTCCATATCTTTATTTAGCCAAATTATATCTAAAGGAATTAAAGTGTTTTTCATCCAAAAAGAATATTCTTCTTCTTCGTCAAAGATAAAAAACATTCCTGAATTTTCATCTAAACTTTCTCTATTCATTAAACCCTTACTTCTTTCCGCAAAAGTTTTAGCTATCTCAACATCAAAGCAATTATTATTAACACAAGCTCTATTAGCACTTAAATTATCTTCTTTCTTAATCAACATAATACTTATAACTACAATTATAATTAACAATAAAATAATAAATAATAAATATTTCTTAGTCATGCTCTATGTATATAGGGATCCAGGCTCCTTATTATTTCTTGGGCTTGTTTTTCAGATATATTAATATGAGTTGGGAGATTAAGAGTTATCTTTGAAAGAATTTCTGCACTTGGGCAGGTGCTAGAATTATAATTAAACTTTTCTGATTTTGTATCATTGGGAGCTATGGGACTGGTATACCAATCCCCTATTAAAATATTTTTCTGCCAAAGATTTTTAATTATTTTATGGGCATTTTTGTGCTTGATTGGAAATCTTAAATATGCTGGCTTAATATTTTCAGGAATTTTAGCAAATTCAAAACCTTTTAAATTATTAATATAGAAATCAGCGATTTCTTGACGATGTTTATTAAATTTATCTAACTTTTCAAACTGGTTCAAAGCGAGAATGGCTAAAGCGTTTGGCATTCTTTTGGGAAAATATGATGGTTTCTCCCCTATTTTCTCTTTCCAATGAACGGCCTTAGACATAAGATGAATTGATTGAAATAAAACTAAAATATACTTACCCAATATTCTATAACTAGGCAAAATTAAACTCATAAAAATAGGATGCAATAATTGCTGTTTAACCCAAAACAACGAAGGATATTCAATAGTATCTCTATACTTCTTTATTTCATCAGCTAATTCATCATCATTGGTAACAACCATCCCACCATAAACAGAAGATATTATTTTATCTCTTGAGAAACTAAAAAAAGCAACTTCTCCAAAGGTCCCAACTTTTTGTCCATTATATTCAGCCCCTAAGGCATGAGCACAATCCTCTATTAATAGAAGATTGTTTTCTTGAGCAATCTTCTTAATTTCATTTAAATCAGCTGGTATTCCAAAAGTATGTTGAACCATAATAGCCTTGCTATTTGAAGTTATCTTTCTTTTCAAGTCCTCTACATCAATATTAAAAGTTTCCTTATTTACATCAACATAAACAGGACTGGCTCCTGACCAAAGAATCGGATTAATAGTAGCATTACAAGTAAACGACTGAACTAAAATCTCTCCATCTAAATGCCTTGAAATGGCCATTAAACAACTTCTTCCGCTGTTAAAAACGAAAGCATACTTGACTCCTAAATACTTTCTAAACTGATCCTCTAATTCTTTGGTGGCCTGGCCTTTTTTCCATCTCCATGGTTGAAAAAGTAATTTAAAAGCCAACCAGATATCATCTGATTCAACATTGGGCGATAAAGATATTGAAATTGGTTTAAATAATCTCATTTTTTAATTTATTTGGCACACGACCTTCTAAAAGCACTGTGCCTTGATCAACGCTTTTTAAAAAACTAACAATTTTAGCGGGATCTTCAATAAGGACAATATTTTTTCTTTCTTGTTTAATTTCCTTAAAATAATCTTTGGTGGTAATTATGGCGAAATCGCAAACTTGATCAATCTTATCTCCTATTTTTTTATGAACCTCCTTGCTAGCACTTCCCAATTCTATCAAACAAGGCATAACGATTATTTTTCTACCTTGATATGTATTTAAATAATCTAAATCAGCTATAACTCCATTAAAATTAGCCGAATAAGATGCATCTAAAATAGTTAAACTATCCTTTCTTATTAACTTCATTGCTCCTTGTTCGGGTTTTATTCTTAAACAAGCTCTAGCAATCTCTTCTAAGGTCATACCTAGCTTTAAGGCACACGATACAGCTAATAAAATATTATCTATATTATGTCTGCCCAATAGATTAACTTTGAAATTCGTGCCGTTTATCTTAAAAGAAATAAATTCTCTCTCGGTAACAACATTTGTGGCAATTAAATCTAAATTATTATAATCTATTTTAATTTCTGAACATTCTAAGATTTCGTTCTTGGCCTTATTAATATTTTCTTGAGATCCAAAAGTAGATAAGTGTTGCTCATTAATTCCCGTTAATATTCCCATCTTTGGTTTAACGATATCACAAACTTGCCTTATCTTACCTTTTTCATAAGCGCCAATTTCAACAATTAAAATATTATGCGAAAAATTAAGTTCTTTAAGAATGGTTTGAGCTATCCCTATTTCGGCATTAATATGTTTTTTAGTTTTTAGGACATTGAATTTTGCAGAGAGTATTTCATAAAGAAATTCTTTAACGGCTGTTTTTCCATAACTACCAGCAATTCCAATAACTGTAAGATTCTCAAACTCCTTTCTTTTCTTTTTAGCTTTTTTAAGTATTGATTTAATATATATACTTGCTGGAATTTGAAATAATAATACTATAACAGAAGCAATATCCATAACTATTAAAAGAGAAAGTAAAAGATATAATAGATAATAGCGAGAACCAAAAATTAAAAACAGAAAAGTAATTTCAAAAACGATACCTGAAAACAATATTGCTAAAATCTTTTTAGTTAATTTGGGATATCTAGCCCCATGTACGCTAAAAAACAACTTTCTTAATAATTGAGTTTCAAAATGAGCTTTAAATCTTCCCCAATGATATTCTTTTAATTGCCAAAGCCAAACCCAGAAAACAAAAAGTTTCGTAAATATTAAAAGCCACAAAATTACTAATAAATATTTCATTGTTTGGCAATTATGTCAGCTAAAAAGCCTGGACATTCAGAGTGTAAATTATGCCCTATTCTAGGAATAATTTCAAGTTGGGAATTTTTAATATTAATCTTAATCGTATGAGCATTTTTTAAAGGAGTTATGTCATCTTTTTCTCCCCAAATAATCAATGTTGGAACATTAACATTGCCCAATATATCTGTAAGATCTTTTTTAATAATATTTAAATAAACTTCTTTCATTATTCCTCGAGAATGTGAATAGTCACTCTTTATAATTCTATAAAAAGCTTTCTTCAAATATGGAACAAAAGAAAGAAACTTAAATGTTTTTGATATACCATATATTCCCTTCTTTTTAACAGTTTCTCTTCTAATGCAGGCGGCTCCAACTAAAAATAGCTTACTTACTTTGTCTGGATGCTTCAAACTATATTTTATAGCTACATTGCCTCCAAACGAATGACCCAATAAACGAAAATGTCTTATATCCAAGGAAGAAATAAAACTATCAACCAAATTAGCGTAATCATCAAAACCCCAAACTCCATCTGGATTATCGCTTTCCCCAAACCCAGGCAAATCAGGAACAATTACCTGAAATCCCCGACCACTCAACAATTTAGCAACTGTTCGCCATCTCTCCTTCTTGGAACCCCACCCATGCAAAATCAAGAGAGGTTTCCCCTCTCCCATAATCATATAGTTAATCTTTAATCCATTTATTACACATTCCATAATCTTTCCTTTATTTATACCAAAAATCCACTTAAAAATCAATATTGAGATAATCAAAATTCCATAAACTTCTACACTCTAGAGTGTGAAAGTTTATGGAACTTTTAAAAATTCTTTATGACTTTAAAGCCAGTGTATTTTTGGAGGACTTGGGGGATTTTTATGCTACCGTCTTTTTGTTGGTAGTTTTCCATGATAGCGATTATCGGACGCATTGAGAAAGCTGTACCGTTCAAAGTACTAACAAACTGTAGTTTATTGTTTTCATCTCGATATTTAATTTCAAGACGACGTGCTTGAAAATTAATACAATTTGAAGTGGAATGAGTTTCTCTGTATTTATCTTGTCCTGGCATCCATGTTTCTATATCATATTTTTTAGCAGCTGGTGCACCTAAATCCTCGGCATGAATATTTACAACCTGATAGGGAAGTTTTAACTGATCCATTAAATCTTTCTGAATAGAAAGAATTAATTCGTGTTCTTTTGGGGCATCTTCTGGTTTGCAAAATGTCACAATTTCTACTTTATCAAACTGATGAGCACGAAAAATACCTTTTGTGTCTTTGCCATATGATCCCGCCTCTTTTCTGAAACAAGTGGAAAAAGCAAAATATCTCAAAGGTAAATCTTTCTTTCCCAAAATTTCTCCAGCATGCATAGCAATTAATGATTGCTCAGAAGTGCCAATTAGATAAAGACCCTGTTCTGACTCCTCTTTACTGTCTGTTTTAACAAAATATGCTTCTGAGTCACTCGCCGATTCTAAATAGCCAGATCCTTTGGCCATTTCCGGAGAAATCATAACTGGCGGAATGATAGGAATAAATTTCTTTTTTAACAAAGTATCAAATGCAAAATTAATTAAAGCACGTTCCAATAAAGCACCTTCTTTTTTTAGATAATAAAAACGAGTTCCAGCGATATTGGCAGCTCTTTTAGTATCAATAATATCTAAGGATTCTCCTAATTCTGAGTGGTCCTTAATTTTAAAGTCAAACTTTGGAATTTTACCCCGTTTTTCTAGAACTTTGTACCCTCCGACAGGGACATCGTCTAAGACAATATTGGGAATCTTATACACTAATTCATTAAACTTTTTTCTTAAATCTTTTTCTTCCTTCAAATCACTACTCATTTCTTTTTCCATTTCAGTAACCTGACTTGCAGTATCGGTGATTATTATTTTTTTCTCTTCTGAACTACCAGCAATTTTAATTGCTTCGTTTTGACTGTTTTTGTAAGCGCCGAGGCTTTCTTTCTCTTGATTAATTTTTTTTATTTTTTCATCTAAATTCAATAATTCGTCAACATCAACCTTAGACCCTCTCTTTTTAACAGAGTCCTTAACTTCTTTTATATTTTCTCTAATAAATTTAATATCTAACATAATTTTACTTTGACTTCATTGTTGGGAATAAGATTACCTCTCGGGCAGAATGTGAATTTGTGAGCAACATCACGAGGCGCTCTATGCCCATTCCCCAACCAGCTGCTGGAGGCATACCATGTTCTAGGGCTTCAATATAATCTTTGTCCATTCTTTGGGCTTCACCAAAACCTTTTTCAAATATTTTTTCTTGTTCTTTAAATCTACTTTCTTGGATTAAAGGATTATTCAATTCAGAATAGGCCTTAATTATTTCCATGCCCATAATAATTAATTGGAAGCTAGCTGATTTTTCAGAATTCTTATCAAGTGGCTTAGCTAGCGGAAAGGCCTCCGCAGGATAATGAATAATAAAAGTTGGTTCCTCTATTTTTGGCCTAATAACTTTCTTAAAAATTTCATCAGCAACTTCAAATTTTCCACCATTAGTTTCTTTAATGCCTAATTTCTTTGCTTCTTTTTTAAGAGCCGAAATATTTATCTCATCTAGTTTAATTTTAGTATGTTTTCTAAAAATCTCGCTATACTCTACTCTTTTCCAAGATGGTTTGAAATTTATTTTCTTTCCCTCATATTCAATTTCTAATTTCCCGAATAATTTTTTAAATAAATGACCAAACATTTCTTCGGTAAACTTCATCAGTTCCTTGTAATCAGCATAAGCCCAATAAAATTCCAACATGGTAAAGTCCGGATTATGGGCCCGATCCATGCCTTCATTTCTAAAACATCTTCCTATCTCATACACTTTTTCAAATCCTCCAACAAGTAAACGTTTCAAATACAATTCAGGAGATATTCGTAGATACAAGTCCATATCTAGAGCATTTAAACGAGTTTTAAAGGGTTTGGCTGTTGCTCCCCCATAAACAGGTTGTAGAATTGGCGTTTCTACCTCTAAAAACCCCTTATCTTGCATAAAGAAACCCAGCTCCTTAATTATTTTGGAGCGAAGAATAAGTTTTTCTTTTACATCGGGATTGAAAATTAAATCTAAATATCTTTTTCTAAATCTATCATCAATATCTTTTATGCCATGCCACTTTTCAGGCAAAGGCAGTAATGATTTAGTTAGCATCTTGTAGTCATTTACTTGTAATGACTTCTCCCCTCTCTTGGTTTTAAATAATTCTCCTTTGACTTGAATAAAATCTCCAACATCAAAGTGATCTAAAAAGAACTTATACCCTTTAAGCCCCAAGCTATCTTTCTTAAATAATATTTGAATTCCTCCAGAACCATCTTCAATATTAGAAAATAAAAGACCGCCATGTTGTCTCAAAGACATTATGCGACCAACTAAAAATAATTCTTCTTTAGATTTAGAAAGCTTTGAGAAATTATCTAGGGACTCTTTGGAAGTGTGAGTTCTTTTAACCTCTCCCGGATAACCCAAAAGACCAGCACCTTCAATACCTTTAAGTTTTTTTAATCTAATTTTCTTAATTTCATCAATCCCAGCCATTAATTTATTATAAACCACTCCTTCACAAAAAACAAGAAGCAGTGATAGACGCTGAGCGTCTATTATTTATTGAGATAAATAGGTCACGAGGTAGTCAGCGACTATGCGGGCGGCGTCGGGACGAGAGAATTCTTTAGCTTTTTTTGACATTTCTTTCATTTTTTCAGGACGATCAAATAAATATTTTATTCTTTCTAGAATAAAATGGGGTTTAAAATTAGGCTCTTCAATTACCAAACAAGCACCCCTTTCATTATAGGCATAAGCATTTCTTGCTTGATGGTTTTGAGCCGAGCCGGCTAAGGGGACAAGAATACTTGGCTTACCATTAGCAGCAATCTCAAAAATACTTCCCGATCCTGCTCTGCTAATAATTAAATCAGCTACCGCATAAGCATCAGCTAATTCTTTTTCTGACAAAAAAGGAGAGGGATGATAATATTCAGATAAATCTTTTAACACTACGACCTCTACTTCTTTTTTCACTTGTTTAAAGTTTTTCTTTCCTGTTTGATGGATTACTTCATAATTTTTTAAAATAGCAGAGAAGTTAGCGAGTATAATATCATTTATTTTCTTAGCCCCCTGAGATCCACCCAATATTAAAACAACTGGCTTATCGCCTTTTAGATTGAAAGTTTTCTTAGCTTCAGTTTTTGAACCATTGGTCATTTCTGATAATATTGGATTACCGACACAAAGCTTTTTATGATCAGGAAAATATTCTGTCTCATTTATAGAGAAAGCAATGAAAACCTCCATGGCAAACTTACTAACTATTTTATTAGCTAGACCAGGAGTAATATCTGATTCGTGTAGAAATATTGGAACATTCAGTATTCTTCCCGAAAGAGCTGTCGGAACAGAACCATACCCTCCCTTACTAAATATAATGTCAGGAGAGATGACAAATATATGGTAGAAGGATTGAATAATTCCAATGGGAAACTTAAGAATATCAAGAAAGATTTTAAACGAAAAATATCTCCTAAACTTCCCAGCAAAAATAGTTCTTATTTTAACATCTTCTTTTTTAAGTAACTCTTTTACAAAATCATCTTTGGGTCCTAAATAAAAAAACTCAAAACCACCGTAGGGATAGTTTTTCTTCATTTGACGAATAATAGCGATTATGGGGAATATATGACCAGCAGTCCCCCCACCCGTAAATAGTATCTTCATGTTAACATTCTAACATCTTTTTGTATTTTTTGAAATGTTTAAAAGTAATCCAACAGCTACTAATTCAACAATTATATGCGATCCCCCATAACTTATAAAAGGAAGCGGTATTCCTGTTAAAGGAACGACTCCTATCATTGCTCCAATATTAAAAAATGCCTGAAAACACAACCAAAAACTAATTCCCATTACTAAGAACTTTGAAAAATTGTCTTTTGACCTTTTAAATATTAAATATCCTCTCCAGAACAAAAAAGCATACAAAATTATCAGTCCTAAAGAACCAATAAATCCAAGCTCTTCTGCATATATAGCAAAAATAGAATCAGCCATTGTTTGGGGAATGAAACCAAATTTCTGAACTGAATCTCCTAGCCCTAATCCCCATATTCCACCAGACCCAATGGCAATTGTAATTTGTTTTACTTGATAACCTATTCCCATCGGATCTATATTAGAATTAAGCCAAACAGCAATCCTATTCACTCTGTAGGGAAAGAATTTTATAAAGCCGAGACCAGTCACAAAACTTAACAAAACAATCAGCAAGCTATGCCAAAAAGGTGTGTTAGCTACCCAATACATAACAATAGCTATACTAGCCAAAACTATTAAGGTGCTCATATCTGACTGAAAAAGCAGGAGAAAGAAAATTAATCCCAAGATCATAAGAAAAGGCAATAACCCTCTTAGCTCATTTACAATTCTATCAAATAAGCTCTTGCCTATTCTTTCTGGATCCTTAATAAACTTTTCTCTTTTGGCTGGATTAATAAGCCAAGCTGAAAAATAGACTATAAAAGAAATTTTCAAGAGTTCAGATGGTTGGAAGGTAGCAAAACCAAGATTCATCCAGCGAGGAGCTCCACCAGAAACAATACCAAGTCCAGGTATAAAAACAGCGAGCATCAAACCAATAGCAACAGCTATTAAATAATGAGAAATCCTTTTAAATCTTTCCAAATTTAATCTAAAAACAATAAATCCCATTATCAGTCCAGGAATTATTCCTATAAGCAATTGATGGAATAAAAAGTGAGTCGTATTGCCAAATTTTTCTTTAGAAAAACTGGCTGAAACGCTAGCTAAAGTTAAAATTCCCAAAACCAACAAAACTCCGACCACTCCCAGTAGATAATAATCTATATTATAGTTCTTTTCTAATACTTTTTTTGAATTCATATCCCCTATCAAATTCATTTTTAAATAAATTAAAACTGGCTGCACCAGGAGAAAGTAAAACAATATCTCCTTTTTTAGCTAGGTCAGAAGCCTTTTTAACAGCTTCCTTCATTGATTTCACTTTAAAGATCTTAAACTTTTTCAAATCTCTTTCAATTAAATCTGAAGCGGTACCAGGAAGCAAAACCAAGAAATCAATATTGTCTTGAATATCTTCAGCTAATGCTCGGTAGCTTAGTCGCTTATCTTCTCCTCCAGCTATTAATATAATTCGTGAGTCGGGATATTTTCCTCTAAATGTTTCTATGGCAAATTTAACGGCTCTCGGATTGGTCGCTGTTGTATCATTGAAATATTTAACGCCCTTAATTTCAGCAACAAATTCCTGACGACTAGGAACACCCTTAAAGTTAGAAATTGCTTTATGAATATTATCTTCCGAAACATTAAGAAGCTCAGCTACTTTAACAGCAGCCGCAGCATTGTAACCCTCAAAAAAGTAAACTTTCCCTTTAGCTTCTGATGAAAGTTTTTTAGTATTAGGATCTTTTTCATTTAAAATTAATATGTCACTCTTACTTTGATATTTATAAATAGATTTTTTGGCTTCTACATATTCATGAAAGTTTTTATATCTATTTAAATGATCCGGAAATAAATTGGTTATTACAGCTATATGAGGACTCTTTTTTAGATCTTCCAAAATAAAACTAGAAAGCTCTAGAATAACTTTTGTTTCCTTTTTAATGTTAGCCAAAAATTCTAAGGGCGATATTCCTATGTTTCCGGCTAAAACAGTATCATATTTTTCTTTTAAAAGTTCGCATATCAAAGTAGCAACCGTTGATTTGCCTTTGGTTCCAGTTACACCAATAATTTCAGCTGGGCATAATTCAAAAAATATCTCCATATCATTTTTAATAGGAATCTTATTCTCTCGAGCAATTTCTAAATAAGGAGAACTAGTGGGTATGTCCGGATTTTTAATAATTAAATCAACATTTTCAAAATCTTCTTCTCTATGTTTTCCCAAAACAAACTTTATTTTCAGATTTTTAAGCTTGTCCAAAGATTCTTTTAATTGCTCCTCGCTTTTCAGGTCTGTTATAAGAAGCTTAGCTCCTTGAGAATAGAAAAACTTGGCGACACCAACTCCGCCCCCGTGCAACCCAAGCCCCATTATTATAATTTTCTTATTTTTAAATTCCATATAATTTAGTATATCAAAAATATTAGAAAAAATCCATTTGACAAACTTTGGAAAAGAAGCTAAGCTAAGTTAAATTTAAACTGGTTCTTTGAAAGGAAAATATAATGCGTTTGCACAAGAGAAAAGAGAGACACTCGGGAGCGATCAAAAGATTAAAGCGACTCAAAATATGGGCGGGCTTAACGCTTGATAATCTTTACGAGATGTTCGCGATAGCGACCAATGAAAACATAAAAACACAGATCGAAAATAGAATTTTAGAAATAGCATCTGGAGATGATGATCTCTTTAGCATTATCAGGGATGAAAAGAACTCTTCTCTTGGGAGAAAGGCCTGGGAAAAACTACAAAACAGAATAAAAAAAGATTTTCTTAAAAAATCTTATGCTAGAAAAATTGTATTCAAAATTTTCAAATATGTAATAGATCTAAGACGAGAAAGTTGGAAAATATTTAAAGTATTAGACCCAACAATCGAAGAATTACAAGAAGCGTTGGATCTAGATTGTATGAAAAGCATGCCTGACATTATGCACGAAGCAGAAAAATTAATTAGAAAGAAACACCGAAAGAAGAAAACTTTTAACGCAGAAAAAACTATTAGGAAAATTATAGAGCTCAGCTGATAATAGGTTGGGCTTTTTTATCCTAATAATCTAATAGCCACGCCTATTATGGCCATAACGATTCCAATGACCCAGAAACGCATGGTTATCTTATAATGAGGCCAACCCTTAGCTTCAAAATGATGATGAATGGGAGCCGCTAGAAAAATTTTCTTTCCCCTTATTTTCTTTGATAAAAGTTGAACAATTACTGATCCCGACTCCATAACAAGCAAAAATCCTATTATCGGAAGAACCAATACGGACTTCGTTAAAAAAGCAACAACTGTTAGGGCACAACACAAACCCAGCACACCTGTTTCGCCCATATAGAAACGGGCCGGAGATATATTGAACCAAAGAAAAGCTAAAATCGCACCAGCGATAGCAATACAAAAAGCAGCCAAGTCAATTTGATTTTGAAAGAGAGCAATTCCCCCGAAAGCAGCGAACATCGTTGCAAAACTTCCACCGGCTAATCCATCTATTCCGTCTATAACTCCCCCACTATATGTTGCTAACATTACTAATATGAAAAATGGAATATACCAAATTCCTAAAAGAATATCTCCATTCCCAGGGATGTGAAGGGCACTATAACCTAATTTATAATAAAACCACCAAGCTCCGACGAATCCAATCAAAACTACCAAAATTAATCTATATTTTAATCTAAGGCCACCAGCTATATACTTCCCTTTTCCAAACACCTGTAAGATATCATCTAGTAATCCGACCAGAGAAGCAGCCACTAAGGCAAAAAGAGGAATCCATGTTTGAGATCTACTTAAAAAGTTTAGTTTTTTAAACCACCAAATATCAGTGAAAGACAATAGAAAGAAAATAATAGCTAGGGCTAAAACACTTGTCCAAATAAGTAAACCGCCGAATCTCGGAACATGAATTTCTTTTTCAGAATGAAACTTTTTAAAATAAACCAAATCTTTATTATCTATCGACTTGGTTCTAATACTTTTTCTCCAAAGTTTATACTTATACAAAAAATGAGTTAAAATAGGAGTCAACCAAAAAGCCAAAACGAAGCTCATCGCCCCTAACATAAATATCTTTATTACATTTATAGTAATTTCTTCCATAATTCTATTATATTTATCATAACATAACTGAGATTTTTTAGAAGCTCAGGATGTTTAACACTCAGTGAAAAACATTTCTCATTTTCTTTTTAATCCAAGAAAAAATCTCCAAACTTAATGTAAGGAGGTTTCCTGAGTGTATTTAAAAAAGGCTCCTGACCCCTTTTTCTTTTTCCCTTTTTCCTTTTTCCTCTTGTTTTATTTCTTTCCTTCCTTGTTTGAGTGCTTCTTTTTCAGATGGAGTTAAATCTACTAAAGGAATTATTTTTTTTAAACGCAAAAACTCCTCATAATCATTACGGGGCATTATTACTAATTCTCCTTGTTTTAATA
>JAHJSY010000038.1 GCA_018830125.1 Patescibacteria group bacterium | reverse complement strand
TTCTGGCGGGTTGCTGTTTCTTGGGTAGTGTCTTTGGTTTTTTGCTCTTTGGTCCTTGAATCGGGAATATTGGTTTTTGGTTCTTGGTTCTTGGACAAATTTTTAAAATTGCGGGGCGTAACAAATGTTATGCCTCGTTTTTCTTTTTAAAATATGATAGAATAGATTTGGGAGTAGGTTAATGTAGCCGGTTCAGCTCTCTATGAGAGAACTGGGTAGCGGTTCGCCGAAACTCTAAATTTCTAGCAACACATCAGAGTCTCATGGTTCATTTTGGATTATGGGAGAGTATGTGAGAATTTAGACACTACTTATTCTTTTCTAAGGTTCAACTTTATGAGCCAAATAAAATGCAGGGGAAGTATTACTTTTTAAGCTATTTTTCCAGTGAATTAAGGATAGGAATAGATGGGAAAGGATAAATTTCTTGGCAGTCCAATGCCCGCTCGCTCTACTTCAAGGCCAACGACGATAAGCTCGATTTCGACAACACGGACAACTTGGCGAATGCCAACGACAACTATTCTGGCGGGTTGCTGTTTCTTGGGTTGTGTCTAAATAAAATAAAGACCTCGTCGCAAAGGTCTTTATTTATTATTTTGATATAATTTTAACTAAGTGATCGTTGCCAACCACCTAGCATTTTACCAATTTCTTGAATTTGCCCCTGTAGTTTTAAATATTTTTTACTGTCAATAATATTCAAGTCTTTTAATAGTCGAATAAAAAGCTTTAAAGTATCAAATTTAGCATTAGCTTTTTTAATTAAATCCAATTTCTCATCTCTATAGGCACAACTCGCCTCTAATAATAATTCAAGTGTTGCAATAATATACATTTCACATTTGGCTCCCAAGGCATATCTGTCTTTCTTGGGGAATAAAGCAGAGTAACTATAAAAGAGTTTATAGAACTCGTACAAATTTTTGATTATTAGAATATCTTTATTTTTATGATCCATGATGTTTATGATTATTTGATTAGTTTAGAAAGTATCTTAATTTGTTGGGATGGATTCAAGAAGGGTAAATCTAATAAATATGATGTAATGGAATTTGAGAGATACCTAGAAGACAATATTTTTGAACTTCATAATGAGTTAGCAAATCAGACCTATCAACACAGTCCTTATAAGAAATTTCATATTTATGACCCTAAGCACAGAATAATTCACAAGGCAAAAGTTAAAGATAGATTGGTTCATCATATTGTTTTTAAAGAATTGTATGAAATTTTTAACCCAACTTTTATCTTTCATTCGTATTCATCCAGAGAAAACAGGGGCACTCACTTAGCGGTTAGAAATTTATCACATACCTTGCGAAAAGCTAGTAATAACTATGCAAAACCAGTTTATGTTTTGAAATGCGATATTAAAAAGTTTTTTCATAGTGTATCTCACCAAAAACTGTTTGCTATAATAAAAAACAAAGTCAACGACCCCAAGTTTTTGTGGTTAGTTTGGGAAGTTATATCAAGTTTTTCAATAACTGTGGACAATTTTCCGCAAAGAGAGATAAAACAAAATTTTTCAGAAAAAAGAGGATTGCCAATTGGCAATCTAACTTCGCAAATTTTTGCTAATATATTCTTAGATAAATTAGACTGGTTCATTAAAAAACAATTAAAAATAAAATATTATTTTAGATATGCAGATGACTTTGTAATTATTGATCCAAGTTTAGAGTATCTCGAAATTCTAATTGAATTAATTAATAATTTTTTAAATACGGAACTCAATTTACAATTACATCCACAAAAAACAGAAATTAGAAAATTCAAACAGGGAATTGATTTTCTCGGGTATGTTATTTTGCCTTATTATATAACACTTCGGACAAAAACTAAAAAGAGAATGTTTAAAAAAATTAAACTTAACAAAGAAAAATTAAATCAAGGATTAATAACTAGAAAATCATTTAATCAATCGCTTCAGTCTTATTATGGGGCGTTGAAGCATTGTAATAGTTTTAAATTAAAAAGAGAGCTCAAAAAGTTTATCAAAAATCTCTGATCATTATCTAAAAAGCCTAACTTCTTGAATTTGGGTTGAAGATATAGTATAATAAATATATGAAAAAGATTGTTATTATGGTGCTTATTTTAATGGGGGTTCTGGGAATCGCTGGTTATTGGTATTGGCAAGGAAATCCTTTTTCTAAGGAAATATTAAAGTTAGAAATATTAGGGCCTAGTAATGCTTCTGCTTCTAATGAAATTACCTATACAGTTAAGTATAAGAATAATGGAGATGTTCGGCTAGAAGAGCCCCGTCTTATTTTTGAATTTCCAGAATATACTTTATTGGCTGAAGGCGATTCAAGAAGAATTGAGATTGGCCCAGAAGAATTAGGCGATATTTATCCGGGAGAAGAGAAAACTTTTCAATTTAAAGGACGTCTTTTGGGAAAACAAGGAGATATGAAAATAGCTAAAGCGATGCTTTCTTATACGCCAAAGAATTTACAAGCTCGTTATGAGTCGGAAACTACTTTTAGTACTATAATAGATTCTGTTCCATTAACTTTTGATTTTGATTTACCCTCAAAGGTTGAGTCTGGAAGAGATTTTGATTTTTCATTGAATTATTTTTCAAGCTCAGATCAACCGTTAACTAATTTGAGCATAAAAATAGAATATCCCGAAGGATTTGAATTTTTAAATAGCAATCCTTCTGGAATTGATAAAACAGAATGGGAAATACCCTTTTTGAATAGAGCCGACGGTGGGAGAGTAGAAATTAAGGGGAAATTATTAGGTGGGCTTAAAGAGTATAAGATATTTAAGGCGATTATTGGTATTTGGCGAGATGATGAATTTATTGTTCTTAAGGAAGCTACAAGGGGAACGGAAATTACCAAACCACAGCTTTCTGTTTTTCAGCTGATAAATGGACAAAATAATTACATTGCTAGCCCTGGCGATATTTTGCATTACGAAATTTTCTTTAGAAATATTAGCGACGAGCCATTTCAAGATTTATTTTTAGCCGTTTCTCTAGATGGTATTGGTTTTGATTACGATACTATTAAAGTTGACTCGGGCCAATTTCAAAAGGGGGATCATTCCATTATGTGGGACTGGAGAAGTGTTTCTAAGCTCAAATTTTTATCAAGAGGAGAAGAGGGAAAAGTTGAATTTTGGGTTGATTTAAGAGGCAATTGGGATAACGGAGGCACTCTAAAAACATCAGTTTTAGTTTCTGAAATAAAAGAAGAATTTGAAACGAAAGTGAATTCTAAATTAGAAATTGCTCAAAAAGCAGATTATAATGATGAGGTTTTTGGAAATTCTGGTCCCAATCCACCAGAGGTTGGACAAGAAACTACTTATACGGTTGTTTGGCAGATGAACAATTCTTTTAACAATGTTAACAATGTAAGAGTAAAGGCAGTTTTGCCATCAAGTGTTAAGTTGACTGGGAAGATTTTTCCTGAAAGCGAGTCATCAAAGTTTGCTTATGATAGCGGAAGCAGAGAAGTTGTCTGGATGATTAGCGATGTTGAAAAAGGAGCTTCTTCAAGCATCGCTTTTCAAGTTGCTCTAACGCCGAACTCTAGCCAAAAAAACCAAACAGCTGTTATTATTAATGAAGCAATAATCAGTGGAGAAGATCAATGGACAGAAGTGTTTGTTACCAATACATCGCCTTTAGTAAAAACTAATTCTGCGGTAAAATAAGAGAATGGAAGATTTAATGCAAAAAATTGTTAGCTTTAGTAAAAGAAGGGGATTCATCTTTCCTTCTTCTGAAATCTATGGAGGATTCGGGTCTTGTTATGACTTTGGGCCCTTAGGTGTGGAGCTTAAAAAGAATATCAAAAAAGCTTGGTGGGACGAAATGATTAAAAAACAAAATGATATTGTCGGCTTGGATGCTTCTATTTTAATGAATCCAAGAGTTTGGAAGGCATCGGGTCATTTGAGTGCTGGTTTTGCCGACGAGCTTGTAGAGTGCAAAAAATGCCACCATCGTTTTAGAAAAGATTTTGTTAATTCGCCAGCTGGCGAAAAATGTCCAGATTGTGGAGGGGCATTTACTAAAGCCAAGAAGTTTAATTTAATGATGAAAACATCGGTTGGTCCCGTTGAGGATGATGCGTCTATAGCATATCTAAGACCTGAAACTTGTCAGGGAATATATGTTAATTTCAAAAATATAATGCAATCAATGCGCCTTAAAGTTCCTTTTGGAATTGCTCAAATTGGTAAGGCCTTTAGAAATGAAATTAATCCCAAGGACTTTATATTCAGAACTCGGGAATTTGAACAAATGGAAATGCAATGGTTTTGTGAACATCAAAAAGCTGATAAGTTTTTTGAATATTGGTTGAAACAAAGATTAAATTGGTATTATAAATTAGGAATAAATAAAAAGAATCTAAGAATTTATGAGGTTCCTAAAAAAGAATTAGCTCATTATGCTAAGAGAGCAGTTGATATTGAGTATAAATTTCCTTTTGGTTGGAAAGAAATAGAGGGAATTCATAACAGGGGGGATTGGGATTTATCTAATCATGCTAAGAATTCAGGAGAAGATCTAAAATATGAGGGATATTTTCCACATGTTATTGAAACATCGGTTGGTGTTGATAGAAGCTTATTTGTTTTCTTGACAGAGGCCTATCAAGAAATAAAAGGTGGAAGAAGTGGAAAGACAAATACAGAGATATTTCTTGAAATCAACAGGATTTTAGCTCCTGTAAAAGTGGCCGTCCTTCCATTGGTTAAAAATAAGCCAGAAATAGTTAAAAAAGCTAAAGAGATTTATAGATCATTAAAAACAGAGTTCGTAACTCTTTATGATCAAACGGGATCTATTGGTCGTCGTTATCGTCGCCTAGATGAGATTGGTTGCATTTTTGCTGTTACTGTGGACTTCGATACTTTAAAAGACAACGCAGTTACTATCCGCGATCGCGACACTATGAAACAAAAAAGAATTAAAATAAAAGAACTTTCTCAATTTCTAAATCAAGAACTCAAATAAGAAATGCGGCTTTTATATGATAATTGAAATTGATCAGAGTGGTAAGATTGAAAATACTAATAGAAATACAATAATTGCCTTTTCTAACAGTATATCTAAAAGTATTTTTATCGCAGGAAAAGATAAAAGAGAGATTCAAGATATTTTTAGAGAGGCAGAAAAACCAAAAGTGTTTGTTTATCGATTGTTCGCTATTTTAATATTTATTTTGATAAAGAAATATATTAAACAGATTGATCAAATAATAATTGACTTGGAATATCCGGGGAAATCTAGTTTAATCAAAAATTATCTTTCTCAAGAAATTAGGAAAATAAGACCAAATTTTTCATCAGAAGATATAATATTTAGAAGAATTGGTAAGAAATCAGAAGCTCATAATATCGCGTATCTTACGTTTAAGAAAAGAATAAAACCGAATATTGTAGCGGGAAAAGGAGATATTTTGAATTTTGTTATAAAATAAAATCGGGTAGTAAATGAGTGCTTAAGTTCCGAATTTCACGGCTGGTAGGCACCCTACCCGATAATACTTTTATTGTAGCAAATCATAAAATTATGTCAAGTATTTTGTGGGGGTTGATCGATCTAAATATTTGTGGTAGTATTAACTTAGTTCAAAAATAGCACATTATTTTTATGAAAGGAGAAAATAGGTATGACTCAAAAAGTGTTTGCATTGGCAATGAATCTGTCTGAAAGGACTATTCAAGCTCTAGAACAAGGAAGATATAAAGCGAAAGGAGCAACTCTAAGATTGCTCCAGGTATTCAAAGAATATCCTGATCATGCTCGAGAGTAAGAAGAAAGCTTAACATTTTATAAGCTC
Source organism: Patescibacteria group bacterium (assembly GCA_018830125.1). Lineage (GTDB taxonomy): Bacteria > Patescibacteriota > Minisyncoccia > Minisyncoccales > GWA2-38-27 > JAHJSY01. The sequence goes on along the minus strand of JAHJSY010000038.1, from coordinate 5,041 downwards.
TGTGGCTAAATGCCAAGGAGCTTTTCTTTTTTTTGTTGGCTAAAATTTAGATTTTAGGATATAATGAACTAATGTTTAAGAAAACAACTTTGAAGAATGGTTTAAAAATAATTACTGTTCCCCAGAAGGGGACGCAGGCAGTAACGGTTTTGGTTTTGGTAGGAACCGGCTCTAAATATGAAACAAAAGAAATAAGTGGCATTTCTCATTTACTTGAACACTTACTGTTTAAGGGAACCAAAAAAAGACCTAGTCAGATTTCTATTTCTGAGCCATTGGACAGGGTAGGTGGAATATATAACGCTTTTACGGGAGAAGATTACACTGGTTATTTTGCCAAGGTTGATGCTAGGCATTTTAATCTAGCTCTAGATGTTATTTCAGACATTTATTTAAATTCTAAAATAGATTCTAAAGAAATTCAGAAAGAAAAAGCAGTTATTGTTGAAGAGATCAATATGTATTTTGATCATCCTTCTTCTTATGTTCAAAGTTTATGGAATAGAATACTATACGGTGATCAGCCAGCTGGATGGGATATTGCTGGGACTAAAAAAAGCGTCTTAGGTATTTCTAGAAAACAGATTGTTGACTATATGAAAACTCAATATACGGGGAATAATACAATTGTCTGTATAGCTGGGGATATTCCGAAAGACGCAGAGCCAAAAGTTAAAAAGTATTTTTCTAAAATTAGCACAAAAAAGATAGTTAATAAATCTCCTGTCGTTGAATATCAAAGTCAACCAGAAGCACTTGTTTATTACAAAAACACCGATCAAACACATTTCTGTTTAGGGGTTAGGGGATATGATCTTGATGATCCTAAAAGATTTGCCTTAGAGCTACTTGGTTCAATTCTGGGAGGAATGATGAGTTCGCGTTTATTTATTAAAGTAAGAGAACAATTAGGATTAGCTTATTATGTTAGGACGGCCGTTTCGGCTGATCCCGATACAGGATTTTTAGTAACCCAAGCCGGAGTTGATAACAAAAGAATAGATAAGGCCATCACTGTTATTTTAGAAGAATATAAGAAGATAAGTCAGAAAAAGATTTCTGCCGATGAGCTCAAGAAAGCCAAAGATCATTATAAGGGAAAGATGGCATTGCTTTTTGAGGCCTCTGACGCCCAAGCATCTTTTTATGGGGCTCAAGAACTTTTAGAAAAAAGAATTTTAACTCCGGAGCAAATATATGCTAGAATTAATAAAGTAAGCATTAATGATATTTTGGAGGTCAGCAAGGATATCTTTAAGTCGGAAAAACTTAACTTAGCTTTGATCGGCCCATTTAAGGATAAAACTAGATTCCAAAATATCCTAAATACATGGATAACGAAAAAATTTTAGATATCTCATGGAAAACAATAGCAAAAATATCTATCACTATTGCTTTGTTTTATCTTCTTTTCTCGGTGAGAAATATTTTAATTTGGTTTATTTTTGCTTTGACAATCTCGGTTCTATTTAATCCAATAATTAACTTTTTACAAACCAAAAAAATACCGCGAGGATTAGCAGTCGTTCTTATCTATGTTGGATCGTTTGGGATATTAAGCATATTATTGTTTATGATGGTTCCAATATTCATTACTGAAATTCAAGCATTTTTAAATAACTTTCCAGAATATTTTGAAAAAATATCACCACCCTTGAAGGGACTTGGGTTTGAGGCTTTTTCAAGCTTGGAAAGTTTTTTAACATCATTAGGAAGCACATTAGAAGGAATGGCTCAGAATATTTTTGCTGCTTTGTTCTCTATTTTTGGAGGAGTTTTCACTACTTTGTTTGTTATTATTACGGCAATATTTTTATCTTTAGAAGAGAAGGGTGTAGAAAGATCTTTGATGCTTATATTTCCTAAAAGATATGAAAATCAAGTTATGAGTGTTTGGGCAAGGTGTCAAAAAAAGGTGTCAGGATGGTTTGGTGCTAGGATATTAGCCTCTCTATTTGTTGGCGTTGTTTCCTATATTGTTTTTTTAATATTTAATGTTAAATATCCATTTACATTAGCTTTATTTGCTGGAGTGTTTAATTTTATTCCGTATATAGGGCCACTGCTAACAGCAGTTGTTTTATTTGTTATTATTTTCCCGTCAGATCAATTTAAAGCAATTATTACTTTGATTGCTTTTGGGGCAATTCAACAAATTGAAAATACGATATTATCTCCACTTCTAATGAAAAAATTCGTTGGTCTACCACCAGCTTTAGTTTTAGTTTCTTTGGTTGTTGGTGGAAATCTCTGGGGTCTGCTCGGGGCAGTTTTAGCAGTTCCTCTTTTTGGCATATTCTTTGAGTTCTTCAAAGAATTTCTTCAAAGGAGGCGTGACAAAAAAGTCGTAGTAGTTTAAAGCATGCTGTGTTTTAAATTACGCAAAAAACCACGATCGTGACGTTTAGTGTAATATGTGAATAATATAAATGGCAAGAAAGCTTTCTCCTACAAAACAAAAAATATTATTACTTCTATCAACAGGAATAGATTTTGGTTATGCTATAACTCCTAATCGTCAGTGGAAAGTTTTAAAAGAATCTTCTAGTCTTTGGAGGAAAATTAATAGAGAAAAATTAAAAGATGAAATAAGGCAACTTTATCAGTCCATGATTATTAAAAAAAAGGAAAACCCAGATGGTTCTTACACAATGATTTTAACTGAAAAAGGAAAATTAAAAGCATTAACTTATTGTTTCGAAGATATAAAGATTCAAAGAGGAGAATGGGACGAAAAATGGAGAATGGTAATATTTGATATCCCAGAAAATAAAAGGGCAGGGAGGGATATCTTTAGAAAAAAGATTAAAGAAATTGGTTTTTGCGAGCTTCAAAAAAGTGTTTGGGTTTTTCCTTATGAATGTGAAGACGAAGTAAGCTTTATAATAGAATATTATGATCTAAGAAAATATGTTCGCTTTTGCATCGTAGAATCAATAGACAATGAATTACATTTAAGAAAAAAATTTAAATTATAAAATCTAGATTACATAAAAAGCCACGATCGTGACGTTTGATGTAATGTTAGAACTTTGGCTTTGGTTCTAGTAATTTTGGTAGTTGATTCTAGTAACTAGTAAAATCTAGTAAAAAAAGTGGATTTGTGGTAAAACAAATTAATGGAAAAATTTTATATCACAACTAGCATTCCTTATACTAATGCACCGCCGCATATCGGTTTTGCTTTGGAAGTGATTCAGGCAGATGTTTTAGCACGTTGGCATAAAGCATTAGAGGAAGATGTCTATTTTTTAACGGGAACTGATGAGCATGGTTTAAAAATTAAAAAAGCGGCAGAAAAAGCTGGTAAAAGCCCAAAAGAATTTACTGACGAAATATCAGCCAAATTTAAGGAGCTAAGCTCCTTATTAAATCTTTGTAATAATGATTTTATTAGAACTACTGACGAAAAAAGACATTGGCCAGCTGTTAAGAAAATTTGGTTAAAGTTAAGAGAGAAAGAAGATATTTATAAGAAAGAGTATAAAGGATATTATTGTTCTGGTTGTGAGGCCTTTATCACGGAAAAAGACTTAGAAGATAATAAGTGTCCCATTCACAAAGAGGAGCCAGAACTAATTGAAGAGGAGAATTATTTTTTTAAACTTTCTAAATATTTACCTCAAATTGAAAAGAAAATAAAAGACAACGAATTAGAAATTATTCCTAAAACCAGGGAAAATGAAGTTTTGGGTTATATTAAAACTGGTTTTGGAGATGTTAGCTTTTCAAGATCAAAAGAGAAATATTGGGGATTTCCAGTTCCTGATGATGATAGTCAGATAATTTATGTTTGGGGAGATGCGCTTCCTAATTATATTTCAGCTATTGGTTATGCAGAAGAGACAGAACAATTTAAAAAGTATTGGCCAGCTGATGTTCATTGTATCGGAAAAGATATCTTAAAATTTCATGCTCTTATTTGGCCAGCAATGCTTTTATCTTTAGGAATAGATCTGCCTAAGAAAATATTTGTTCATGGTTTTATCGGCGTTAATGGTCAGAAAATGTCTAAATCGCTAGGTAATGTTGTTGATCCATTTGAATTGGTTAAAAAATATGGGACTGATGCAGTTAGATATTATTTATTAAGAGAAATTCCTTCAGCTGGAGATGGTGATTTTACTTATGAGAAGTTTGAACAAAGATATAATTCTGATTTAGCTTCCGGAATAGGTAATTTGCTTGCTCGAGTAAGAACAATGGCTGGAAATGTTGGTTTTAAAAATGGAAATATTAAAGATGTTGAGCCTGAAATAATCAAAACTCAAGAGACCTATAAAAAAGCTTTAGAAGAGTTTAAATTTAACGAAGCCTTAAAAAGTATTTGGGATTTAATTAGTTTTTGTGATAGATACATTGAGAGAGAGAAACCATGGGAACGACAAGAAAATTCAGCCAAGACCTTAGATAATTTATTAATCGTTCTAGATAACATAGTTGAGTTACTTGAACCATTTTTGCCAGAAACATCAGAGAAAATTAAGAAAGAGATTGCCAGAAAGAATAATAAATTTTCAAACCCGAAATCAGAAGTACTGTTCCTAAGGCTAGGGCTTGACAATACTATATGTTAATAGATTCCCACGCCCATCTTAATTTTAAAACTTTTGAAAATGATTTTGATGAAGTTATCAAGCGTTCTTTGGCTGAAAATATTAGAATGATAAATGTTGGATCGGAGTATGATACAAGCAAAAAAGCTATTGAGATTGCCGAAAAATATAATGAAGTTCATGCTACGGTTGGTCTTCACCCAATCCATGCCGAAATAACCAAAAACTTCCATACTTCGCAGTGTAGAAGTTTATGTCTATCATCCCCAAAAGTGGTTGCGATTGGAGAAATAGGGCTTGATTATTTTAGAGATTACGGAAAGTTTAAGGACAGACAAAAAGAAGTATTATTAGAACAGCTAGATCTGGCTAAAGAATTAAGGTTGCCAATTATATTACATTGTCGGATGGCTCATGACGATTTACTAGATATCTTAAAAAATTATAATTTGCCAGGCGTTATTCATTGTTTTACCGGTAATTGG